>CALRLN020000544.1:0-3803 GCA_943368675.1 Chitinophaga pinensis | reverse complement strand
CCTGGGCTATCTTACCCATTCTGCCAGAAGTCTGGATCTGAGTTTGAAAGCCGTTAAATAGCCGGACTTTTTCAATATCCTTAAAAGGCTTTATACTTTTCAGAAGGTATAAAGCCTTTTTGATATATCAAGTGCCGGAAAAACACTACTTTTTCTACGAGTTCACGCTTTTATTTAATAAATTACCGCCTTAATTAATATCCTTACCTTACGCAATTTATTCAACCTCTATGAAAAAAATCTCACTCTTTATCTGGCTCATATCAGCCATGATTATTTCTCCTGCTTATACTCCCACTAAATCTATATCTGCAAAGACTTACAAAGCCGATGTTATTATCTATGGGGGTACTTCTGCAGCAATCACTGCAGCAGTTCAGGTAAAAAAAATGGGCAAATCAGTCATTATAGTGTCTCCTGATCCACATTTAGGCGGACTATCATCTGGCGGCTTAGGTTTTACTGATACCGGTAATAAAGAAGTAATCGGTGGTTTATCACGTGAATTCTACCAACGCTTATATACGCATTACCAGAAACCTGAAGCATGGCAATGGCAGAAAAAAGAAGAATATGGCAACAAAGGGCAGGGAACACCCGCCATAGACGGCAACAACCGTACTATGTGGATATTTGAACCTCATGCAGCCGAACAGGTTTTTGAAGACTTTGCGAAAGAATACCAGTTAACTATTTATAGAAACGAATGGCTCGACCGCTCCAAAAAAGGAGTAACAAAAAAAGGCTTAAATATTATTTCGTTCCGTACTTTAAGTGGTAATACCTATGAAGGAAAAATGTTTATTGATGTAACTTACGAGGGTGACCTGATGGCAGCCGCGGGTGTGTCTTACCACGTAGGTCGCGAAGCGAATAGCGTTTACGGCGAAAAATGGAATGGTGTACAAACAGAAGTTTTTCAGCATGGTCACCATTTTAAAAGTAAAATAAGCCCTTACAAAATACCCAACGACCCTAAGAGTGGTTTGCTGCCGGAGGTCTCAGCGGCTCCTTCCGGAGAATATGGCGCTGGTGATAATAAAATTCAGGCGTATTGTTTCAGAATGTGTTTAAGTAATAGCCCTGAAAACCGGATTCCGTTTGCAAAGCCGCAGGGTTATGACCCGAAGCGCTACGAATTATTAGCAAGAGTATTTGCCTCAGGCTGGAGAGAGACTTTCGATAAATATGACCCGATTCCTAATCGCAAAACCGATACCAATAATCACGGGCCATTCAGTACTGACTATATAGGCAAAAACTATGATTATCCAGAGGCAAGCTATGAGCGCCGCAAGCAGATCATCAAAGACCATGAATTATATCAAAAAGGCCTGATGTATTTTTTACAGAACGACCCCAGTGTACCAGCCGATGTACACGAAAAAATGCAGCAATGGGGCTTACCCAAAGATGAGTTCAAAGACAATGGCGGCTGGCCTCATCAGCTATATATCCGTGAAGCCCGACGAATGGTCGGTGAATTTGTAATGAAAGAGGCCGATGCTCTGGGTAAAACGCAAGTGCCAAATTCAGTAGGCATGGGCTCTTACTCTCTCGACTCTCACAATATTCAGCGCTATGTAAAGCAGGATGGCTATGTACAGAATGAAGGAGACATCGGCGTGCATCCAGACAAACCCTATTCAATTGCCTATGGGTCTATCTTACCCAAAGCCAGCGAATGTACCAACCTGCTGGTGCCTGTTTGTGTATCAAGCTCACATATTGCCTTTGGTTCAATACGTATGGAACCCGTATTCATGATTTTAGGGCAATCAGCAGCCACGGCGGCAGTTCTGGCTATCAATAATAAAGTTACCCCACAAGCCTTGCCTTACGCTACCTTGCGGGCAGAATTATTAAAAGATAACCAACGTCTGGAATATGTAAAATAAGCCCGTTTGGAAGCAAAAGGATTTTCTTTTATTTTTGCAACGGTCTTAGCAAAATCGTTAAGACCCTTGTTTCGGGATGTAGCACAGCCTGGTAGTGTGCACGTCTGGGGGGCGTGAGGTCGCAGACGGTCGGCCGCTGCCGTTCAAATCCTGTTATCCCGACTATTTTTAAGATAATTTGAATACCTACTTATTGCCAAATAAAGAATCGGGATGTAGCACAGCTTGGTAGTGTGCACGTCTGGGGGGCGTGAGGTCGCAGGTTCAAATCCTGTCATCCCGACATATTTTATAATAAGTTAAAAAGATAATTATTACCCAACAACGGTTTCGGGATGTAGCACAGTCTGGTAGTGTGCACATCTGGGGGGCGTAAGGTCGCAGACGTTCGGCCGCTGCCGTTCAAATCCTGTCATCCCGACTTATCTTTTAATCCTCTTAGCCTGCTCTAAGAGGATTTTTCATTTTATCAACCCTGAAGCTGATGAGTAAATGCCAAAAATAATTTTACACTGACAATTAAGTATTAAAAAAGAAACATTATACTTACAATACGAACCCCTGATTAATCCGGAAAACCTAAAACACCATTTCTCCACAATGCTTGTAAGAAAAAACATTCCCCTTAAAGCTATATTAGAGTTTGCAGGTCATCATTTGTGGTGGCTCTCTGCGTATATGATTTTTGTTTCGGTACTATACAAGGTTGCAGACTGGCGTTGGATCTCCATCCCCTGGCTTCCGGTATCATTGATTGGCACCGCCGTTGCTTTTTATGTCGGTTTCAAGAATAACCAGTCTTACGACAGAGTGTGGGAAGCCCGCAAAATATGGGGTGGCATTGTCAATAGCAGCCGTAGTTGGGGAGCAATGGTTGATGCCTTTGTAAAAAACAATCAACTACCCGATAATGAAATCAAGCAAATCAAAACCGGATTGATTTATCGTCATATTGCCTGGCTATATACTTTGCGAGAGCAGCTATTGGTACCTGCGCCGTGGGAACATATAAATTTGAAGCATCTTTTCGGGAAAGTAGCGGCCCGGCGTAGGGAACGCTCCGGTATAGGTTTGTTCAAAGAGTATCTGACCGATAAGCAGAAAGAGAAATATTTTGCTGATGCCGATAAATGGGAATCTGCTGCCAACAAAGCCACTCAGATTATTCATCTGCAATCACTCATACTGGCACAACTCGAAGAAAGTGAATGTCTTCACATGCGCAAACAGCTTGATATGCAGAAGATACTCACTGATTTTTATGACCACCAGGGAAGAGCCGAACGCATCAAAAGGTTCCCATTGCCACGGCAATATGCCATCTTAAGTTTTATTTTTAACTGTATCTTTATCTTTTTATTGCCTTTGGGTATCGTCGCCGAGTTTGCAAAATTGGGCGACGCAGGTGTCTGGTTAATGATTCCTTTCGGTACATTAGTAGGCTGGACCTACGTAGTGATGGAGCTGATAGGTGATTATTCCGAAAACCCGTTTGAGGGTTTCGGAACCGACGTACCAATGCTTTCTATATGCCGTACCATCGAAATCGACCTCTTGCAGATGCTGGGAGAAACAGACCTTCCTAAACCTGTGCAAGCAGTTAATGACGTATTGATGTAAGTCTGATTCTTAATCATTTTTTTAATGCACAATACCTTACCCTTCTTACTGGCTATGGTAGCCGCCGTAGTTCTGCTTGAAATGTGGGCTACCAAATTAAAAATTGCCTACCCGATATTATTAGTAATAGCGGGGCTATTAGTCAGTTTCATTCCGGGCTTGCCTGTTCTGAAAATCGAGCCGGACCTTATCTTTTTTATTTTCCTTCCACCTCTGTTGTGTGAGGCCTCGTGGACTATCTCTTTCAAGGAAATGAAGAAATGGTGGCGTATCATCGGTAGTTTT
>CALRLN020000543.1:0-3805 GCA_943368675.1 Chitinophaga pinensis | reverse complement strand
TTATATGCAGTTTTTGTCTGGTTCTGCAATAAGCATACAAGTCTAAGGAGCATTTTACGACAGTTTTGTTGTAAGAGCAATAGCCTGTTTATTGTTAGAAAAAAGACCTAAAAAAGAACCTGCCAACTAATATATAATAAAAGACAAGTATTTCGGTTATATTTACAAAACTATTTAAACTGCTTTTATTTTAATTTAAAAACACAACCATTAACATGACTTTCGTAGAAATCACAGATATTGACAATTATAAGCATCTCGTAAATATAGATAGTATTAAATCTGTAGAAACGACCTTAAAGCACTGCATTATTTATTTGGGCGATTCCATCGTAATCAAAACAGCAAGTGAGTTCGATAAAATAAAAACCATGATTCAGCGTAAAAGTGGCGAGACGATTTTCACTTTAAGCTAAGGTTGTATAACTGAGGGAATACATAGAATGTATGCCCTCGGCTATTCTATTGCTCAATCAATGCGAACTCTTTCCTCCCAGATAGGGGCTGTCCAACAGCTTTTGAAACCCTTCAAATTTTACAGGTGTTTTCTGGTATTGGTAAGTTGTTCGTAACGACTGTGTACGGTTATTATCTCCCATGGCCACGTCAACATCGTCCATCATAAACTGGCTTGGGTGCTCATAGCCGCAGGCATGGCATATCTCCAATATCTCTTTTGTCAGGGTTTTTACATAGTTGTAGAAACGTTCGCTTTTCAATGCCGGGTCTATGCCAGACTCCAGCCATTTGTTTTGTGTTGCCACTCCGCTGGGGCAACGGTTAGTATGGCATATTTGTGCCTGAATACAACCTATCGACATCATTGATTCTCTGCCTACATTGATTACATCTACCCCCATAGCAAAGGCCATTACGGCTGTATCAGGCAAACCCAGTTTCCCGGCTCCGATAAATGTAATTTTATCATTCAGGTCTCTTTTCTGAAAAATTCTGTAAACAGACGAAAACGCATAGACAAAGGGCAAAGAAACGTGGTCAGCAAAACTTGGAGGCGCAGCTCCTGTTCCGCCTTCGCCTCCGTCAATATTAATAAAATCAGGGCCTTTTCCGGTTTTCTTCATCAGATCGGCTAATTCTTCCCACAACTCCAGTTTTCCTACTGCCGATTTTATACCTACGGGTAAGCCTGTGGCTTCTGCCATTTTTTCAATGAAATCAACCATCTCAGGCACATTTGAAAAAGCGCTGTGACTGGCCGGAGAAATAACATCTTTTCCCATTGGCACGTGTCTGATATCTGCCAACTCCTGTGTTAGTTTAGATGCTGGCAAAACACCGCCTTTACCCGGTTTAGCCCCCTGCGAAAGCTTCAGCTCAATCATTTTAATGGCCGGATTATCTTTGCAGAGTTTAATCAGCTTTTCCATCACAAAGTTGCCATCATCATCCCTTACACCAAAATAGGCTGTTCCTATATTAACTACTACATCAGCGCCGTTTTTATGGTATCTGGAAACTCCTCCTTCACCTGTATTATGATAACACCCAAACTTATCAGCGCCTTTGTTCAGTGACTCAATGGCTGCTGCCGATAAAGACCCGAAGCTCATGCCGGATACATTGATGACTGACTTAGGCAGGTAAGGATGCCTGCGCTTATGGTATAGGCCAATAACCTTGGCTGACGGGCATATATAAGGATTGGCTATATTCGGATGCCCGGCAGGGAGCTTGAATGGCAGGAGTGCAGGTTTAATGAAATTATAGCCTGCACTGTGTACATCCTGATCAGTACCGAATCCCTGAAAGTTGTTTTCTTTTTTGGAAGACGCATAAATCCAGGAGCGTTGTCGTCGGTTAAAAGGGAGTTCTTCCCTGTTATTGGCAACAAGGTATTGCCGGATTTCGGGGCCGATGCTTTCAAGGAAATAACGCAAATGCCCCACAAGAGGAAAATTATGTTGTACAGTATGTTTTCTTTGTGAAATGTCTCTGACAGCAATGATAGCAATTAAGAATAACAGGTATCCCCACCAGGGAATACTACTAAAAAAATGAGAAATTGCCTGCATATGTAAGATTTATAGTGTTGAATTTAAGTTCTGGTTGTCGTAAATATATGAATCGGGTTTTGAATATATAAGTTTTCTTCGAACGGATAGTAATAAATCTCATTAATTTCGTATTAATCTATGATATTTGAAAAATATTCAAGATTATGCATCCGGCGATATAAACCTGCCGGATGGGTAAACTATTTCACTCAAAACTATTGTATCCTATGAAACTTCAACACCTGTTTATTCTGATTTGTTTATTGTGCTTTAAAAATAGTTTTTCCCAGAGTCCGATACTGAAGAAAGAGAACATTTTCGAGAATCCACCCTTTCCGGAATGCCATGCTTCCACTATTGTAGAGTTATCTAAAGGTAAAATGATGGCTGCCTGGTTTGGCGGTACCCGTGAGTCGAATCCTGATGTATGTATCTGGACTTCAACCAATGAAAATGGGAAGTGGTCAAAACCAGAGAAGGTTGCAGATGGGGTTATTGATGAGAAACTACGATACCCGACCTGGAACCCGGTATTGTTTAAAACCAACGAGGGTAAATTGTTTTTATTCTATAAAGTGGGCAAGAATCCAAGAGAATGGTGGGGAGAGGTAAAGACATCTGCTGACAATGGCATGACATGGTCAAAGGCAGAAAAACTGCCCGAAGGGATGCTTGGGCCAATTAAAAACAAGCCCGTACAATTGGCTAATGGAGATATTCTGTATCCGACCAGTACCGAAAGCATAAAAGGAGGTAAGTGGCATGTGCATTTAGAGAAATCTGATAAAAATGGCAAAAACTGGCAAAAGATACCGATAGAGAATGATACGTTTGGTGTAATTCAGCCAAGTATCTTACAATATGCCGATGGTCGTATGCAATTGCTTTGCCGCAGCAAGCAGAATTATGTGGTAGAAACATGGTCGAAAGATGGTGGTAAAACCTGGGGACCGTTGAAAACCACCAGTTTGCCAAATCCTAATTCCGGTACTGATGCTGTTACGTTAAAAAACGGAAAACAGGTAATTGTATATAATCCATTAATGAAAGGTAAACAATGGTCTAATGGCCGCCAGAAACTGAATGTAGCTGTTTCGACTGATGGTGTTAACTGGAATGACGTATGTGTATTGGAAGATGAGCCCAAAGGTGAGTTTAGTTATCCTGCCATTATACAATCGTCTGATGGACTGGTACACATTACTTATACCAACGACCGTAAGAATGTGAGATATGTGGTTTTAGACCTCAAATAAATTTAAAAGTCAGCCTTTAATAAAGCAGATATAATTCGTTATGTCTGCTTTTTATATGTCCGTATAATTTTACCGGAAAATTGCCAAAACCTGCCACTTATCTAAACTAATCTACCACTTAGCTTTGAATGGCTACCATTTATCTGAATAATGCTTCCAAAAAGACCTCATTTTCTGCAATTCATCGAAAAAGCCTCACCTGATGTTTAAATTGAAGATAAATTTGTATTAACAAAAACGGAATAAAAGACCTGAGTTAAATTGAGTAAGCTATTAGAGTGCAAAGAATTAATTACAATTGTTTTTGAGCGGATGCCGCAGAGTGAGAAAATACGAAAAATTACCATTGCTATTACTTTAAAATAAATAAAAGACAATTGCTATTGAAAAAAACACCAAAAAGTAATACCTGAACACTGCTGTAAATATTGAATTAAAAGAAGTTTGAAAGACAATTGCTATTGAGAGAAAACTACGAAACTCGTAAAACTGCTGTTTACTATAAAGATTTTAAAGAAGAGGTTGAATAGAAAG
>CALRLN020000542.1:0-3818 GCA_943368675.1 Chitinophaga pinensis | reverse complement strand
AGTAGCCCCGACAGGCGGGGCTACACAGAATGAGGCTCTTAACGAACTTCTTCTTTTGAGGTAGTAAAGATAAAAAAAATTATACCTTTTTTATTGTTTTTTAAGACAGTACCTAAAGCCAAGTTGTTCTTTGTTTTTTTTACCACCAGCTAAAGCAGGTGGCAATTAAAAATAGTATAAACTAAATACAGGCAACTACTTAGCACTGCTAATTTAATTCTATTTTCTTCGTCCATTTTAAAGTCTCCAGGTATTTTTTCTTTTATCTTTAAGAATCTGTCTTTATATAAGTTGACATGCAGGTAAATGAAAGTAAGAAGTAGTAATAGGTTAAGTCAGACGGATTTTTATCTACCAGACTTTCAGGAACTCTTATGGCTAAATGGATTTCGTTCATTTGATAGCATATCACACCGATTTTAATTGTCAACGCTACTACACATAGAACCCATTTCATTAATAAAAGCAGTTAGCAATAATAAGTCAACAGGCATATCCAGCTATTACAATGCGCTGATAATAGTTATTATACAGGCAGTAGTATTGACCCATACCTCCGATTGACGCAGCATAAGGCTGGAGAAGGGGCAGAAAAAAGAAAGTGGCGCTTATTGAAAAGAAATACGAAGAATTTTACAGACATTGGCCGAATGCCAGATTAGGAATCAGTTTCTTCATAGAATAATTGGCTAAGCTACGGCCTTCGACCGTGCGACGGCCGCCGTGCGACGGCCGCTCTGCTCAGGTAGCAGGCTTGGTGCGTTTAATGTAGCGATACCCCAATGATTAGTATTAGAAAAATCATATACCTACCATGCGTACTTAATTCTCCGATACCACCCCTCCTTAACAATTGCTTAATATCTCCGTAACACTCACAGAATACTAAAAACCTACTTTTGCCGAAAGAAAATTAATAAAATTAAGGTCTTACAAAGCAAAGTGCAGGGATTTTCATCAACAAATAGCGCCAGTCTCCGAATTATCAATTATTTCCATTTTTGGTCTGATTTCACAAAAAATTTAAAACGTTTGCAGAACGATTTAAAACGTTTGCATAAAGAAACTTAAAAATAATAATATTTTTTATTGTTATAATGCAACAAATTTCAAGAAATCAATAACTAACACCAGTAATCTGAAGATTCAAATAATACCCTGGCTAAAGCAATGTAGCCTGCCGGGACGAATCTGATGCTTGCAGGGTTTACCCTTTCTTATGCACTATTATTTATTAAAATACCTCACCCTTTGTAAGTACATTGTTAAAACATCTAATTGTTTAATTAATCATCTCATTATGAAACACCTTGCTACCTCTCCCCCGCCATTGAAATTCCTGTTGGGGGTATTTTTGTTTGCTGCTTTGTGCATACCTCAGGTACATGCACAAAAGGCAGTATTCGCCAGTGTGAAAGACTCACGTAGCATCAGCAACGTTGACAGTAAAATTGTAGACATAACAGTAAAAGGCCGTGTAACAGATGCCGCAACAGGCGAAGCACTGGTAGGTTGTAGTGTAATTCTGAAAGGAACACAAAAAGGAGCTACTACGGATGCCAACGGTAATTACTCAATTACGGTACCTGATTCAAAATCTGTATTGGTATTTGGGTTTATCGGCTATACCAAACAGGAAATTGCGGTAGGTAACAATTCTACACTTGATGTGAAGATGGTATCTGAGGCTAATGACCTTGCACAGGTTGTTGTAATCGGGTATGGTAGCGCTGCTAAAAAAGATATGACAGGGGCCGTAAAATCTTTGAAAAGCAACGAATTCAACAAAGGTATCATCAACTCGCCTGAGCAATTATTACAAGGTAAAGTAGCGGGTGTAAACGTTACATCTGCCAGTGGTGAGCCGGGTGCTTCACAAAGCATCACTATCCGTGGGCCGGGAGGGCTTCGTACGGGTAGTACACCTTTGTTTATCCTTGACGGTATGGCGCTGGATAACTCAAGCACAGGTGGCGCAACCAACCCGTTGACATTTCTGAACCCACAGGATATTGAGTCGATTGACGTATTGAAAGATGCTTCTGCCACCGCTATCTACGGTTCGCGTGGTGCGAATGGGGTGGTTTTGATTACTACCAAAAAAGGAAAGGCGGGTTTCGGGACACTTACTTATTCAGGAAGTGTGGGTATTTCAAAAATGGCCAGAGCCTTACCTGTATTTACGGCTGATGAATTCAGAACACAGGTTAAAGCCGTAGGAGGTACATTAGAAGATTTAGGTGGCAATACAGACTGGCAGAAAGAAGTATCGCAAACAGCCATTACACAAAACCACAATTTATCGTTTGGTGGTGGTGCTGATAAACTGACGTATTATGGCTCATTCGGTATCCAGAATCAGGAAGGTATCCTTAAAAACTCTAACCTTAACCGTTACACGGGTCGTATCAACGTTTCACAAAAATTCCTTGACGACCGCCTGACAGTTGATGTAAACCTGAATGCTACTTATACAACCAATTCAAGACCGCCGACCGAGAGTCTGATTGGTGGGTCTATTTCGGCAAACCCGACGTATCCGGCATACGATGCTGCCACTGGCAAGCCAAAGAATTATCCGAACTTCACGAATCCGCTTATTACGCTTCGTTTACAGAAAGATGCTTCAACTATCAACCGTGTGATCGGGAATATCTCTCCGTCATTCAAAATCACCAAAGATTTAGTATATAAACTAAACTTCGGTATTGATAACTCGTCAGGGGTACGTGATATTCAGTCACTGGCTAATTTAGAGCCGCAACAAGATGGCAGATTAGAGACTTATTATACCTGGAACAGAAACAAGCTGATAGAAAACTATCTGACTTATACCCTTAACACGGGTGCGCATAACATGACAGCTTTGGTGGGTCATTCATACCAGAAAATATTTGTACAAGGTCGCAATACAAGTATCAACAAATTCCCGATCACAGACATTGAGCCTATTTATAACCCGGGCTTAGGGCAGGAGTTGACACTGGCTAACAACAAACCAGGGGGTTATGCTTTGGTAAATGAGCTACAATCGTTCTTTGGACGTGTAAACTATCAGTACAAAGACAAATATTTAGCTACTGCCACGGTTCGTGCTGATGGTTCGTCTAAATTCGGTGCCAACAACAAATATGGGGTGTTCCCGTCGTTCTCATTAGGTTGGAGAATCTCGGAAGAAGAGTTCATGAAAAATGCAGGTTTCACTGATCTGAAACTGAGAGCAGGTTGGGGACAAACAGGTAACCAGGAGATTCCGGCTAAAATTACACAGGCTTTGTTTACATCTGTGGTATCGGCCTCAACAAGTTATCCGTTATACCCAACAGGTGCATTCCCTGCCGGAACATCATATACCCGTTTAGCTAACCCTGATATTCAGTGGGAGGTTTCAACCCAAACGAACGTAGGTTTAGATTTTGGTTTGTTGCGCGGTGCATTAACAGGGTCGATTGATTACTTCGATAAAGTATCGAATAATATTCTGTTAGAAGTGATTCCGGCTGACCCGGTTCAGCCCGCAGGTACTTTCTGGACTAACGTGAAAGACATGAAGATTTCTAACAAAGGTCTTGAAATCGAATTGAACTATCGTTATACAGCCGGAAACGGTTTAAGATTTGATATTGGCGGTAATATGACCTTTATCAAAAATATCGTTAAAAACTCTCCTTATACTGTTATTCCATCGGGTAGCGCTTCGGGTTCAGGATTAACTTCTGCAACCATCAACGGTTATGTGAGCGGCCAGCCTATCGGTACGTTCTTCCTGAAAGAATTTACGGGCTTTGATGATAAAGGTATCAGTACTTACAGAGATG
>CALRLN020000541.1:0-3821 GCA_943368675.1 Chitinophaga pinensis | reverse complement strand
ATATAAAGGCCGATTTTAAAGCTGTTAAAACCGCTAATAACATTAAAGGTATTAAGAACGCTTTTGCGTCAACGTCAAAACAGGGTGCAGGCCATTTGGTGCTAGATTTTAGGGAGAAAGAGGTACAGTTGAGCGAGTTGATTAGAGGCTTGAGAGGGTCAATTTTAGAAAAGGGCAAACCCATCAACAAATCAATCAAAAAAGTAACGCTTTTTCTGAAGAATAAAAAAGTGATTGATTTTGAGCGTACTGATATTGAAGACAATTCATTTATAGAGTCCCTTCAAACTCAAATGAGCAACCTTTAGGGTTGCTCATTCTACGGCACTTCTCAGCAATGCCTTGAAGTGCTACAAATATATATACTATCATGGATTTAGACAAATTTATTAAGCAAAAAGCAAAAGAACTAAATCGTTATTTCAAAACCGATGCCCCTAGGATTGTAGCAAAAATGGCTAGAGACCACGCCAAAAAATCATTTCAGGATGAGGGCTACACAGATGAAAACTTTGAGCCCTGGCAGGAAGTAAAGAGGCGGAAAGAAGAAAACCTGAAGAAAGGCAAAAGAGGAAAAGTGCTAAAAAACCAACCTCGTGACCAGCGCAGAAAAATCCTAACCGACACAGGAGATTTGCAAAGGTCTATCCAGTCTGAGGTATTAAGCAGTGAGCTGGTAGAAATAGGTACAGACCTGGCCTATGCTCAGGCACACAACGAAGGAACCACAACGGCTGGCCGCAACAACAAAGTAACCATTCCCAAAAGACAGTTTTTAGGCAAATCCAAGCAATTGGAAACAGATATAAAAAATAAATTAAAATCTGACATCACAAATATTTTAGACGAATGATACTATCACTTTATCAGGAAATAGGCAACGAATTAGCCGAAATTGAATCTTTACAATGGGTTGACCTGGACAAAGGCCAGCTAGAAAACCCCGGCCTTTACGATAGTCTTCTATCACCAAGCGTTCTAATAAATTTTGAAGCCGGAATAGAGTGGAAAGAACTCGCTCGAAGTAATCAATCTGGCGAAGCCCTGGTTACTTTAAAAATTGTCATAACCCTTCCACAATCAACTCATATCAAACCGAGTACAATAAACCAATCTCAGCAAAGCCTGAAAGATGCATTAAGCATAGAAGACATTGTGCATAATAAGATAATTCGCAATGGGGTCAATAGAACCTTTACAAAATCTTATCAATCAGGCACTTTTTACGTGACTGAGCATACTTACGCCATCATGTATGGTTATGAGCCAAACCCTAAATATCATTTAGAACCAAAGCCCGAAACAACAATTTCAGGTGTAATAACTGTTAATACATAATGCAAAAACTAAAAAATCTAAACCTGCCAACCATAGCAATTCTCATCATAATTGCTTACCTGGCCTTTGAACGACTCTTTGAAAAATCAGAATCCCAACGCTTGATAATCGAATCTGAAAAAAAGGCTAATGCAGCTATTGAAGCCAATAACAAGGCTATAAAAAGAATTGAGGCCATTCAGACCAGGCTTGACAAGATTGATAACACAACTAAACAACTTAACCAGTTGAGCGAATCTACTCTGTTGTATATTCAGGAGGTAGATACGAAATACAATGCACAAAGAGACAGTATTAATAAGGTGTTTAATCAACGTTTACACATTGTTAAAAAACAACTATCCGACTTGAAAAAACTCCAAGAAACCCTATGAAAAAAAATAAAGAAACTGCTGACATTGACTGGCTTGTAGCTGGTATAATACTATTCCTGGCTATATTATTTTCTGTATCCAGTTGCCTGGCACAACCGCCGACTCAAAAAACATTCGACTCCCTGAAGGTCGAAAACCTGAAGCTGCGAAACACCATTAAAACGATACCCACCACTGAGGTTCTAAACCTATTCGATTTATACCAAAATCTTCTGGCCAATTGCGAAAGCACAAAAAACAAAATCGTCACAGCTTCCAAAGAAGCATTAACACAAACAACAATAAAGCTAACGGAAGTAGAAGGTGAACTATCAATTATCAAACAAGAGAATGCACTCCTGAAGGAAGATTTACATACAGCAAATCAGAACATTCAGTCGAGCATCAAACTACAAAAAAAAGCCCGAAGAAAAGTATTTTTTGAGAGAGCTGCAACAATAATATTAAGCTCTTCAGCAACTATATTAATGATAAACACCCTCAGATAGCCACAAAAAAAGAGCATGAATCTCATGCCCTTTTTAACATTATTCAACCCTAAATTCAACTATTGAATGAACTTTAATATATGTGGATACTCAGCATCACCGATTTGCTGGCTCCCTCCTGTGTCCGGGTGTACAGCATTATTATGCCAACTTTCGTTCACAACCAATCTATCAGCAATCTGGGTGGTAACTCGTGCATAACCATAATATCTATCCACACAGCATCCCGTTGCACAAACCTCAACATTTGCATTAAAGGCAGCATTATCAAAATTTGATAAAATCAATTCCCTTAATCTCCAGATATTTAGCTGATAATCTTCCTTAGAGAATGCAGCTCCATAATTTACCGCCCAGCCTCCCCTGGTGTTTCCATCAGTCGTCGGCAATTCTACAATAAACTTGGTTGCAGAGTTATCAGCTAAAAAGGCATTAATCAGGGTTTTGTAATAGGTAATAACCTGATTCTGTTCTGTCTCAGTCTTGATAGCTCCAAAGCTGTCATTGATGCCGAGCCGGATAGTTACTAAGTCAAACTTTGTTGAACCCATACCCAACAAAGCACGATAGTTCGTTATATCTAACAAATCAGTGTTAGGGTTCCAGAACGCATTTGCTGAGCTTTCGTAGTTAGCCGAATAATTAATAGTTGAATCTCCTGTACCACTCACTTTAGTCAATGTCCCTGAAGTGGTAGGTGCATTTGTACCACTTGTCCGCTCCAGTCTTATGTAACCACTGCCAGAAGAAAGGTAACACTCATAAGCAAAAAACTGGCTACCATTGTTTGAGTAAATTGCTCCGGCCACTGGCTGTGTCGTAATACCCGTAACAGTGAATGTAAAGAAATTACGTGTTCCTTTGGTTGCGAAATTAACAGCCGCTGCTCCTGGCCATCCATAATTATTATAAGGTGCAACACCTCTACCACCCCAGAACTTTGGTACATTACTACCTAATGCATTTATATTCGCATAAACAGTATCCGTTACGGGACCGTTGGCCAGCGTACTATCACCGACCATCAAAATATTCTTAACCGTCGTTGGAGCAGTGGCCGCTATAATTCTCAGCGTTACCGTTTTAGTTGCAATAACTGCTTTGTTAAAATCATAAACCTTTACCGTCATAGTCTTATTTCCTACATCACCAGATACAGGCGTGTACTGAAAGCCCCTTTCGTTAGAAGCACCAACTGAGCAGATAATTGAAACTGAACAATTCCCAGGGCTTTGTAAACCTCTATCAATATCTAAAATTATTGCATCATAGTAAAGGTTAAATTGCTTGCCTACTGTCAAATAAATAGTAGCAGGCAATGTAATGCGAGGATTCAAAGACTTTCCGGCAATACTCGCAGTTAAAGCAGTAACCTGTGCCTGTAGTTCCGCCCTGGTTGAACCACCATCGTTTAGAACAAGAGTAAATTCAGGTTGAAGAAAAGAATTCCCTCCAGCCTTAGACCACGTTCCTGATGAAAACGGATCCGGTGTTGCTAAGGTTAAGAACCAGTTTGTGCGTGTACTGCCTGCGTTTTGTACATTAAAATTAGAGAGATTAATAGTATTTGAACCTCCTGAAATAAGGAAAAATAAATATTTTCCTGCTGCAACCTTGATAG
>CALRLN020000540.1:0-3822 GCA_943368675.1 Chitinophaga pinensis | reverse complement strand
TTATACTTCTTATAGTCAAACGACAGGGAAACCCCAAAAAGCAAACAATTTCAAGGCAAAAATTACACGCGTCGAAATAGCCGGACGTGATATGCCGTTCCAGGAGAATTATCATGTTGATTATGATAATAATGTATTGGAGTTTGAGTTTACGACCACCCCTGCACAAAACAATCTGATTTATAAGTATCGTATTATTGAAAACAGTTTTGAGGGAGCAAAACCTTCTGCCTGGTTTTATACACCTAAAACATCGGTTAAGGTTGACAGCCTCAAACCTGCTGTTTATCATTTTGAGCTGGTAGCAGTTGATGCCGCTAAACGAGAAAGTGCACCTGCCATTGTTGAGTTTAAGATAGAATATCCATGGTGGCGTTCGTGGTGGTTCTGGGGTTCCTGCTTTGTTACATTATTCGGGCTTTTCTATGGTCGTGAGCGCTTCCTGAAATTCTGGTCAGATGAAGAACAACGACATCACCGCCAGGTTACTGAACTTGAATTACGTACGCTGCAATTGCAGATGAATCCACACTTTGTATTTAATGCCCTGAACGCCGTACAAAGTTTCATTCTGAACCGTGATACCATTTCAGCAAATAATTATTTATCAAAATTCGCTAATCTGATTAGGCTATTTCTGGATTCTTCACGTAGTAAGTATATAACCCTTGCAGATGAAATAAAGCTTTTGAGCCTTTATATAGAAATAGAGATGCTGCGTTTTGAAAATAAATTCGAATTTCACCTGAATGTAGCGCCGGATATCAACCGTTTCATAGAAATTCCGACCATGATTCTGCAACCATTTATTGAAAACGCTATTAATCATGGATTAAGATATAAAGAAACCAAGGGTAATTTATATATGAGTTTCTTCAATCAGGGGAAATATCTGGTATGCAGAATAGAAGATGATGGAGTAGGCAGAGAAAGAGCTAAACAGATTCAGTCCAAATCAAGAAAAGGTTATAAATCTCAAGGCTTGAAAATTACAGAGGAGCGATTGCAAACCTTTAATTTAATTGCCGATGCAGATATTCATTTTCTGGTAGAAGACCGCGTAAAACCACCGTATGAACCCGGAGTTGATATTGGCACAACAATTGAAATTAAATTTCCAAAATTTGGTTAAGTTGGAATGTTTTTTTTCTTTTGTATTGTGTAAGTATCCCTCTCCCTATACATATAAATTATTAAGGGTTAATATTTGTGTGGCTATTGGTATTTTCCATTGGCTGATACCAATCTTATTGACTTAGAGTAAACTTGTAAACAAAACCTTTTTATGTATAAGGCTATAATAGTTGATGACGAAAATCGAAGTGTTGAAACCTTAAACAGTATTATTTACCTGTTCTGTTCATCAGAAATAGAGGTAATTGGTACTGCTAATTCAATACAAGAGGCTTATCAACTTATTCAGGAAAAATCGCCGGATATTGTTTTTTTAGATGTGGAGATGCCCCATGGCAGCGGTTTTGACCTGTTAGAAAAATTTACCAACCCCAAGTTTGAAGTTATTTTTACTACCGGTTTTGACCACTATGCCGTTACTGCAATCAAATTCAGTGCTTTAGACTATTTATTAAAACCGATTAATATTGAAGAGCTTAAACAGGCTATTGCCAAAGCTAAAGAGCGTATTGAAAAGAAAAACAGTCAGCAGAATTTCGACCATCTGATTCAGAATTTAAAGAATCCGCGCGACAAAACGAATAAGATACCACTACCCATTCTGAATGGATTTCAGTTTGTGCCTGTCAATAATATTATTTATTGTGAAGCAGACGAAGACTACACACATATTTATCTGAACGACAATCAGAAAATTACGGTCTCTAAAAGTATCAAAGATTTTGAAGACTTATTGGCCAATTATGATTTCTTCCGGATTCATCACTCTTTCTTAGTCAACCGTGACTACATAAAGAGATATACTAAAGGAGAAGGTGGAACAATCACGACTGAACAGGGTACAGAGTTACCGGTATCACGTCGGCGCAAGTCAGAGTTTTTAGAGTGGCTGAGTAATATTTAATTTAAAGTTGAGATTGCTTATTGGTCGGACTATTCATTTTAAGGATAAATATTAAACGAGACCAACGAAAACTGGCATGTTTTTTATACCTATTAAAGGTGCTGAAACAGTAATTTCAGCACCTTTTTTTTGGTCATTTTCAAACTGAATTGTTATCAAAGAATGTATCCGTTCAATCATTTTGTCTTGAAAATATCAAAAAAAAACTCCCAATTATGCAAAAGTAAATTTGAGTGCGCCTTTTCCAACTTCGCAAAAAGTTCGATTATTTAAGATTATCTGCCACTTATCTAATTTATCCTGCCACTTACCGAATCGTTGTTGTAATACTCACTGGTCAAAATTAACTTGCTATTAAATTCAACAATTTTAAAGCTTTCCTTACGAATGAATAAGCTAATTTATAAGACACCGTTCAGTCCTGAAGGGTTTACGGTTGTCCAAAATGTGGAAAGCCCAGCTACCGGAGCCAATATGTCCATGAGAGTTGCTGGCAAACGTAACATGGTTAAGCTCGGTGATATCTTATACTTGAAGAGCGCGAAAAATTACACAATTTTTAAGCTTGCTGATGGTAGAGAAATTATTAGTTCTAAAACGTTGAGAATCTTTGAGGAGGAGTTAGACGAGATAACTAATTTTGTGAGGTTGCACCGCTCATATATTATTAATTTAGAACACGTAAAAGATTTATATTTTAATTGTCGTGGCGGGGAAGTCCTGATACATGATGAGAAAATACTTATATCAAGAAGAAAGGCAGCGGAGTTCCGACGTAAGTACAGAAGATTCTTACGTACAACCGGACAGAATGTAACTTCTACAATAAAATTAAAGACAACAATCCGGATGTCTTAAAAAACATTCGTAATATTATTTTTTACTTTTTGGGTTACGATAATAAAGTGCTGGCTAATCTGGCACTTTATTTTTTTTTTGGTATTCCAAGCTCACTCCACTTAAACTTTCTTCCAAATAGCCTATCTTACAGGAGAGTACATGAGGATTTATGTAAAAAATTGTTGAATTTTGTCATCGATAAAAAAGATTATACAGCAATAAAATTTTATAAAAAAGCATGGAAAATACGCTGACATTCAAACATGTTAGTTACCTATGGGACGACAACAAAGCCGCAGAATTAGCAAATAATGAAGTTGATCTATTTATTTACCGCTCTAATCTCCTGGGAGCCGATTTAAGATTAACTAACTATGCCGGAGGGAATACTTCGTGCAAAATTACTGAAACAGACCCACTTACAGGAGACCCTGTAGAAGTGATGTGGGTAAAAGGCTCTGGTGGCGATATTGGTACACTTACCAAAAAAGGTTGTGCCAACTTATACGTTGATCGTCTACATGCTTTAAAAAAGCGTTACAGAGGCCTGGCTTTCGAAGATGAAATGGTTGGATTATTTGACCACTGCCTGTTTGACCCCAAATGTGCCGCTCCATCTATTGACACTCCCCTACATGGTTTATTACCATTTAAACATATTGACCACCTTCACCCTGATGCCTTAATTGCCATAGCTGCCAGTAAAGATGGCGAACAGATTATGAAAGAAATCTGGGGAGATACCATTGCCTGGTTACCCTGGCAAAGACCTGGTTTTGACCTGGGCCTGAAACTGGAACAAACCGTAAAAGAAAATCCGAATCTACGAGGCGTTATTTTAGGTGGCCACGGACTATTTACCTGGGGTGATACTTCTTATGAATCTTATATCAATACTTTAGAAGTCATTGAAATGGCTTCAGTATATCTTGAACAGAATTACG
>CALRLN020000539.1:0-3832 GCA_943368675.1 Chitinophaga pinensis | reverse complement strand
GTTCAACAGGATATTCATTAAGTTGCGGTGGGCCTTTGGTAATGCCACATTCGGCCAATTTTATCATTACACCCATTTGCCCCCACAATCTTTTTGTAAGGCCCATGATTGTGTCAGATGATAGTGTTATCTCTTTGAAAGTAGAAAGCCGAAGCAATAATTATCTGGTTTCGATGGACTCAAGAGCCAAGATTATTGCCTCAGAAGAAGAAGCAACCATTACGGTCAGGAAAGAGACTTTTAAGGCAAGAATGATAAGGATAGATGGCAATAATTTTTTAAATACACTAAGAAATAAGCTAAAATGGGGAGTCGATGCCCGCAATTAATAATAAATCTTTTAATCTTACGTTAAACAATTCAGATAAACATTGCTATTCCATATGAAATTTTTAAACATACAAAGAGCATTATTAAAGGTTTTACTTTGTTTTTCTTTTGTACTTCTGATTACGGAAGAGAACTTTGCGCAGGGAGGTATTTTCAGTAAGAAAAACAAAATAAATCAATACTCTTCGATTTCCATAGGTGGAGGATCTGCTCACTATTTTGGTGATTTATCCCCTTATGGTACTTTCTATTATGGTTTGATTACTAATGTTCGCTGGAATGGAACAATCAATTATACCCGTCAGTTTTCTCCACAGTTTGCAGCCAGAGTAGGGTTTACATGGGCCAGAATCCTGGGAGATGATTATACCTATTCTCAAAGAAATATAGATAAGTTTCATGGTTATTATCTCAGAAACCTACATTTCCGGAATGATATTAAAGAATTTTCATTAGTAGGTTTATTTAACCTTTTACCACAGTCAGGCAAAGGTCAACAAGGCAGGAGTGCTTTTATGCCTTATGCAATGCTTGGATTTGGCTTTTATGGTCATTCTCCCAAAGCAAGAGACGTAGCTACCGTTAATGCCGCAGGAGAAGTAACCTTAGGTGGTTGGCTGAATCTGAAAGATTTACAAACTTCAGGGCAAGGCGTAGACCCTACCAAGCCTAAAGCTTATTCTCTTTTACAGGCTGTGTTTCCTGTAGGCCTGGGTCTGAAAATGAAATTGACAGACAAACTAGATCTTAATTTCGAAGGCGGACTCAGAATAACACCCTTTGATTATCTGGACGATGTTGGCGGAACCGACTACCCTAACCCGGCTACGTTGGCCCCAACTTCACCATTAGGCGCTGTTTTATCTAACAGAGCAGGTGAAGATATTGCCGGAAGAACAGGTGAAAACAGAATCCCTTTGTTTGAACAGATTATTACTAACCCTCCTTATGGTGCTGCGGTTGTAAATCCAAAACCAAGCACACTCGGACAACAATATGTAGGATATACCGCAGGAAAACCAAGAGGGAGTTCAAGATGGGATAGCTACCTTGTAACCCAAATAACCATTAGCTATATTATTGGTAGCTCAATCAAATGTCCGCCAATTAAATAAGACTTTAACAAAAACATTATTTCATATTCATAGTTTATTTGATTTTTCAGTGAAAAAAAGCCTTTTTCTGATTCTGCTTATTGGAATAGTACCTGACTTACGCGCCCAGATGTGGGAGATAGGCGCCGGAGTAGGCGGATTAAATTATAAAGGCGATGTGATGCCTAAGTTCAAGCCTTTAGTGGTTGGTCCGGGTGCTAATGTATTTGTCAGAATAAATTACAGTCGTTCACTTTCACTGAAAGGTAATGCCATGATAGGCAAGATTCACGGGAATGATGATGCCATCAATGACCCTTTTCATAGAGCCAGAGGGTTCAGCTTTACTGCTAATGTTATGGAAGCCGGTGGACAGATTGAGTATAATTTCATGAATTTCAGAACGAGCGCTTCCCGTATTGTAAACAACTGGACTCCTTACGTATTTGGTGGTGGTGCCTATACTATCAGAAGTACCAACTATAAAATAAAAGAAATAATTAATAATGGCCCTAACGGCACTATTGTAAACTATACTTCCGGCTCTAGTGATACCCGCGTAAATTCATGGATTCTGGGGATAGGTTTTAAGAAAGAACTGAATGCCCGTTGGAACTGGGGTATAGAATTTGGTACCCGTTGGACTAATGACGATTTTCTTGATGGATTCGGTTATAACAAAGACGGACAATATAATGCCGGGAATCCCCCGACTAGTGTTGACCCCTCTGTATTGCTAAATCTTAAGCGACAAGTACCGGGTACTAAAGCAAAAGATATGTATTATTACACAAATATTTCAATCAGTTATTTGTTCTACAAAGTTCATTGCCCGCCTACAAGAAGATAATCTATCAGTTTTGTGTATACATACGATAGAATCTGCGGTTTTTTGTTAAAAAATTATAACAAAAGTCTACAAATCTGTAAAAACTTATCAAACAAAGTTCTTTTTTCCTAACTTTGCAATCCTTTTTATTAATTAGCATCATTGTTGGTTAATATGTACCATTTCGATAATTGTTTTTTACGTGAAAGAAAACATTGATTTAAGCAATTTACCTAAACACATAGCCGTTATTATGGATGGTAACGGACGCTGGGCTAAAAAGCAGGGAGCCATGCGGATATTCGGGCATCATCATGGCATAAAATCGGTAAAAGAGACAGTAGAGGGTTGTGTGGAATTAGGCATTAAGTACCTGACGCTTTATACGTTTTCTACAGAAAACTGGAACCGGCCCAAGCTTGAAGTGGATGGTATCATGCAATTGCTTATTAAAACAATTGGAGAAGAAGTACCCGATCTGAATAAAAATAATGTTCGTCTTAAAGCTATTGGTGACTTAGATTCACTACCCAAATCTGCACGGAAAAGATTATTCGATTCAATCGAACTAACAAAAAATAACACAGGCCTTACCTTGACCCTTGCCCTGAGCTACAGTGGGAAATGGGAAATTGTAGAGGTGACCAAAAAAATTGCTCAACAGGTAAAATCGGGGGCATTGGCCATTGAAAATATAACAGAAGAAGTTTTTAATAAGTTTTTAGCCACAGAAGATGCCCCGGACGTAGATTTAATGATTCGTACAGGCGGCGACCACCGGATAAGCAATTATCTACTCTGGCAAATAGCGTATGCAGAGTTATATTTTATGGACGATTTGTACTGGCCCGAGTTTCGTCGGCAACATTTATTCGAGGCTATTTATGAGTATCAACAGCGTGAAAGACGCTTCGGAAAAACGAGTGAGCAATTACCTTCTGCACTAAAAGAGGTATAAAATATATGATAATGATTTTTATAAGTAAAAAGTATCAGTTTAACCAACCCTCTTTCGGGACACGCATTACCAGAATTAGAAAAGGCCTCCTTTTTATTGCACTTCTATTTTCTTCCACAGGATTATTCGCTCAGTTAAGAATTGGTGTAGGACGTCAGGCCGATCAGGGCAAAAACAGTACTGTATCTTATGAAAGACCACAGGAATATACCATTTCTAAAATAACAGTCAGTGGTATTAAATTTCTTGACCCTAATACGCTTATTTCTGTATCAGGTCTCAATGTAAATGATAAAATCTCTATACCCGGTGAGAAAATCAGTACGGCTATCCGCCGTTTGATGGAACAGGGGATTATTGAAGATGTAGCGATTAACATCACCAAAATAGACGGAGACAAAGTAGAACTGGATATTAATCTGCGTGAACGCCCACGGCTGAACAAATTTACGTTTAAAGGACTGCGCAAAGGTGAGATTGAAACCGTAAGCGAAAAAGTGAAATCGAATAAGGGTAAAGTAATTACCGATGCCCTTATCAAAAATATTCAGCTGACGATTAAAAAGATATATGTCGATAAAGGATTCCTGAACGCAAGTGTGCAGATTAAACAGGTACTGG
>CALRLN020000538.1:0-3835 GCA_943368675.1 Chitinophaga pinensis | reverse complement strand
TTATCCGGCAAAGCTAAGGTTCAGATAGATTCATTATATACAGCGCTGACCAAAGGAGCTGTTTTTGAAGTTTTATGTGAAAAGTATTCGGATGATTATAAGACCAAAGCTAATAAGGGGTATCTGCCCATTTTTGGTATAGGAACACGTGAAGAAACAGCTTTTGAACAAGCCGCTTTTGCATTAAAAGTTGGCGAGTTTTCTAAACCCGTAAGAACATCTGCCGGCTGGCATATTATCAGATTGGCTAAGAGAATTCCGATGGAATCGTATGATGAATTGCTGCCTAAACTAAAAGAAAAAGTAGTTACCGACTCAAGAGGAGATTTAGTCAGAGAGAATGCTCTGAGCCGTTTAAAGAAAGAAATGCAGTTTGTTGAATATGCTGATATTGTTAAAAAAGCGATTGAGTCAGCAGATACCAACCTTATCAAAAGAAAATGGGGCTATCCGTTGAATGGCCCAATAACAAATAGTACTATTTTTTCTATTGCCAATAACGAAATCAAAACCAAAGCCTTTTATGAGTATGTAATGGAGAGGCAATTGGTTGAGCGTATACCGGCGGGATATTCAGCCTCGGTCTGGATGAGAAGTTTTTATAAGAAATTTGTAGATAAAAATGTTAAACAATATGCCGAAACGCATTTAGCCGAAATAAACCCTGAGTTCAGATTATTGATGCAGGAGTACACAACAGGTTTTCTGAAAGTGCAACTGATGAATGATCTTGTTTATGAAAAATCAGTTGCGGATACTTTAGGACAAAGAGCATTCTACGAAAAAAATAAAAGCACTTACCGGATGCCTGAAAGAGTACTGGCGAGTCTGGTAATAGCCAAAGATGCCAGAACACTCGGGCAGGTAAGAGATATTTTTAAGAAGGGTACTCCATACAAGCTTAACAGCACCATGAGGACACCCTTATATTATGATAAGTATGCGAGTGATTTAATGCCTGAACATAAAAAGGTTTTAGCAAGCTTGCTCGAAATTATGCGTGCTAATAAAGGTTATATTGTTGAGATTGGAGGATATGCTGATCAGAACGAGAATAATAGTAATTCGGCAGAACGCATTGAGAAAGTAAAGAATTTTCTGGTAACTAATGGCTTGCCGATTGAGAGAATTATTGAGAATGATTACGCCAAAACAAAGCCTGCTGACCGTTTTGATTGGACCAGAAACCAGAGGGTAACTTTTATATTCTATAGTAATGCAAAAAAAGACGTTGAAAAACGTTTTAATCGTAAAGAAGCCAATACTGTAACCATAGAAGAGGGTTATTTTAAGAAAGGAGATAATAAATACATTGATTCTTTCAAATGGGAAACAGGAAGCCAGTCAATCGTAAAAGACGGAAAGTATATTGAATTAGTTATAGAAAAAATTGAGCCCGCACGTTATAAAACCATGCGCGAAGCACGCGGCCAGGTATTAGCAGATTATCAGAAACAACTGGAAAAACAATTCTATGATGAATTGGAAGCAAAGTATCCGGTTAAGATTAATAAAGTAGAAATAGATAAAGCTTTAGAGATAAAAAAACAATAAAATACTACCCGATAGAATCAAGTACAAACCAAATATATGTTAAAGAAATTAATTCTATTCATTTGTCTGCCAGTATTGGCATTTGCGCAAGATGCTCCTAAACCAATTAATATTGACAGGATTATCGCCAAAGTTGATAATTATATCGTGCTTCGGTCAGAAGTTGAGCAATTATATGTGCGTTCTTTGCAACAGCAGCAACCAATTACCAAATGTCAGGCATTAGAGAGTATGGTTGTAAATAAACTGTTGGTTGCCAAAGCAGAAATTGACTCAGTATTGGTAGATGATAAGACAGTAGACGACCAACTGACTGCCCGTATGCAGCAGATGGTTCAACTCTATGGCAATGAAAAAAACATTGTTGACCAGTTTGGCAAAACCTTAGAAACACTCAAAGGTGAGGTACGGTCGCAGGTAAAGGAGCAATTAACTGCGCAGAAGATGCAGCAGGAAATTACAAAAGGCCTGAAAGTAACACCAAATGAGGTAAAGAAGTTTTTCAATCAGATTCCAAAAGACAGTATACCGGAGATTCCGACGGAGGTGCAGATTGGGCACATTGTTCGATACGCTAAGGTAACAAGGGCACAGAAGGACGAATTATCTGAACGTTTATTAGATTATAAACGCCGCATACTGGCAGGTGAGAAGTTTGAAGATTTAGCTAAAGAATATTCAGAAGATCCTGGCTCACGTCAGTACGGTGGTGACCTGGGTTGGTCAAAAAGAGGGCAAATGGTACCACAGTTCGAAGCAGCCGCCATGAAACTGAAACCTAATGAAATGACCGACGTAGTAGAGTCTGATTTTGGTTTACACTTGATTCAGACACTTGAAATCCGTGGACAGGAATATCATGCAAGACACATCTTATTACGCCCCGATTATAACCGTCTGGATTTGACTGAACCTACAAAATTCCTTGATAGTCTTCGTAAGGAAATTGTACGTGATAGTATTAGCTTTGAAAAGGCTGCAAAAGACTTCTCAGATGATAAACAGACACAGGATGCAGGCGGAATGCTATCTGATCCGCAGACTGGGGCCTCCAAATTACCACTGGATCAGTCGATGGATCCGACCCTCTACTTCACGATTGATAGTATGAAAGTTGGCACGATTACTGCACCAATGGCGTACAGAAGTGAGGATGGTAAAACAGGCGCCAGAATCATCTATTATAAGGCTAAATATGCTCCGCATATTGCTAGTCTGAAAGATGATTTTGAAAAGATAAAAGACTTTGCCATGATGGAAAAACGAAGCAAAGAGATTGAAGCCTGGTTTAAAAAAGCCATTGCAGACGTTTATATCAAAATTGACCCTGAATATGAATCTTGTAATATATTTGGTCAAAAGGCTACCAGTAATTAGAACGATTCATCTATAGATAATTCACCCATATCATAAATTAATGAGCAAAGTTCAGTTTAATTCAGATGTAGAAGCAGCAGATGCCCTTAAAGTTGCCTTTAATAATTTAAGAAATGAGATCGGACAAATAATAGTTGGGCAGGATGACACCGTTCGTTTATTACTTACAGCTATTTTCTGCCAGGGGCACTGTTTATTAGTAGGTGTTCCGGGTCTGGCAAAAACCTTATTGATTCAAACCATTGCTTCAGCTTTAGACCTGGACTTCAACCGGATTCAGTTTACTCCCGATTTGATGCCATCTGATATTCTAGGTTCTGAAACCCTCGATAATGAACGTAATTTCAGATTTATCAAGGGTCCGGTCTTTGCTAATATTATTCTTGCTGATGAAATTAACCGTACGCCTCCTAAGACACAATCAGCGCTTTTAGAGGCCATGCAGGAATTTGCAGTAACTGTGGCAGGAAAAAAACATAGTATCGGGCGTCCTTTCTTTGTATTGGCCACTCAAAACCCAATCGAACAAGAGGGTACTTACCCATTGCCGGAAGCTCAGCTTGACCGTTTTATGTTTATGGTTAATCTTGATTACCCATCTTACAAGCAAGAGGTAGATATTGTGAAGAATACGACTTCTGACGTTCGGAAGACCGTAAGCAAAGTACTGACAGGCGACCAGATTCTTTATTTTCAGCATTTGGTGCGTCGTGTTCCGGTAGCAGATAATGTAATAGAATATGCAGTAAATCTGGTTCACAAAACCCGTCCGAACACTGAACTGGCGTCAGCAGATACCAATAAATATCTCGAGTGGGGTGCTGGGCCTCGTGCTTCTCAAAACCTGATTTTAGGAGCAAAATGCAATGCCCTGATAAATGGCAAGTATTCACCTGATATTGAA
>CALRLN020000537.1:0-3836 GCA_943368675.1 Chitinophaga pinensis | reverse complement strand
CTATTAAGCTATATTGCATCTGTATTTTTGTTTTTTCGCAGATACAAAATACGAAAAACCCCGAAATATGCCAAATCTGTGCATATCCGGGGTTTATTTGTTTAGTAATAAGTTGACAGTCAGTCAGTTAGTACATCAAAGGAAAGCCTAAAAAAATTAGCCCCCACCATTGGCAGAGGCTAATCTGAGCTATTGAGTGAATCTATACTATTTACAAACGTTTAACTTTCAGTATAACTCCCGCTTTCACAATATTGCTGTTAAGACTATTCAATCTCCATAAATCTTCCAGACTTACACTATAGTTTACTGAAATTCTGAACAAAGTTTCATATTTTTTGACTGTATGGTACAAAAAATTTCCTTGTTCAGTGGCTTTATCTTTTAAGGTATTTGTGTTTTGAGGTGCTGCTGAAGATATACTTTTACCCTCTGTTTCGTTCTTGCTCTGAACGGGTGGAGTAGCATTGCTTTTATCAACAGTTTTTTGCAAATTTAAGTTCAATGTTTCTTCTTTCCTAATTTCCTGTGTTAAAGGTGAAGAATTTAATACCTTTGCCTTTGTTTCTTCACCTGCCTCCCTCGTATCGTTTTTCAAACTACTATTCTCCTTCAAATCACTTTTAGCTTTGTCAAACAAAACCAGAGTATCGACTTTTATAAGTTCCTTATTAGTAAGGCTTTCATTAAATTCCGGATTACTTTCAGTTCTTACTATCTCATCTATTGCCTCAAGTTCATCCGGCATATTCACATATTCAACCGGTTTGTTTTTGGGTCTTGTTGTTTGTAACCAGATGATCCTTCCTCTCTGTAACCGCTGAACAGTCTCGAATCTATTAAATTTGAGCAAATTTTCGAGTTTAACTCCATAAATCTGAGAGATACTCCACAAAGTTTCACCTTCTCTTACCACATGAAACGGGACACTCGCTTTGGCACTCTTGGCTTCTAAATAATATACCTGCCCTATTTGCAGCAGGTCATTTTCTTTAATATCGTTATATTCCACAAATTTCTTAAGCGGAATATCTGCCTTATATGCAAGCAGAACTGCATTATCGCACATTTCTGCCTGTATTCCATCAAGGTTGTTAATCTTGTAGAAAATACCACCCTTAGTATCTCTTTTGCCATCGCTATTCTCCTTTTTCAATAAAGGGAAACCCAGGTCTTTCGTAGGTATTCCGGCTTTTTTTGATAGTTCAGTTGATACCCTTATTTCGTTGAAACGGCTGGCAGGTATAACTACCAATATCTGGCAATCTGTATCTGGTACATTTTTTACCAATAGCCACGGATTATACTCATTCAATATACCAACATCCACTTTTAGTTCTGCTGAAACGCGATTCAGGCTTTTCCCTCTGCTATACGGGTACTCATATACGATTTTCGGAACCTGTGGTTTATAAGCCGGAAACTCTTGCTCGATAACTAACTTATACGCCAGAAACTGTAATAAAGCTGTATAAGCAGGGCTATCTAAAGCGATATATTCATTCTCATTATTTGATGTATTGACCCATTTTCTATTGATCTCTAACTGATTGACAATTTTCTTATGGGCAATCAAAGAATAAAGGGTGGCTCCCCAGTTATTATATAAAATATTATTTCTTTTCAAACATAGCGCTGCACCTCTGGTAGCAGCTATCAGATGTTTCCGCTCGTCAATCTGCGCATTAATCACTAAATCAACCTCCTCTGCTTTCTGACGGTCAAGGCACCAGAATACGCCTGTCTCAGGCATTCCGTTTTTTTCAATTGATAATTGATATTTATCATAATTGACTAAAAACTTAAAATCATCAGGTACGCCCTGCTCTCTGAGAATTGGTTCAACAATGGGAAAGAACAAAGAAGCTTTTTCTAACTTGTTTAAAAGCACCTGTCGGCTTGAGAGAATGTCTTTCATCTCGTTAAGAATGAGATACCGTGTAACATCATTCAACTGAAAAGTAACATTCGCAAATTTAACTTCGTTTGGAACTACAGGGTTGTATAAATCTGACGCAATTGAATTATTGTTTAGCCAACAACCCAGTAGTAAATTCAACCAAACAATATTTCTAAAAGCACGTAAGTCCATTTTTAGATTCACTGCTACCGTAAATGGGAGACACATACGCATCTCCCATAACAGTTGATAAATTACGTTGGGTTTGAGTCTGAACTTGCGTTCTCGCCATGGCCTACCATTTTGTGCGGTGTAACCATTTTTTAGTTTTAATTAGGAAAGCTTATTTTGTAATTCTGATGCTAAAGTAAAATACGCGTTTCATATTTCCAAATGTAAACGAATATTTTTTTCATAGTTTCTAATAAAATTATTTTTTCAAAAAATAGTGAAAATTTAAAACAAAAATATAACCTACTGTCTTTCAGTAGGTTATAGGAAAATCACTTATTCCGCCATCTTTTATACTGGTTAATCAACCCATTAGTTGAAGTGTCATGCGTCGCAATTATAGTGTCATCCTGCAATTCAGGATAAATTTTATTAGCCAATTGTTTACCAAGTTCAACACCCCATTGGTCAAAACTGAAGATATTCCAGATAACACCCTGCACAAAAATTTTATGCTCGTAGGCAGCTATTAAACTCCCTAGTGTTTTAGGCGTAATTTTCTTGACAAGAATCGAATTGGTAGGTCTGTTACCCACAAAAACTTTATATGGAGCAATCTTATCAATTTCTTCCTGCGATTTTCCCGCCAGTTCTTTCATTACCTCTTCCAAAGATTTACCATTCATCAAAGCCTCTGTCTGGGCAAAGAAATTCGATAATAACATCTTATGATGATCACCTAATGGGTTATGCGAAACTGCAGGAGCGATGAAATCAGCCGGAATCAGTTTTGTACCTTGATGAATCAACTGATAAAACGCATGTTGCCCATTCGTTCCCGGCTCTCCCCAGATGATAGGTCCGGTCTGGTAATTAACCTTATCACCTTTTCTATCAACATATTTTCCGTTTGACTCCATGTCTCCCTGCTGGAAATAAGCAGCAAAGCGGTGCATGTACTGATCATAAGGCAAAATAGCATGTGACTCTGCACCATAAAAATTATTATACCATACTCCCAAAAGCGCCAGAATAACCGGGATGTTCTTCTCAAAAGGTGTATTTCTGAAATGATTATCCATTTCATGTGCACCTGTTAAAAGGGCTTCAAAATTATCGAAACCAATGTAACAAGCTATAGAAAGACCAATTGCCGACCAGAGAGAGTATCTACCCCCTACCCAATCCCAGAAACCAAACATATTAGCAGGATCAATACCAAACTTCTCAACCTCTTTCTGATTGGTTGATATAGCTACAAAATGTTTCTTTACAAATTCTTCGTCAGTTGCAGTTTTTAAAAACCAACTACGTGCAGAATGGGCGTTAGCCATCGTTTCTTGTGTAGTGAAAGTTTTTGATGCAATCATAAACAAGGTTGTTTCCGGTGAAACCTTTTTCAATGTCTCAGCAATGTGAGTACCATCAACATTTGACACAAAATGCACTCTCAACTTTTTAGCATAGGGTTTCAATGCTTCAGTAGCCATTACAGGGCCTAAGTCAGAACCGCCTATGCCAATATTCACAATATCTGTAATAGATTTATTCGTATAACCCTTCCATGAGCCTGAATTTACCCTTTCTGAAAAATCTTTCATCTTAACCAATACCTCATTCACATCCGGCATTACATCGTTGCCATCAACCAGAATCGGGCTATTACTTCTGTTGCGCAATGCCACATGCAGCACGGCACGGTTTTCTGTCTGATTGATTTTTGCGCCTTTAAACATCTGCTCGATAGCGTCTGAAAGATTACACT
>CALRLN020000536.1:0-3839 GCA_943368675.1 Chitinophaga pinensis | reverse complement strand
TCTGAAGATATTCCGGGCATTTATAACAAAGGCGGATTGGATTTCTGGGTGGTGAAACTTAACAAAAATGGCATTATACAATGGCAGAATTCGTTTGGGGGTACATTAGACGAATATGCCAAGTCGGTAGCTGAATGCAGCGACGGTAGTTTTCTGATTGCCGGAGAAACCTACTCACATGATTATGATGCCATTGAAAACCACGCTGATTATGATAATCCGGGTAACAGAGATTATCTGATAGTAAAAGTAGATAGCCTGGGCCAGAAAATATGGAGCCGATGCTACGGTGGTTTAAAGAATGAATATGCCCGTTCTATCCTGCAAATGGTAGATGGGGAATATCTGGTAGTAGGAGAATCTTATTCACCAAACGGAGAAGGCACCCCTGTCGGAAATCATGGCAGCGCTGATTTCTGGCTATTGAAACTAAACCCGCTAAACGGTGATATACGCTGGCAGAAAACTTATGGAGGCAGCGGGCATGATGAACCCAACTGCTTGATTAATACTTTTGACAATGGCTACCTGATAGTAGGAAATACAGCCTCAATGAGTGACGGCGACGTATCAGGCTGGCGTGGTGATGATGATTTCTGGGTGCTGAAACTACGAAACAACGAATGCCTGACAGAAATGAAACTCACGAAGGATATTCCAAGCGGCAACTACAACTTTTCGGCTTCAGAAACTATACAATACGATGGCCGGATACTGAATAATGGCTCTGCCATAAAAATGCAGGCTAACAAAAGTATAATGTTGCTTAATGGGTTTCAGACACAACTGGGAGCCACTTTTGAGGCTAAAATGGGAGGATGCACTAATGGCAACTAAAAAAAATAACGGGCTGTTGCCAACCCGTTACATATCTATTAGCGAGAATTCTCTCTTTATTACGAACGTAAAGAACGAGGAATTGAAATAACTGCCACAGGATTGCTGGCTGAATCTAAAACTTTTACGCCTTCGATTTCACCAATTGCACTCACTTTGATAGATTTACCTAAATCCAGGTCTTTAATATCGATGTTTACATAATCAGGAATATTTTTGGCAGGTCCCTGCAAACGTAGTTTTTGCATTTTTTGCACCAGTTTACCCCCTTTCTTTTGTCCTTCTGACGGACCGTGTAATTTAATCGGCACTTCTACTTTGATAACTTTATCCGGAGTGATTTCAAGGAAATCAGCATGAATAATCTGGTCGTTTGTAGGATGGAATTGTGAATCCTGCAAAATACCTGTATAAATTTTACCTTCAATATTGATAGTTACTTCGTAAACATCGGGAGTGAAAAGTAAATCACGGAATAAATATGCCGGAGCATAGAATGACACCTGATCAGTACCACCATACAATACACACGGAACCATTCCCTGCCCACGTAATTCCTGTGAGGCCTGGCGTCCGAGATTCGCTCTGTTATACCCTACAATCTCAGTTTTTTTCATTTTTGTAAGAATTTAATGATGAATTCAGGTGAATAATGTTTAGTATCAAAAACCTAAATTCTGTTGATAATTTATAAATAATGTGCTAATAGACCCGTTATCTCTGATTCTTCCAATGGCTTTACCGAACAATTCGGCTACAGATAACACCTTGATTTTAGGGTTATCGTATTTCAAAGGAATCGTGTCAGTCACGATTAATTCTTCTAATACTGAATTGGCAATATTTTCGTGTGCTTTGCCCGAAAGTACTGCATGTGTACAGAATGCGCGTACAGACTTGGCACCATTGGCAAGAATAAGTTCTGCTGCTTTACAGATGGTACCTCCGGTATCAATCAGGTCATCAACCAGAATAATATCCGAGCCTTCCACATCACCGATTAATTGCATGGATGCAATTTCATTAGCTTTTTTGCGCTGTTTATCACAAATCACAATGTCTGCATCGAAATATGAAGCAAATTTACGGCAACGTGACACCCCTCCTACGTCCGGTGATGCGAATTTCAGGTTTTCAAGTTTCTGGGTTTTCAGATAAGGCACAAAAACCGAGGTGCCTTCCAGATGATCAACCGGAATATCGAAAAAACCCTGAATCTGGCCCGCATGCAAGTCCATTGTCATTACTCTGTCAGCCCCTGCTGCTCTAAGCATATTGGCAATGAGTTTGGCTGTGATACCTACCCTCGGCTTGTCTTTTCTGTCTTGTCTGGCGTATCCGAAATAGGGAATAACAGCACAAACATAGTGAGCAGAGGCACGCCTGGCGGCGTCAATCATCATCAGCAACTCCATGATATTATCACTCGGTGGGAAAGTTGACTGAACCAGAAAAACATCACAACCTCTGACCGACTCATCAAAACTTACCGATATTTCGCTATCAGCAAAACGATTGATGCTTACCCCGCCTAAATCCTTGCCATAATAATCAGCAACACGACTGGCTAAATACTTTGATGTAGTACCTGAAAAAATCTTAACTTCTGCCATTTTTTTTATGCCTCAAAAAAGATTCGCAAAGGTACGCTTTTTACTGAAAAAAACACATACCCTTTTAGAATATTTTCGAGTTTTTATATAGATTTGCAATATTCATGGAATCCCGGGTATGCAATATCGTGAGCGGAAAATATCCCGGCATCTACCTTGACACTTAAACGCCCAAAGCTGATGCAATTGTCGCTACTGGATGAAGTTCCGGAACTCAACAAAGTTTTTTTTCTGGACATATTTGCTGAATCATATTATGATACCAGCAAAAAACGTATGAAACTAAGCACCATAAACGGCCAGCAAATTCCTTGTGACATCAAGGTCAGTTGTCCGTCAAAGCTGGTTGGTCATTATCCTGAAGGAACAATCTTTAAACTGGATGCCCGCCTGGTACGAAGAACCAATGGCAGGAATCCTTATTTTATTGTTATCAATCGTAGCAATTTACAAAGGGCATTAGAGTTTTTTGATTACAACCTGAAAGTCCAGAACGGCTTTGATTATATATATTCCACAAAAAGGAAAAACCAAAGCAGGGGTATGGCATTCAGTTCTAATAAATTATGAATCTCTTTAAACAGATTCAGTGAAATAATTATATCTTTCAAAGCTGTGAATCTCTTAGATTCTACTAAATTTCTTAGAAATTAATTATTTCTTACAGCGTTTTGACCGGCAATTTACGTCTTAATATAAATAGTTTCACTATTCAATCGTAAATTTCCCGTGATAACTCAGACAGCAGAAATTTACTTAAAAACACTAACCAGAAAAAAGCTATTGACCTCAAATAGTTTGATGGAGGTTGTCGCAGACTGCCTGAAAGGCAATGAAAAAGCCATGAAAATCTTTTATGAGCATTTTCACGGGTTTGCTTTATCTGCTTGTATGAGTTATTGTGAAAACAGAGAAGACGCATTAGAAATAATGAATGATGGTTTTCTGAAGGTCTTCAAAAATCTCAACAAAATAGATAACATTGAAAGTATTAAACCATGGCTGCGCCGTATTATGATTAACGGAGCCATAGATCACTATAGAAAAAATATTCATAAACAATCAGCAGAACTAAACGAGAATATTGCTGAATTAAATTACGGAGACGAATCTGTTTATGCAAAGCTTTCCTCTGAAGACATCATGAAGGCTATCCAGAGTTTACCGACTAATTATCGGGTAGTTTTTAATCTTTATGCCATAGAAGGTTATTCGCATAAGGAGATCGGAGAAATGCTGAGTATTGCAGAGAGTACTTCAAGAGCGAATTTATCCCTAGCAAATGGGTTACTTCGTCAAAAGTTAACAAAAAGATTGTAGTCATGTCAGAAGAAGAAAAATTCCATCGGATTATCAGGGAGAAACTAAACCATTTCCAACCTGAGCATT
>CALRLN020000535.1:0-3846 GCA_943368675.1 Chitinophaga pinensis | reverse complement strand
TGGTTTCTTCTTTACAGCATTCTTCTTGTTCGCTAAATTCTTACCAGTTATTAATATGGCGGAGGTAAAATCTGTATTGAAATCATCATCAGAGAAGTATCCTGAGAAAGTAAAGAAAAAAGCATAATCATTAGAATTAAGAAACCATTATCAGAAAAATGGCAGATAACAAATATTTAGTTGGTGTTTTTGACGACGAAGACGAAGTGTTACATGCAGTCGGAGAAGTAAGACACAGTGGTGTGAAAATCCACGAAGTATATACTCCTTTTGCGATTCATGGTCTTGACCGTGCTTTAGGGTATGACCGCCCAAGAATGGGTATCGCAGCTTTCCTGTTTGGTATAACCGGAACCTGCTGCGCTTTATTACTGACCTTCTGGACAATGGGTATCGATTGGCCTATCAATATCGGAGGTAAGAATTTTTTCCCATTCCCAACCAATGTGCCTATTATATTCGAGTTGACGGTTCTTCTGGCAGCGTTTGGTATGTCGTTTACTTTCTTTGTTATGGAAGGAATGGGACCAACCGCCAAACCGATTATCTTTGATGTAAGAAGTACTGACGATAAATTCGTGATGGCAATTGATTTGTCGAAAAACAAATTATCAGAAGGAGAAATCACTGGTATTTTGAAAGACTCAGGTGCTTCTGAGGTAAATGTAAAAGAAGTTTAGTAAAAGAAAACAAGGAATAGACTTCAGAGGCTATTCAAGCTAATATATAAACAGAACATTGATGAGTAACGAGAGCTTACTCTTTCAATAATACATTAATTTGTTTTCAAATGAAATTTTCAGTCCGAAATATCACGCTTGCGGTAGCAGTAGCAACTTTCTCAACTGTTGTTTTATCATCATGCAATGATAATAACAGTACAGGTTGGGAGTTTGCTCCTAATATGTACAACTCTCGTGCTTACGAACCATTGACACAGTGGCGTGAAAATACTGTGAATCCTGATGGTAAAAATATGCGTCAGCCGGTTCCGGGTACAATTGCCCGTACCAATTACCATACTTCATTCTTACAGGATGATAGTACAGTAGTTAACGACCTGATGGTATATAACCTACCTAAAGATAGTATAGCTGTAGCAGAAGCGACATTGAAGAATCCTATTCCGTGGTCGGATGCCGCAGAAACTGAAGGCCAGGTTTTATATGAAAGAAACTGTGCACATTGCCACGGTGAAAAAGGTGCCGGAGATGGCCCTGTTGGTAAGGTTTATAAAGGTGTGCCGAACTACGCAAGTGAAGCCTATAAAAACATGAATGACGGACATATCTTTCATGTAATTACTTATGGTAAAGGCCGTATGTGGCCACATGCTTCTCAGGTGAATCCTGAAGAACGCTGGAAAATAGTGCACTACGTACACAGATTACAATTAGGAAATTAATAACGCACCCCCATCCCTAAAGGGGCGTGTTAGGAAATATTATAATGATTACCTCTCTGTAGGGGCGAGGTTAAAATTTCAAGAATAATGGCTCATAATACTCACGGAATTCCTTCAACAGAAGAAAGATTTGAGTTTACATCCGAATCGAAAAGCAAATTATTAATTGCTGCAGCCTTAGGTGTGGTGTTGGTTGCACTCGGAGCATTTCTTTTACAAAAAGGCTGGTCAATCGGTGTGTGGGAATCACACGGTGCAGAACACGGCGCCGCTGCCGCACATGGTGCTGATGGTCATGCCGCTGCGCATGGCGGAGGCGAGCATCATGGAGCGACTTTAATTAATCGCATTATTGCTAACCTGTGGATGAACAGCGTGTATTTTCTTGGAATTTCGGTAGTCGGAATGTTCTTCATAGCTTATAACTATGTAGCAAAAGCAGGCTGGCCTGTTACTATGAAACGTGTAGCTGAGGCTTTCCCTTCATTTATCATTGTTCCGGGTCTTATACTCATCATTTTATTTGCTATTCCTTCTACACGCCACATGATTTTCCACTGGACACACCACGGAATCATGGAAGAAGGTAGTGAAAACTATGATAAGATTATAGCTACCAAATCATGGTATCTCAATATGCCATTCTTTACTATCCGCTTATTGGCTTATGTAGGCATTTGGTATTACTTGTGGACTTTAGTACGTAAATACTCGATATTAGAAGAGCAGGAGGGCGGCCTTGATAATTATTATAAAAGCCGTAATGTTTCTAAAATATTCTTATTATTCTTTGCGGTAACCTCTTCAACATCAGCCTGGGATTTGTCGATGTCAATTGACACCCACTGGTTCTCAACGATGTTCGGCTGGTATCACTTAGCAAGCTGGCACGTATCTGGTCTGGCTGCAATCATGTTTGCTGTTTTGTTATTGAAAGACAAGGGCTATCTGAAAGCAGTCAATGAAAGCCACTTACATGACCTTGGCAAATTAATCTTCGGATTCTCAATTTTCTGGACATACGTTTGGTTTTCACAGTATCTGTTGATTTTCTATGCCAACTTACCTGAAGAAACTATCTATTTCCGTGAGCGTTTCACAGGTCATGGCGGACGTTACTGGTGGCCATTCCATATTAATTTTGTGTTGAATTTCTTCTTTCCGATTTTAATATTGATGGCGAGAGATTCAAAAAGAAGACCGACATTCCTGAAATTGGCTTGTGCTGCTATTCTGATTGGTCACTGGTTTGATTTTTACCAGATGCACATGCCGGGTATTGCTAAAGACCAGGGAGGTATCGGTATCATTGAATGGGGAACAACGCTGACATTTGCTTCATTGTTTATCTTCTTTGTAGCAAACCAATTGTCAAAAGCAAACCTGTATCCAAAAAAACACCCATTCCTGGAAGAAAGTTTGCACCACGACATCTAATAGCTTATTAGATAATTTTAAAAAAGTTTCACTTTAAAGCATACAAGGATTAAGCACTTATAACTTGTAAAATTTTAGTAACATGACCTTATTAATTGTTATTTTAGCTGTTGTGTTTTTGGTCTTAACCATCATGGTTATTTCCAAGACCCAAACTCTATTGAAAGGTGTAAAACAGAAGTCGGAATCACAAATAGAGGAGACGGTTGTTGACGGAGCAAATAATGCAAATGCCATTGGTTTGTTTGCATTCTGGATTCTGAGTGTAATCGGAGTGGTGTGGTCATTTAATTATGCCAAGAAAGATTTCCTGATAGCTTTTGGAGATTTACCGACAGCTTCATCTACGCACGGTAAAGAAACTGACTATTGGTTCTGGTTTGGGATGACGGTAATCACAATAGCGTTCCTGGTTGTAAACTCAATATTATTTTATTTTCCATTAAAATACCGTTATAAAAAGGGGAGAGTAGCTTATTTTTACCCTCATAATAACACCCTTGAAATAGTGTGGACGTTGATTCCGGCTATTGTAATGGCAGGATTGGTATTCACAGGTTTGAGAGCATGGAATAAGATAATGTCAGATGCTCCGGCAGATGCTGAAGTAATTGAGATAATGGGTAAACAGTTCGGATGGCAGGTGCGTTACGGCGGTGTAGATAACGAAAAATTGGGTAATTATAGTTATAAGTTGATTAATGACGCCGAAGGTAACGAATTTGGTCTTGATTTTACTGATGAAAACTCTTTTGATGATTTTACAAGTAATACAGAAATGCATATTCCGAAAGGAAAGCCTGTATTGTTGAAGATCAGAGCCAGAGATGTATTGCATAGTGTATTTATCCCACACATGCGTGTAAAAATGGATGCAGTACCTGGTATGCCGACCAAATTCTGGTTTGTGGCAGAAAAGAGTACGGCTGATATGCGCACTGAGTTAGGTAACCCTGATTTTACGTATGAAATTGCTTGTACTGAGGTTTGCGGACGTAGCCACT
>CALRLN020000534.1:0-3855 GCA_943368675.1 Chitinophaga pinensis | reverse complement strand
TATTTTATATAGCAATAATGAATACCAGAAATTAATATTGGTAGCAGGCGGAACGATAGCGATGGTGTTCTTAGGCATGACCACCTTCGACTCCACCCGAAGCGGCTCTTATGTATTTCCGATGATTTTCCTGGGAATCATGCTTGTGCGCACCAGACTGACCGACCGCCAACTGAGAATTTTATTAGCTATTGTTGCCTTGCTATGCTTTTTGCACCCACTGGCCACCAAAACCAGAGGTGTAGGGTATTTTTTGATGTAACACAGAGTGATGATAAACTCAAAACACAATGCTAAGAATCCTGCTCTGCTTCTTAACTTTTCAGACATTTGCACAAATTCCTACCAATACCTGGCGGGCACACAACAACTATGTCAATCTGAAAGGTGTCGAACTCGTAGAGAAAAAGATATACGCATTCTCAGAAAACGGCTTTTTCTACTATGATAAAACCAATAAGATACCCGTTATACTATCCAAAGCCAACGGCCTGACAGAATCAAACCTCACACAGATACGTTATAGTCCGGGTCTGAAAACCCTTCTGATTGCCTACGACTCAGGTAATTTAGACCTCATTGACATCGATTCAGACGGACTTCCCGGCGATGTTCATAACATAGACTTCATTAAAAATACGGGTACTCTGCAAGGCAGCAAACACATCAATGCCATTGAGTTCCAGGGCGACTTCGCCTATCTCGCAAGCGATTTCGGTCTGGTGGTATTAGACACCAAAAAAAACGAAATCAAAGAAACCTACCAGAATATCGGTAGTGGCGGGTCATCTGTCAGCATCCGGCAGATAGCTTTCGCCCGCGACAGCATTTTTGTCAATACCTCGCAGGGTATCCTCAAAGCAAAGTTTGCCACCAACATCAACCTCCAATATTATGGTAACTGGACACCCGGCCTTGACTATCAGCTTTTTGCACCAAAGCAATATCCGCAGGATGCACTGATTGTAGCCCCACAGGAGATTGAAACCGATGCAGAAGCTAAAATATGGATTGCTGATAATACGAACGGATTACTCAGCAATTGGGAAGGCTCATTTAAGAGTTATTCACCCAAAGGCACCAGAGGTCAAATCTATGAGCTTGCCTATCTGGCATCAAAAATATACGCCTACGGAACAACAGCTAATGTATTTGAGAATAACGAGTGGCAGACAATTCCATTAAATCAGGTGCCATCTCATTCAAAAGATGTAATAGACAATTACGGCTTTCGCTGGCAGATTGTGTACAATGGTGTAACTGTAACTGATGAAACCACCGGACAGTCGCGCCTCTATACTATGGGCAAAAACACGGGTAATCTGCCAAATTCAAAAGTAAATACAATCGCCATAGACAAAGAAGGCACTATCTGGATAGGTACTAACGATGGCATTGCAGCCGTGGTGCCGGCAAGAGATATTTTCAGTAGAATAATAGATGCATATACCCCTTACAACAGTCGGGGCAGAAGAATATTATTACAGGAAACCGTCAACAAAATTATAGTTGATGGCGGAAACAGAAAATGGATAGGCACCAACAACGGACTGAATCTGTTTGTGCCGGCAGTCGACGAATTAATCAGCAGTTTTACAGAAAGCAATAGCCCATTACCAACCAACGAAATAACAGATCTGGCAATCAATGCAATAAGCGGAGAAATCTTTATACTGACCCCCAAAGGTCTGCTTTCTTACCAAACCGATGCCTCAGAACCAAAAGAAGATTTAAGCGGAGTCAGTATATTCCCTAATCCCGTCCGACCAGACTATCAGGGTGTATTGACCATTTCCGGTCTGAGAGATAACAGCGCCGTTAAAATAACCGACGCAGCCGGAAGATTGATTTATGAAACAAAATCTAACGGCGGAACAGCCTCCTGGAATTTCCACAATTCAACAGAAAGCCGCACAATCTCAGGTATTTATATGGTTTTTTGCATTGCCGAAGATGGCTCTGAAAGCTTTGTCGGCAAAGTGGCTGTTGTTAAATAAATCTATTGCACCTTTTTATAGGTAACATAGAAGTTTTCATCAAATTTTACGTCTGAAACACTTTTCTTTTCAGATTTCCAGGTTTCAGTCGGGCAGATGAATTCCATTTTCCCTCCATTTACAGATACTTTTACATCCATACCAAAGCCACTTACACAGTTTGTCCAGCGATGCCATAATTTACCGTCTACAATTTTATATTCCAGTTCAGGAATTCTTATGTCTCTTAAATATTGGTCAAATACTTTAGTTAAATCTTTGCCTACGTATGATTGGACAAATTGTTCAATCTGCTTGGTTGTTACAGTCTGGTGATAAAACTTTTTGTTAATTCCTCTCAACATTTCTCTCCAAGTGCGATCGTGATCCATCAACTGGCGAATGGTGTGCAGCATATTGCCTCCTTTATAATACATATCTCCTGAACCGCTATGATTCACATTGTATATGCCAATTATAGGAGCTTTGTTCATAATATTTTTTCTACAACCTATCACATAGGCCGCTCCTGCTTCTTTGCCATAATAATATTCAGTAAAAAGGCTTTCAGAATAATTCGTAAAGCTCTCATGTATCCACATATCGGCTATGTCTTTATACGTAATATTATTGGCAAACCACTCATGCCCCGACTCATGCACAATAATAAAATCCCATTTCAGACCCCAGCCCGTGCCTGATAAATCTCTGCCCAGATACCCATTCTGATATTTGTTGCCATATGTAACCGAGCTCTGGTGCTCCATGCCCAGATAGGGTACATCAACCAGTTTATAGCCATCTTCATAAAACGGATAAGGCCCGAACCAATGCTCAAATGCCTTTAGCATCATCGGCACTTGTTTAAACTGTTCCTTGGCTTTTTCCAGATTCTCCGGCAATACATAATAATCAAGGGTTAGTTTACCCTTTTCACCATCATACATCTCATTAAAATGGACATAATTGCCCACATTCATATTGATACCATAATTATTGATAGGGTTTTTCACAAACCACTCAAAAGTTCTGGTACCATCCGTATTATCAGTTACTTTGCGCAGCCGCCCGTTCGAAACATCCATAAGCTTCTCAGGAACAGTAATAGCAATAAGCGTACTATCACACTCGTCATACATATGGTCTTTGCAAGGCCACCAGGCACTGGCACCCAGGCCCTGGCAGGATGTGGCCACATAATCATTACCCGCCGCATCTTTTACCCATTGCACACCCCCGTCCCACGGTGGTCGTTTAGCCACAATAGGTTTACCCGAATAATACACCACAATAGATTCATTTTTACCTTTCTCCTGTTTTTTCTTCAGGGTAATCATATAAGCATTTTTACCGTCTTTTTTAAACGAAAGTTCCTGCCCGTCCTGCGTTACCTTATCTACCACAAGCGGAGGTTGCAGATCTATCTGTATCACCTGATACGGCTTTAATACCTCATAAAACACAGTATTACTTCCTGAAAGAGTTTTTTCGGGCGGATTCACCTTTGTCCGTAGCTCATAATATTTCAAATCCCACCAGCTTCTTTCGGAGGTAATACTCCCACGTAACGAATCATCATGGCTGAATTCTTTAGTTTTGGCTTGTCCTAACGCATTCGTTTGTCCCAATGCATTACAGAATATTAAGGTGTTAATGAAGAGTAATGTTGCTTTCAGCAATTTCATATTTTAATAGATTTAATTTATTCAAAGTTATTTTAAAATTCTTTATTTTGTAAAAAACAGAAAAAACAAATTCATAATGATATTTTCGTTTACATTATATTCAAAAAATAAACCCATTTTTAGAACCACACCATTTTTGTAGAGGTGTTATGTTTGTTTAGGAAAAAGCACGAGCCAATTTTTTAAATTTGTAG
>CALRLN020000533.1:0-3862 GCA_943368675.1 Chitinophaga pinensis | reverse complement strand
GTCATGTCTACCCGTGCTAAACTGGCATTAGATGTTACTTCTGCCATTTTTTTAAGAGTTTAAGTTGAACTAAATATTAATATTTAGAAATATGTCTAAATGTCTAAATAAAATTTTGAATTGCAAATAAATGTGTAGAATTTTTTTGTGGTGCGAACCGAGCGACGGTTGCGTCTCGTTCGCCATTATGGAAGAATATAAATTTAGGATATTGCCCGAATTGCTAGAGAGTAAGCCCTTGCATCTTTTCAGATACAATAATATCTTTTCCTTTAATGCCTTTTTGCGCCATAGCAAGCATTGCTCCGGCTACAGTTTCGCCTTTTACAGCCTTATATTTAGCAGGAATCAGAAAATCAAAAGTCTTCATAATGATGGTTGCAAGGCCTTCTCCTGAGCGGGATTCTTTGCGCTCGCCCAGAAGGAGTGAAGGACGGAAGATAAGCAGGGTAGGAAAACGTAAATCACTTAGCGCTTTTTCAATGTCACCTTTTACTCTGTTATAATAGAACATCGATTTTTCGTCGGCTCCCATCGCTGTTACTATCAGGTACTGTTTTGCTCCATTTTGTAACGCAGCTCTGGCAATCTCTAGCGGATAAGTGAAATCAACCTTGTAGAAAGCCTCTTTTGAACCGGCCTGTTTCATAGTAGTACCCAAACAACAGAATACATCATCAGCCACTACCAGAGATGCGTCCAGCTTATCGAAATCTACTATAATTGGCTCAAGTTTAGGATGCTCCAAATCCAAAGGCTTGCGCACAAGAACTTTTACCTTAGAATAGGAGGGATGATCTAGTATTTTCCGGGTAAGATGCCCACCAATCAATCCGGTAGCGCCAACTACTAAAGCTGTTTTCATAAGAAAGGTGTTTTATGAATTATATTTTATTATTAGCATTCACAAATTTCTTAACTCCGTGATGCTCCGTGCCAGTAATCCGTGAAACCCCATAGTAAAACTTATCGTCTCTTATTAAAATCCACCAACCGATAACTCACCAGTCTTTCTGAACGGGCAGTTACGGGTTTATGATAGATAAAAATTTCATAGGTATTTTCTGTCTCTGCAAAATTCCCCTCAAGCGCTGCTTCATCAGGTTTACCGTCTTTCACCAATACAAAATCATAATTGTATACTCCCTGTTTCAATTGTATGGTGGCAGTATAGCCGCCGAAATTATTATCATAGGCCATTTCATTGAGTTTATCCAAACGCCAGTCATTAAAACTTCCGTTTACATAAATCTTTTCATTAGGCTCCAATTCCTGGCTTTTCAAACCGAACGTCATAAAAATATAATCGGCTTCGGTTTCAGCTTTATTACCTTCGCGATTATCAATCACGTACATTCCATCAAAATCGTTTTGTTCCAGATAGGCAGTTTCGCTGCGGTCTCTTTGTGGCGAAATCCACATATCATCTTCTTTTCCCCGCTGAATTTTATCTATAAACAGACCTCTGTTGTAGGTACTTCTCGAATCAAAGAAGCGATATTCATTAGTGCCCGGAAACGTGTTTTCATCATCGAAAAAACGAAAATCTAATTGATTGGTTGAATTATTAACACTAAAAGGCTTTAAGTTTTTGGAGACCTTATCCCATCTGTAATTCTGACGAATGATAATTTTAAACTCATCCCGGGGAGACATAACGTTATATGCGCCATAATTAACCTGTAAATCAATTTGCTGATGTGTTTTATACTTGGCGGGATTCTGCGCCTGGCGAACCGTAGCCATAGAACTGACACCAGTTTCGTAGACCATAAACCTGCGGGAAAGTATAATATCATCACGTCTTCTGTCGCGCCATACTACTACCAGATAATTGCCTGACAGCAACATTTTGGGCAATTCAATTTTATAATGATGAAATGGCACCTTGGTATTTTGCGAAACCTGATAATCGTTGATAATTAAATCGTTGTATTCTGGCATGTATTCAATTTCCGAAAGTACCGACGGTTTCCAGTCCATACCACAATGCAGAATTTTTACATGATATTGCTGATAACCACTCGGACTCAAATCATCAAATTCAAGCCACAGGCTATTATTATCTTTCAATTGCACAACCGGAGGATTCAGGCTTTTGGCAGGGTCAGTGGCAACGCCTACCAGAGGATATAGCTGTACAGATTTAATTGTTGGCTCATAGGTGGCATCTTCAAATTTGAGTTGTTTGGTCTGAGCTAAAAGACAATGAGCAGAAAAAAGAAAAGTTATTAAAAGGATTTTTTTCATATTAGGTATCAGTCTTGAACTGTGATTTACCTGATTAAATGATTTCGCTGATGATTTATTGTATTGAGATATGAATGAGGTGATTTTATTTAGTAATAAGGATTATTTATTAATCCCATTCTTATTTGAATTGCAATTAAGACAGTTAATTAATCAATTAAATCATTTAATCAGGTAAATCATAGTTCGAGACTAACCACTCATTCACACAATCACAAATCACTCAAAAACTCACAAAATCATCCCATCCTGCATTACCAGCTTCCTGTCTGACATATCAGCCAGGTGTTCATTGTGGGTGATGATAACAAAAGTCTGGTTAAATTTCTTTCTTAGTTCAAAGAATAAATGATGCAGTTCTTCGGCATTTTTCGAGTCGAGATTCCCGCTTGGTTCATCGGCAAAAACGACGGATGGAGAATTTATTAATGCTCTTGCCACCGCTACACGCTGTTGCTCACCTCCGGATAATTCAGATGGGAAATGCTTTACTCTTTCGCCTAAGCCCAGTAATGTTAAAAGTTCTGTCGCTCGCTTTTCAACTTCTTCTTTTGCTTTGCCTTTACTTCTGCTTTGCTGAATCCATGCCGGAATACATACGTTTTCCAGTGCTGTAAATTCTGGCATCAGGTTATGAAACTGAAAGATGAAACTGATTTTTTCGTTACGGAAACGAGCCAGTTCCTTATCTTTCAGGGAACTGTAATTAACACCATCTAACAATACCTCACCCGCATCTGCTTTATCCAACGTACCCAGAATATGCAAAAGTGTAGTTTTCCCGGCACCGGACGCCCCTACGATAGAAACAATTTCACCCTGATTGATTGTCAGGTCAATACCTCTTAATACCTGAAGACTTCCGTAGCTTTTTTGTATATTTTTTGCCTGTAGCATATTCTTTATTTATCGAGGAATTCTTTATATCCTGTATCGTCTGTCCTTTAAATGTAATTTGAGCAAACGATTTAGAAAATCGCATCACATCATTCAGCAAAGTAAATGATATTTGATTGATAATTAATAATTGTTCACTAAATTAGCGCAAATTTTATAACCTCTAAAATCACTTTACATGAACGTTCACGAGTATCAAGGTAAAGAAATACTAAGCCGTTATGGTGTGCGAATCCAACGTGGGATAGTAGCCGAAACTCCGGAGCAGGCAGTGGCAGCCTATAAACAAATCTCCGAAATGACCAATTCAAGATTTGCGGTAGTTAAATCACAAATACATGCAGGTGGACGTGGAAAAGGTAAAATTGTAGGTACCGAACAACGTGGTGTGCAATTAGCTAAGTCGGCCGAAGATGTTGAGCGTATTTCTTCTAACCTTTTAGGAAATGTTTTGGTAACCATTCAAACAGGAGAAGAAGGCAAAAAAGTTAACAAGATTCTTGTGGCTGAAGATGCTTACTACCCGGGCGATAGCGAACCTAAAGAATATTATATGGGTATTTTGCTTGACCGTGCCAAAGCCTGCAATGTAATCATGGCTTCAACAGAAGGAGGCATGGACATTGAAGAAGTAGCAGAGCATCATCCTGAAAAAATCTTTAAAGAGTGGATTGACCCACGTGTGGGCTTACAGGCGTTTCAGGCTCGCAAGATA
>CALRLN020000532.1:0-3864 GCA_943368675.1 Chitinophaga pinensis | reverse complement strand
CAATTGAGGCAATAGAAATGAAGGCAGCTACAAAGCTGATTGCTAAAGTTTTCATGGTAATACTGTTTTTTAAATTGATTTATTTATTGTAATTTTTGAACTATAACTCAACTAACGGAATTCTTACAAACCCGGATTGGAAAGCAGTTTAATTTTTTCTTACTTTTTTTTCAAGCACCTGTCAGTCAGTATTTTAGCAGCGAATATTTTTTCATCATTATTTCTTAATAAAAAAAGAAAACAGCAGCAACATATTCAATTATTTCAGACTTTTGCATAAGTTTTTCGCCCATAAACATGAACCGCTTCGATAGAATCACCGCCATCTTAATTCAGTTACAATCAAAAAAAATAGTAAAGGCACAGGATATAGCTGATCGGTTTAACATCAGTTTACGAACAGTATACCGGGATGTACACTCCTTAGAAGAAGCCGGTGTACCTATCATCGGCGAAGCAGGTGTCGGTTATTCTATTATGGATGGGTATCGGTTGCCCCCTGTCATGTTTACCCGTGAAGAGGCCCGGACTTTCATCACCGCCGAAAAACTGATGGAAACCTTTACAGACCTTTCCACCAAGTCCAGTTATAAATCGGCGATGTATAAGGTAAAAGCTGTACTGAAAAGTACTGAAAAAGATATGCTCGATAGCATTGAAGAAAACATAGAAGTGCGCCAACGGACTATCCCCTTCAACAAATCGGTCAGCAACACCCTCGAAATTATCCTGAACAGCATTTCAGAAAAAAAGATAGCCAAGATGGAATACGCCAGCTTTAATTCGAGTGAGCCTGTTCAGCGCAAATTTGAACCTGTCGGCATCTATCATGAGTTTAATTACTGGTACACCATTGCGTTCTGCCATCTGAGAAATGATTACAGGCATTTCAGAACAGACCGCATTTCAAAAATTGCACTGACAGATGAGCCTTTTAAAAAAGAGCATTATTCGTTGAAAGAATACCTGGAGCGAATGCCCGAAAATGACAATCTCGAAACGGTAGTGATAAGCGTAAACAAACCTGCTTTGCGTTTCTTGCTCGAACAAAAATATTTCAACGGCTTTGTTTCTGAAACCGACAAAGGAGACACAATGGAGATGACTTTCCTGACTGCTTCGCTCGACGGGTTTGTGCGTTGGTATATTACTTTTGCCGATCAGGCCGAAATCCTAAGTCCGAAAATCCTGAAAGACAAGCTAAAAACGATGCTTGAAAATATTTCTTCAAAATTTTAAAAAATTCTTCTACCCTACTGACATAGGGCTGTCATTAGCCCCTGTTTACTTTGTAGCACTAAACGGAAAAGGCTATGCTACAAGAAATAACAGCAGCTACAGATAAGAATTTACAAACACTTATACGGGATTATGCCATTTATAATCGGGTAGCAAACAACAGAATTATCAACTGGCTGCGAACCAAGCCATCGTATCTGCTTGATGCAGAAGTTCCTTCAAGTTTCAATAGCCTTAAGCAAACACTAATACATATCTGGCAGGTAGAAGTCTCGTGGTTTGCCTGTTTACAAAATACTGCCGATACCCCGTCTTATGAAGCCATGTTCGGTGCATCGGCCCAGGAAATATATGATGGAATATTGCAGCAATCAGAACAATTTACTGATTACGTCGTGAATCTCACTGAAAGAGAATTAAAAGAAACCACACATGTTTATATACCCCTTGCCTTAGATTGCCATATTCCAAAATATGAACTCATACAGATGTGTTTTGACCACAGTACCTACCATCGGGTACAAATGACCAATATAGCCCTTCACGTCGGGCTGGCAGATCCACCCATTACTAATTACATGTATTATCTCTCAAGAGAAAGTGCATTAGCTTAAAAATTTCAGGTGTTTAGGGGAATACCGCTACTAATCCACATACATATTGAATCCGGGCAGACCCTCTTTGTGTATTGTACAAGCATGGAGGGTTTACTTTTTTGGGTCTATTTCGTCAATGAATCCATAACTTTCAACTAATTTTGAGCCATCGGGTATCTCCTTAAATGCCCTGTAGAGAACATATTTTTTGTCTTTGTCAATACCAATAAATAGTTTTCCTACCTCTTTTTTTATTTTTTCATTTTCATTCTTCAGTCCTACTGCGTCTTTCAGATTGAGTTCGGTCACATACGAAATCATTGGATAAAGGCCATTCTCTATCATTTCAGGGCTGATTCCAAAGATTTTCGGTTTAGTATCTATATTATCAAGCGTTAACGGGAGTGCAAATTTTGTATTTGCCTCTTTCAGAACCTTATCATGAAAATCAAGTATATCTTTTTCTTTCTGGTAATGAAAATAGTCATTGGCAGGTCTTAATAAATTCTTTGCCAGACTAATATAATTCAGGGCATCAATCAGGTAAGATTTACCATAGCTCTCTCTGGCTAATTTATAAAAGTCAGGAGCAGTTTTTTTAAATAAACTATAATCGCCGAAGTGAAGAACATTTATTTTCCATTGATTATCATAATTACCATAAATAGCCGTAATCAATAATTCATTTTCAACATTTACAGGTAACAACAATGAAACATAAGTTTCCTGATTTAGCGCAGTATACCCTATTATATAATCTTTATCTCCTGAAACTCCGGAAGGCACAGTCGTAGGGCTATTAGCCTTTATGTTATGAACATCGTATTCATCAAGAACCCTGTATTGGTCTGACTTTAGTAAGCCGCTTACCTGTTTGATTAAATTTTCTAAATTCGCCCCACTTTGTTTAATTAATGAGTCAGAAAATAAAGCCTTTATTCCGGCAGGATTATTACTTGCAATTGCCTTAAACAATTTATCATTCAATAGTTTTATCTGTTGTCTCTTATTTTCGTCAATGCTGTCATTTTTCCAGGTACCAGATGTGTTGAAGTTGCAACTTTGAAATAATTCAACAGTTAAAATAATTAATAAGTACGCTCGTTTCATTTTGTTTTCTTAGTCGGGAGTGATTGTGATATACAGGCAAATAAATAAAGTTTTCCTGAACTCAATACTATTACGAATAATAAATTTTACTACTTAATAAGAGAATAGAAAAGTCTGTTTTTTTTAGAATAGTCAATTTCAAGAAATGAATACTCTGAAAACGAAAAGACAGGGATTAAGCGTCCTTGCCATGCCCTGTCTTCTACAAATTTTTCAGATATAAATTAAAACCTTACGCCTTCAATTTCATGGCAACCGGGTCCCACTTAATTATTTTCTTGGTAAGGAAACTCTCGTTACAAGCCAATGCAGGGGCCGCAGCTCTTAATCCGAATGCCGCATCTTCAACCACTACTTTTCCGGTTCTGATTGCATCAAAGAAATTCGTAAAGTGGTCTACATGTTCGTTATAACCTGCCGGCGGATTGTAAACAATATCTTCTTTCGTTTTTTTCTTCCTTTGTTCAGGTGTCCATTTGGCATCATAATCTTTCTGCATTTCTTCGCGCATTGCTTTCGAGAAAGTAAAGAGCGAATCATATCCGCCAAAGCCCGGGGCTTCCGGCATAATGCTGTGTTTAACAGTAATAGTATTACCCCGCACATCTATTATTCCTTCTGAGCCAATCAGGCGGGTTAGTTCCTGTCCACCCGTACCACTGATAAAATTCACCTGCAAAGTCAACTGAAAAGCAGGATGCTCAGGAGTATCAGGATATTGCATCACTCCGGACATCACATCGGGCAAATCGCGGCCATCTTTCCAATAGCTGAATTGTCCGGTACTCACAATCGTTTCCGGCCCTTTAGAATTAGTCATGAAGTGTGTACCACTCAATAAGTGGATAAACAAATCACCTGCCACACCGGTACCCACTTCTTTGAAGGCTCTCCACCAGAAAAACTTCTTCGGGTCATA
>CALRLN020000531.1:0-3869 GCA_943368675.1 Chitinophaga pinensis | reverse complement strand
CTGAATCTGGTCGGGGCGAAGCCCTGCTCCGTTAAAAGGCATTTCTTCAATAAATCTTACAGATACATTCTGGTCACGTGCCAACTCAACCATCGAAAGAATATCTTCATCATTTTTACCCGACATTACTACGGTATTAATCTTTACCGGAATGTCATATTCCAGAAGTGTTTCTAAAGTCTGCCATACTTTATGAAACTCGTCCCGGCGGGTTATTTCAAAAAAGCGCTGACGGTTAAGAGAATCTAAACTCAGATTAACAGAACTGACACCAAGTTTTTTTAGTTCCGGCACAAGAGGAGCAGTTAGCACACCGTTAGTCGTGATATTGATTTTATTAATCCCTTCAATCTCTGAAAGTTTCCAGAGAAAAGGCATAATATCTCTTCTAAGAAACGGTTCACCTCCGGTAATACGCACCTTACTTATACCCATTTCAGCCAGAATACTCACCAATCGAATCATCTCTTCATAGCTCAACAAATGAGGTTTCGGCAGATACTGAATGCCTTCTTCAGGCATACAGTAAAAGCAGCGCAGATTACAGCGGTCTGTAACTGCCAGCCTCAGATAGTTGATGGGCCTGCCATGATTGTCTATGAGCATAATGGAGAATAAATGGAGATTCTGGATTTTCACCGAATAAATTCGGTGGCTAAAGTAACAATGGTATTTTTTTTAATACATCGCCGGACTTAAGTCCGGCTTACATATAAAATTATTCCGTGCGACGTCCGCCTTTGTTATCTTAGACTGCGAATTTATTCGCTGATACTACATTTAGTGAACAACATCAAACGGTAAATCATTCAGTAAAAGTACTCAGATTCCTATAAAAACAAAAGAGGCATGGGTATCCACGCCTCTTTTAATCTATAAGCAAAATCAGGCTACTGCTTCTGCAAGTACCAGAATCTTATTTTTTACTACTTCTACCACGCCACCATCTACTACAAATGTTTGTTTTTTGCCATTTGCTTCGATTACCAAATCACCTTTGGCAAGTGTACTGACAATAGGAGCATGGTCTTTCAGAACCTGAAAACGACCTTCGCTACCAGGGAAAGAAACAGAGTTTACTTCGCCAGTATAAACTTTTTTATCGGGGGTAATTATTTCTAAGTTCATTGTTATTATTTATTCGCTTCTGCAATCAATTTTTCACCTTTCACAACGGCATCTTCGATAGTTCCAACCAAGTTGAAAGCTGATTCAGGAAGATTGTCGTGGAGACCATCCATGATTTCGTTAAAGCCTTTGATTGTATCGTTGATATCAACCAAAACCCCTTTCAAACCTGTAAACTGCTCAGCAACGAAGAACGGTTGAGACAAGAAACGTTGTACACGACGTGCGCGTGATACAATCAGTTTATCTTCTTCTGACAACTCTTCCAAACCAAGGATGGCGATAATATCCTGTAACTCTTTATAGCGTTGTAAGATGTTTTTCACGCGTTGTGCAGTATTATAATGTGCATCACCTAATACGGCAGCAGAAAGAATACGTGAAGAAGAATCTAGTGGATCCACCGCAGGGTAGATACCAAGCTCAGAAATTTTACGGCTCAATACCGTAGTTGCATCTAAGTGGGTAAAGGTTGTAGCAGGAGCAGGGTCAGTCAAGTCATCGGCAGGTACATATACCGCTTGTACTGATGTAATCGAACCACGTTTTGTTGAAGCGATACGCTCTTGCATATTACCCATTTCGGTTGCCAATGTTGGTTGGTAACCTACGGCAGATGGCATACGACCTAAAAGGGCTGATACCTCAGAACCTGCCTGTGTAAAGCGGAAGATATTATCAATAAAGAAAAGAATATCACGACCTTTGCCTTCGCCATCTCCATCACGGAAGTGCTCAGCAACTGTAAGACCCGATAAGGCTACACGTGCACGTGCTCCCGGAGGTTCGTTCATCTGACCGAAGATAAAGGTTGCTTGTGATTCTTTCAAAGCTTCTTTATCTACAACGCTCAGATCCCAGCCACCTTCTTCCATTGAGTGTTTGAATGCGTCACCGTATTTCACGATACCAGATTCAATCATCTCACGAAGCAGGTCATTACCTTCACGTGTACGCTCACCTACACCGGCAAATACTGAAAGACCGGCATACGCTTTTGCAATATTGTTAATCAACTCCTGAATCAATACGGTTTTACCTACACCCGCACCACCAAACAAACCGATTTTACCACCTTTTACATAAGGGGCTAGTAGGTCAATTACTTTAATACCGGTAAAAAGTACTTCGGTTGAAGTTGCTAATTCTTCAAATTTCGGTGCCGCACGGTGGATAGACATACCCGGAGTAGTAACTTGCTCCAATCCGTCAATTGCCTCACCAACTACATTGAACAAACGGCCTTTGATAGCATCGCCTGTAGGCATAGTAATCGGTGACCCTAAGTGAGTAACATTCATGCCACGTTGTAAACCCTCAGTACCGTCCATCGCAATGGTACGTACACGGTCTTCGCCAAGGTGTTGTTGTACTTCAAGGACAACTTTCTGACCATTTGCCTTTTCTACTGACAAGGCATCAAGAATAGGGGGGATAAACGAACCTTTGCCCTCAAAACTCACGTCAACCACGGGTCCGATAATCTGTGAGATTTTACCAATATTAGCCATTTATGGAGTATTTTAAAATTTAGATAGATTGAAACGAAATGAAGCAGAAAACAGCAACATCCCGTTTTGGGACGCAAAATTAATACTTCTGATTTGCAAAAGCAAAATCTTACGCAAGGATTTTGTATTTTTTTTAGATAGCCCCCCTGTTTCGGGACATTATTATTAATAAAAGTAGAATATTATTTTGGTATAAAACGGAGAATTTACTAGATAAACAAGCCAAGAAATACTATTAGTTGTCTCCTGGCTTGTGAAATTAGAGGGTATTAAAGCCGAATTAAAATATAACGTTAAAAAGTTATGGGCTTTTGAATCAACTATACTTCCATTTTTCTTCAATGTCTTCCAGGCTCATGCCTTTGGTTTCAAAAACGATAAATCTGGCAAAAAGTAGTCCAAATAATACCACAACAGTATAAATTCCAAATATACCGCCATTGGTGCCTAAAGAAGTGGCAGCCATAATCGGGAAGGTGTAAGCCACGCAGAAATCGAATACCCAGTGATTGAAACTTCCCATACTTGAAGCAAATCCTCTGATTTTTAATGGATAAATCTCCGAAATCAATAACCAGCCCAAAGGCCCTAGGCTAATAGCAAAGAAAATAATATAGACATATACACCGCCTACGAGCATAATTTGCTGTAATTCAGGATTTAAAAAGTCTTTCAGGAAGAATGCCAAACCTACGCTTGATAAACAGATAGCGGTACCGATAAGACCTGTATACAATAATGGTTTACGTCCCCATTTATCTAAGAACATAATGGCAAAAACGGTGGCTATTGAATTGGTTACTCCAACGCCAACTGTAGCCAGAGCGGCTGTATTGCCTTCAGGAAATACATTTTTGAAAATATCCGTTGAGAAGTAAATAATAGCATTAATACCCGAAAACTGCTGAATAAAGAAAATACCAACTGCAATAAACAAAGGAATACGCAGGCGCTTGCTGAATAGCATTTTCCAGCTTGCTTTGTTATGTTTTTCATTGTCGATGACTCTTTTGGTATTGGCTAGTTCCAGTTTAGCCTGTTCTGGTTCGCGTAAACGGTTCAGAACTTCCAGAGCCTCGGCTTCACGTCCTTTACTAATAAGCCATCGGGGGCTTTCAGGCACAAATAACATTCCTAAAAACAGAATAGCCGCCGGAACAAAACCTGCCCAGAACATACTTCTCCAGCCGTCTTCGTGACTGGCAAAGAAATAACCTACTACATAAGAAA
>CALRLN020000530.1:0-3890 GCA_943368675.1 Chitinophaga pinensis | reverse complement strand
AATTCATCCGGCTGCGGTTCTGACGCAAGCTGCGAAGCGTCTTTGGTCTCATCAATCATACCGGCAATATCCACATATCCACCCAAAGGAAACCAACCTAAGCCATACTCTGTATCGCCTTTTTTCTTTTTCCACAAGGCAAAATTCAAAACATTAGGTAATGGGAAGAGGAAGTCGAAGAATATATAAAATTTATTTACCCTGATACCAAATATTCGTGCAAATATAAAGTGTCCAAACTCATGTAAACCGACCAGAATCGTTAAGGCAAGCAAAAGTTGCCCAATCATTGTTAATACTGCCATTAGAAAATTGAATAAATTTTAAAGATAATGTATAGGTTATTTGGCCATAAAATATCCTCCTTTGCAAACGCAAATGCCGGGTTGTTCGTTCCATTTCCGTTGGTTGCACTCTCAGACTCCCATAATCTATGCCAAACTGACGAAAATACATTCAAAATTAGCATACTTATTAATGAAAAGAACGTTTTTTGATTAAAACTTTGTTAAACAATAAGAGAGTTTTTATATTCTTATATAATCAATGAATCCGGAAAAGTACGATGTAATTATTATAGGCGGTGGCCCGATAGGGCTTGCCTGTGGTTTAGAAGCTCAGAAAGCTGGCTTAAAATATCTGATTTTAGAAAAAGGCTGTCTGGTTAATTCCCTATACAACTATCCTGCTAATATGACCTTTTTCAGTACTTCTGAAAGGCTGGAAATAGGTGAGGTGCCTTTTGTATCAAACAATGCCAAGCCTACCCGTAGCGAAGCATTGGAGTATTATAGAAGAGTAGCGGCACACAAGCATCTGCAAATCAGACTATTTGAAGAGGTTTTACAGGTAATGCCAAAGGATGGGGGAGGATATGAGGTAATAAGTAAAAAGAATACTTATGAAACAGACCATATCATTATTGCGTCTGGTTTTTATGATATTCCTCAAAAAATGGGGGTAAAAGGAGAAGACCTGCCTAAAGTAACGCATTATTATAAAGAGCCTCATTTTTATGCTTTTCAGAAAGTATTGGTAGTTGGAGCTAATAATTCGGCAGTTGACGCGGCTTTGGAAACCTGGAGAAAAGGTGCTGATGTTACGATGGTTATCAGAAAAGGAGAGGTCGGGAAACGTGTAAAGTACTGGGCTAAACCGGATATTGAAAACCGTATAAAAGAAGGTTCGATAAAAGCATTCTTTAATGCTGAAGTTGTAGAGATACGAGAAAACGAAGTAGATATACAGACCCCTAACGGAATACAGACTATTGAAAATGATTGGGTGATTTCGATGACAGGGTATCAGCCTAATCTGGTATTTCTGAAAAAGATAGGTATTAACTTATCTGAAGACGAAATCATGAAACCAGAATACAATGATGATACCATGGAAACCAATTTAAAGAACGTATATCTGGCAGGCGTGATTTGCGGAGGTATGGATACCCATAGTTTATTTATAGAAAACTCTCGGGTACATGCCGAGAAGATTATTCATAAAATTATTCAAGCCCCACAATCGGTATAATGGTGGAGCCTGAAATATATTATTGCAAGACTAAAGCAACAGTTTTTGGCTCCTGAAGTGTAAAATCCGTTACTTTCCCAAGGCCTGAATGTTTTACTTTGTAGCCTTTATTTTCCAATAAATATATGGCATCACGCAGGGTCATGCCCTCCACATTCGGCACATCGGTCGTTTCATTTACTTTACGCCAGGCTATACTATTGCCATTTTTAACTGCTTTCGCCCATCCTGCATTACCAGGTACATTTAATAAGCCTAAAGCTTCTCCTACCGTTCTAAAATCTTCTGCATAGCCGCTTTGTTCATGGCTTTCAATTTTCTGAACATTGCTGTTTTTATTTTTTGCCGGGTGGATAGCCACATCATAAGCAAATATTTTATCGGCAATTGTACGGAAAACCGGGGCGGCTACATCGCGTGCATAGAGGTTTGTTCCCTGAGGCTCATCAATAATTACGGCACAACTATATTTAGGATTATCAGCCGGGAAAAAACCCATAAAAGCTGTATAGTATTGTCCTTGTACATAACCATTTTCTCTTTTCTGAGAAGTACCCGTTTTTCCGGCTACTTTGCAGAAACCCGTGTTGATGTTTTTGGCTGTACCATTTTCAACTACACCTTTCATCATTTCATGCACTAGCCTAATCGTACGGTCTGAACAAATCTGTCCTTCTTCTTTTCTGCCTTCAAATTTTTCTATGACCCTATCAGCCTCACGTATTTCTTTTACAATAAAAGGTTGCACCCAATGCCCACCATTGGCAATAGCATTATAGAAAGTAAGCATCTGTAAAGGTGTCAGACGGGTTTCATAACCTATCGACATCCAGGGTACGGTGGTTGAACTAAAGGTAGAGCTTTTGCCATTTTTAATGATAGGATCGGTTTCTCCTCTCAATTGAAAGCCAACGGGCTTGTCTAATTTGAAATTGCTCAGATAAGTAACAAAATTATCTGCTCTCGAAAACCCGAAATGCTCTTTCACTAGAGAATAAATACCCACATTGCATGAATGCTCGAATACTTGTCTCACAGTCTGATTTCCATGGCTTTCCGAGCATTTCATTTCTATATTATTATGCATGATTGAACCACCACAAAAAGCAGCAGGAGAATCTAAGCCTAATTTGCTTTTCTCTAATATAGCCACCATACTGGCTAGCTTAAACGTAGAACCCGGGTCAGTACCACCTTTTACGGCATAATTAAAGTCTTCCGTGTAATACGTCTCATCATTTTTAGTTCTGCGGGAAAGGTTCGTAATGGCTTTAATCTGCCCGGTAGCCACTTCCATCACAATGGCAGAGCCATATTTTGCATTGGTGCTTATTACCTGATTGCGCAACGAACTTTCAACAATGTCCTGAAAATTAACATCAATGGTAGTTACAACATCCTGACCAGCTTCCGGACGAACTTCAGGTGTATCCTCTATAGGTTTCCACACACCTCCGGCCAGGCGTTGGAAAAGTCCTACACCGTCTCGACCGGCAAGATAATTATTGAAACTAAACTCAATACCAAAATCTCCTTTGGTTTGGGTATCACGGTCAAGTTTGCCAATTGAGCGTAAGGCCATATCATCAAAAGGCATTACTCTACGATTCAATTGCTCAAATTTACCACCACCTTTCATCTTCCCTTCACGGAAAAAAGGAAATGTCTTGATTTCCTCCATTTCCTGAAAATCAACCAGGCGGTCACCAAAGGCTACAAATTTTACCTTTCTACTTTTTCGGGCATTCAGAATCAGTTCTTTATACTGATTCGCCGAACGATCCTGAAAAAAATCAGATAGTAGAGTGGCCAATGAGTCTAAATTCTTGTCGAAATACTTGGGTTTGGCTCTGGTTATATCTAAGCCAACCCGATAACGAGGCACAGAGGTAGCCAGTAAGCTACTCCCATCGGCGGCATAAATATTACCCCGGGTGGCTTTTATTTGCATAGGTTTGCGTTGTACTTTGGCCACCTTGCTCATCCATTTCTTTTTCTGGAATACCTGCACAACAAATATCTGGGCAGCTATTAAGGAGCCTATCAGAAATATCAAGCCAAACGTAAGTTTAGCTCGCCATTGAATTTCTTCACGGATTGAGGGCTTTGCTGACATGATTGTATAAAGTTTGCTGGATTCTGGGAAATTATTCTTTCACGACTATTTTATTAGGAGGCGTTATGTTTTCTTCCAGCCCTTTATCTGTTAGCTTTTTAGCAATTTCAGATTGTTTACTGGCAAACATATAGCGCGATTTCTGCGAAATATATTCAGCTCGTCTTTCTTCCATGTCATTACGGGTTTTTTCAATTTTTTTAATAAACCCTTCATAACTGTGCTGAACATAAATATAAAAAAT
>CALRLN020000529.1:0-3899 GCA_943368675.1 Chitinophaga pinensis | reverse complement strand
CTTCCTGTTTTATTCAGGTTAATATAAGTTCCGTTTAGAGTATCTATCATTATAAGCTCCTCATGTAAATTTGTACTGGGTAAATCATCATTCTTCCCAACAATAATAGTGGTTTTCGTGATAGGGTTAAGCATATTGATTTTCAGATTGTGATTTTGCAAAGATAAAAATACTTATTTATAATGGAGTACTGTCTTTAAATATATGTTTAAATATTGGGGATTTGGTCTAAAAATATTATCAGAAATTGAGTTTCCGGAGTTATTACCCTACGATTTTAAGATTGAAGATATAAAAATTGTTGTAGGAAGTGTTTCATTACCCACCGAGATGATGCAAACCAGTCTGGGGAGAATGGTTATCGCTGAGGATAGTTTTTTTCTTGATACTTATCCAATAGCAAAGTACTTCTCATCAAATGGTCTGAACCTCATAATTGAGCCTTATTCTGCTGATGTTGAGCCTCGAACAATCAGGCTGTATGCTCTTGCAACTGCATTAACCAGCATTTTATCCCAGCGTAAATTAATTCCGATTCACGCATCTGCGGTTTTAGTTGATGGAAGGCTTACACTTATAACCGGAGAATCGACCAGTGGGAAATCAACTTCGATAGCAGGCTTAATGAAAAAAGGCTATGAAATTTTTAGTGATGATATTGTAGTCCTTAATCCTTTGGCCAACAACCTGATCGGAGCTTTTGCCTCTTACCCTATGATTAAGCTGTGGGATGATACTGTAGATAAACTTCAACATAGCTTGTTTGAGAAAAAGACTTTTAAAGTTCGAAACGATTTGAATAAATTCGGCTTCTTTTTTCATGATAAATTCTTGACAGATGCTTATCCGATTGAGAAAATTATTGTTCTCTCCAAGCAGAATATACCAACGCTTATATCAACTCAACTTATAGACTTTGATGCATTTAATGTATTAAGAAAACATTTGTACAGATCATTTTTATTCAATACCAGAGAACTCCAACTTTTGCAGTTCCATTTAATCAGTAGATTAGTTAATACATGCTCGATTTATAACCTCACAAGACCTGCCATATTCGATTCCGAGAATTTGCTGGACTTTATAGAAAAAATAATTAACGAATAGCATTACTTCAATCTACAAATATAAAGGTTGCTTAGATAATTATTTCAGTTTCATTTCGTGTTTAGGTTGAACTTGAAATTGTAACCAAAATAAAAGAAACGAATAGCATCACATTAGTTAGGCGTATCTGAAAAAACATCTATGAATACTATTTTTGGTATTATACAAAAGAGAAGCCAATCAACAGAAAATGCCCGTTTAATAGAGCATTTGAAGTCAAAATCGGCATATTTTGAAATAATTAAAGGTAACAGTGATTTTATTATCGGTAGTTTGTCAGATACTGCAAATTCTCAATCAGAGGTGGTCTGTCATCTGGAGAATCTGGTTGGCATTTCCGATGCCAGAATTGACAATAAAGTACAGCTATGCCAGAGATTAAATTTATCGCCTAATCAGCAGGCTGAATTAAGCGATACAGACTTGATTCTGCATTGTTATCAGAGATGGAGTGCTGCCTTTCTGGATTATTTGGAGGGAGACTTTACACTGGTTATCTGGAATAAGGAGTCTCAGGAGTTGTTTTTAGCAACTGATCATCTGGGACACCGCCAGATGTATTATCAGGATTCATCTGAACACTTTATTTTCTCCAGTCAATTAAAGATACTCACCGCGCTGGTTGATACACCGGGGGGATTTAATGATACAAGTATTATTGATTATTTTTTCAAGATTCAGAATCCTGAGGAGACATTTATTAAAAATGTACATTTGCTGCCCGGAGCGAGTTTTTTGATGTATCATCATGATAAATCATTTCAGTTAAAAAAATACTGGGTACCGAATGATTCCGGGAAATATCATTTTTCAAGTGATGAAGATTGGTTTGGTTGTGCAAAAGAATTGATTACCAAAGCCATCGCAAAACGAGTCGGGGATAAAACAAAGACAGGCATTACGCTTAGTGGAGGGCTTGACTCGTCGAGTATTGCCTGTATACTGGCGGGTATTCTCAAAGAAAGGAATGAACCCTTATATGCTTTTTCTTCGGTATTACCCCATAACCACAGGGAAAAAGATGAACGGAAATTCATTGAGTATCTTGTTAAACTACACCCCAATATAATACCTGAATTTATCGAAACATCAGATAAGGGAACCTTTAGTAATGTTGACAATAGTTTTTATATAGATGAAGTAATACCTAATGCGTTTCATTATGTAGACCAGTCAATATTGTTATCGGCAAAAAAGAAGGGTGTTCAGAATTTATTTACTGGCTATGGTGGAGATTTCTGGGTTTCATGGAAGGGCTACTCTGTCATTTATCAGTTGTTTATGAAGGGTAAATACCAGAAGGGCCTGCATTTGATGAGTCAATCTGCAAGGTTTAATAATCATTCGTTGCTCAAAAGCTTAAGGATGTATATTTTACCTAATATGCCAATTTATAAAAGCCTGAAAAGTAAATTAGGAATTGGGCAGGTAAAGGATTTTTTCAAGAAAGATTTTGTAAATGACTATACACATTTATTAAATAATAAAGAAGATGACTATATAAAAAGTCAACTTAATAAAATAAATAATGGTAACATAGGTAGAGTGTTGGCAACATTACGTACCAGAAACCAGTCTTACGGAATGGAGTCCTCAGTGCCATTTTTAGACAAATCGTTGTTTGAGTTCTTTGTAGCTGCGCCAAAAACACTCTTTATCAAAGATGGTGTGCCACGAAGCATTCTCCGCCAAAGTATGAATGGTGTATTACCCGATTATATCAGATTACGGCGCGATAAACTTCCTTATGCTCCGGGATTTAATACCCGATTAATTAATGATAAAGAAACCATGTTAGAATTAATTAATGAGCCGGATTCAGCATTTATCTTTGAAAGGTATATAGACAAACCTTCACTCATCAGCCAGATAATGAAACTTTCACCTTATCATTCGGCAAACACTTCACTTACTTTATCTATCGTACAGACAATCAATATAATTATAACATTAAACTCGCTAAAAAAACAAAATTATCGTTTTGAGTAAATCTATTAATTATGCTAGATTTCACTCAAAGTTTCCTTCAAAAACGCTCTGATAGAAAGCAATCTCTCTTTCAGAGCGTTTTTACTTTTATTAAGGTCTGTCTTTTTATTAATCTTTCGTTCAGTACCCTTCAAAGTCAGCGTGCCTTTGCTTTTTACTTCTATAATTTCCCTGAGTTTGTCAATGTCCTTTTGTGTCAGTTTACGGTCACGTCCTGAGCGTTCAAACCGTAATTTGAATTTTTTTTCATAAAACCGAATCTTCGATGCCGTAACACCCAGAATCTCTGCAACTTCGTTGGTAGTATAGAAAAGCTTCATTAACGTACTAGAATATCTTTTTTCTCTAAATCGGTCACCAATTTAGCTAATTCTTCCTTCTTATCTGCAATCTTGTCAAAATCATTTCCCATAAAATATACCCGTTGTAATTTTTCAAACTTCCGGATTTGCGTGGGTACTTCCATGATATGATTTTTACTCATATCAAATTCTTCCAGATTTTCCAACTGATAAACCTGTTCCGGAACGGTTTTAAACAGATTACTGCCAATGTGTAGCAACTTAAGATTGGGTAGGGTAGGCAAATCGTTGAGACGGTTGTGGTGTGCGTAGAGTGTTTCTAAGGTCTTTATTTTGGCTAAATGGGCCGGTAGATTCCAGAGTTCGTTATTAGATACTGCAAGCGTTCGCAGATGTGGCATATCGCATATTTCATTCGGCAATTGTTTTAAGTCATTATAATATAAATCCAGTTCTTCTAGATTCGGCAGTTTTGTTACATTTATAGGTAATTCTGATAAA
>CALRLN020000528.1:0-3900 GCA_943368675.1 Chitinophaga pinensis | reverse complement strand
ACTGAATTTTCTAATACAAATCTTCTAATTGTGTTCTTAAATATCGGTGCATAGACTGAAAAGTACTTAAAACGCTGATAAGTATACCTAATATCACCACTCCACTACAAAGAACAGCTATTTTGAGATAATCCTGCAATATAATCAGGTCTTCTATCTTATGCACTGCAATCTGTTGCACGCCAAAAAATAAAGCAATGGCTAACACACCTGCCAGCAACCCCTGCCATATTCCACGACCAATAAAAGGTTTCTGAATAAACCAATCAGTAGCACCTACCAGTTGCATACTTCTGATAATGAGCCTTTGCGAATAAAGAGCCAGTCTTATAGTATTATTAATCAGCAGGAATATGGCTATCAGCAATACAATTATTACGGAAGCGATAATCAGAAAAGCCTTGTAAGCATTTTTATTGATGCTGTCAACAAAATCTTTGGCATAATCTGCTTCAAAAACGCCTGATATTTGCTCTAAATCACTTTTGATGCTCTCTAAATTCGACTCGCTGAGGTAACTTTCACGAATCCTTAAACTGAAAGCATCTCTATAAGGGTTCTCTCCTAAAACGGAAGTATAATCTTCATTAATATCCTTCAAAACCCGCTTGGCGGTGCTTTCTTTCGATATAAACTTTATCTGAGGTACATTGTCGGCATAAGCCACATAGGTCTTTTTTGCAATAATATTTCTGACTGAATCCTGTTGAATCTGTGTCAAAGATTTATCCAAGTAAACCTGCACTTCAATATTCTGTTTTACATAGCTTACCAATTGTTTAGATGTAAGCGCTATCCAACCAGTAAAGGCAATCAGAAATAAAGCAGTTGTTAAGCTTATAATAATTAAGAGGCTTGGAAAACTACCTAATTTTCGTTTTGGCATCGTGAATCTATTTAAAGCAAATCTTTACGGCTCAATAATTTTGGGCAAAGATAGACAATGTAGCAGAAATATAGATTAATTTAATGATTTTTAACAGAATCAGAAGTTTCACCTCTCCATCTGGCAATCCTTTCCGGCATATCCTGTTCTATAATATTTTTTATAACTTCAGTTATTTCTTCAACCGTAGCCTCAGGTGCAAAATGAATAGGGTCTTTAAATTTAACCCTTAATTCGGTGTTCCTCTTTTTATAAGCCAATCCGGTTTTATTAAAAGCTCTCCTGAATCCGTCAATCACAACCGGTACAACAATAGGATTGTTTTCTTTAATAATATGGGCGGTACCTTTACGAATAGGGGCGTAGGGGCTGGTAGTTCCCTGAGGAAAACTTACAACCCAACCAAATTGTAAACCTTTTGAAACATTAGAGCCTGCTGATGTATCCAGTTCACGTTTTACATTAGTACCTTTAGCTCTCCAGGTACGTTCAACCAGTATAGCTCCTGCCAGACTGAAAATGCGCGGAATCAACCCTTCTTTCATGGTCTCGCTGGCAGCTACATAGAATGTTCTGGCTCTTGGCGCAAATAAGGCTATAGGAATTACCCTGTTTCTAAATCCCCATTTTACCGAGCAGAAAACATGGTAAAATGTAATAACATCCGCAAAGTAGGTCTGGTGATTAGATATAAAATAAACATTCTGATTAGGTAAGCGCGAAATTTTTTCAGCGCCCTCCACTTTTAACTGATTAGCAACCGCAATTCGCCAATAGGTAGGAAAACCAGCAATAAGAATAATCAGACGTTTTAAAATTAACCAGTTGCCAAAAGGATCACGCTCAAAAATTCCGAAAATATCAATATAAGAAATGTACCTAAAAAAGAGATTAGGGTCATTTGGATTTGGGATTGGCAAAAAGTTACGCAGTACTCGAATCATTATAGGTTTGTATTGTTAGTTAGGGCATATTGAAGATGTAAGATATAAATAAAAAATTGATAAATCAATAAGCCCGGCTACTCAAAGATATTAATTTTTTGGAATAGCCAATATGTCAAAATGCTTCCAATCACTCATATTATCACGCTTAATTAACTGTTTTTTAGTGTTTACGTCAAATGCTTCGACATAATATAAGTCATATCCCAGATCTGCTATCAGATCATACAAATAGTGCCGCTCTGCTTTGGTTAGCTTCGGGAAACATTCAAAAATCAGATTAGGTTTATGTTTCTTAACGAAGGGTAGGATAGATTTGAGTATTTCAGTATCATAACCTTCAGTATCGATCTTTATTAAAGACAGGTTTGGAATTTGTTGAGGGTAATTATCTATCAGAAATTTTTCTAAATTAACTCCCTTAACTTTTTCTTTAAGACCATATTTTCCATGGCGGTTTTTTTCTGTTTCTGCAATACCACCGTTGTTATGTGTGGCTTCTGATGAATTATAAAAAAAATACCCATCATAGGCAGTTATTGCAAGGTTGAGTGGTATAATGTTGGTGAGTTCTTTATTGAGAGATGCATTTTTTTCTAATATCTTGTAGATATAAGGATTTGGGTCAAACCCCAGAACAGTGCCCTCTTTTCCTACAGCCAATGCCATTGGAATGGTTGAATCACCTATGTGGGCGCCTATATCAATAATAAAATCCCCTTTTTTTAGTATTTTTTTATAAAAGTCTACCTGACCCTGGCTTAAGTGTTTTTCTGATTCTAAGGGATTCTCCCATCTGGCAAAGCTTACCTTCCCGAAATCAGGAAGATCATATTCGGCTACTTTATAGGGATATTCCTTAAATGTTGTTTTAATCTTATACTTTTCAAATTTTCTCTTTAGATAATTAAACATAATAATAGGATTTATAATGATAAATAGTTAATTGTTTGAAAAAGATAACTTAAGCCGGATGCAAAGATATTGGTTATTTTGAAAGTCAAACCTTGGAATAAAGATATTTTGGCTTTGGACAGGTTATTTTGCAGAAAAATAACAATAGTATTATAATCAGAAGACGATAGGCATTAAACAAAAAGCCATTTGCTTGCTTGGCAAATGGCTTAATACTTCAGACCAGATATTTTTTTAATTTCTTTTGCTTATTTCATCTCTGATTTTGGCGGCTTTTTCATATTCTTCGTTTGCCAGAGCCTGATTCAATAAATTGTTCAATTCTTCAAGATTCAAATCTTTTAGAGAATCTTTGCTTACTTTTTGAGGACGTGTAGACGAAGATACTAATTCCTGGGGTTCATCAGCAGTAGTGGCTTCCTGAGCTGTAATGCCTGCATCAGTTAATATCTGGTTCGTAGTATAGATTGGTACCTGAAAACGCAAACCAATAGCCACGGCATCAGAAGGGCGGGCATCAATTGATTTTTGACGGATACCGTCAGTGCAAACTACTTTTGCATAGAAGATACCTTCCCGCAAATCTGAAATCAATATCTCTTCTACCGTAAAATCAAATGCACGGGCAAATGATTTAAACAGATCATGAGTCATTGGGCGATTAGGGGTAATACGTTCCATTTCAATAGCAATAGCTTGGGCTTCAAACATGCCAATAATAATTGGTAACCGGCGGTTACCAAATTCCTCTGCCAGTACCAATGCAAAAGAGCCGGTTTGTGATTGGCTAGGCGATAAACCTAATATTTCTAGTTTTATTTTTTCCACGATGCAAATATAAGGATTTCTTAATTTGTCTTTTAATCTAAACGAAAAAAAGTCCGGTGATTGTTCAGTTCATAGATTTTAACTTTAAAAGAATGATTTTGGTTTCTAATAAGGCCGCAAAATGCGAAACTTTAATATTATTCAATCAACAAGTTGTGTTTTATTTCGTGGAGCCATATGTATACGCTGATTATATCTCAAAAACAGTGAGTTTGAAAAGCGGATTTACAGCAGAAACAAAAAAGCCTTTGAGATAGTAAGTCTCCAAGGCCTTTATACCTGAATCATCCGGAAATTATTTAAGCTCTTTTACGGCTTTTGTCAGTT
>CALRLN020000527.1:0-3913 GCA_943368675.1 Chitinophaga pinensis | reverse complement strand
CGACCATGAGTGCTTTACAAAAGGCGAAGCCCTGGAAAAGTTGAAACTAGGCATGAAAATCCTGATTAGAGAGGGGAGTGCTGCCAAGAATTTTGAGGAACTTATTCCACTGGCTGAAACATGGTTTTCTGAAATGATGTTTTGCTCTGACGACAAACACCCGGATAATCTCGTAGAAGGGCATATCAACCAACTTATCAAGAGAGCCATTGCAAAGGGCATAGATAAGTTTAAAATATTGCGAATGGCTACCATTAACCCTGTATTGCATTACCGGATGAATGTGGGCTTATTACGTGAAGGAGATTGGGCTGATTTCATTATCGTGGATAATCTGGAGAATTTTGAAGTACTGGAAACTTATATTGATGGCGAAAAAGTTGCCGAAAATGGCACTTCTCTTATTGAAAATCTGAAAAGTGAAGTAGTTAATAATTTTAACTGCAAAGCATTAGACCCTCAGGATATTGTAGTAATAGCACCACATAAAGGAAACCTGCTGCGAGTGATACAAACCATAGATGGGCAGTTGATAACCAAAGAAGTAATGGTAGAACCGAAAATTGAGAATGCCAAAGTGGTAAGTGATACTGAGAGCGATGTGCTTAAAATGGTCGTCTATAATCGTTATTCTGAGGCTAAGCCTGCGGTTGCCTTTATTAATAATTTTGGTTTGAAGGAGGGTGCAATCGCTTCATCGGTAGCCCATGACTCGCATAATATCATAGCCGTAGGAATAGATGATGAATCTATCTGTGAGGCTGTAAATCTGATTGTGAGAGAGAAGGGCGGGGTATCAGCCGTAAGCAACCTAAAACGAGGTGTTCTTCCCTTGCCCGTAGCTGGTTTAATGAGCAATGAAGATGGATACAAAGTGGCTGAAAGTTATACTATGATTGATAGCTTTTCAAAAGAGCAATTAGGCAGTACTCTTATTTCTCCATTTATGAGCCTTTCATTTATGGCCTTATTGGTTATCCCTGCCTTAAAGCTTAGTGATTTGGGCTTGTTTGATGGGGATAGTTTTAGTTTTGTTGATTTGTTTAAGGCAAATGAATAACAAAAGGGAAAATAGATTTTTTCATTAGGACGAACCTGCGTTGAGACAGGGCATTGCCCTGTCTCAACAAATAAATACATGGAATAAATTCAAATTGATGCGATTGTTTTGAAAGTAATCTAAGAGCTGTCTTTTGAATATATTTTACAAACTAGTTCTCAAATCGCTCAATTATACTAAAACGGCAACTTCCCCAAATCCACATTTCCACCAGTCAATATAATACCAACCCTTTTACTTGCAAAGCGTTCCTTCTCTTTCAAAAGTGCAGCAAAAGGAACAGCCGAAGAAGGTTCAATTACAATCTTTAATTGTTCCCAAATCAAACGCATAGCGGCAATGATTTCTTCTTCGCTGACAGTGATTATATCTTTTACATAGTTACAGATAATTTCAAGCGTTTTATCTCCTAAGTTAGTCAGCAGGCCGTCGGCAATAGTTTTGATATAAGGTGCTTTTTCTATTTTTCCGCTTTTGAAAGATAATATGGCATCAGCTGCTCCTTCCGGTTCTCCTGCAATTACTTCAGCTCTGGGCATTAGGTAATGCGCTGCTAATGCTGTGCCACTTAATAAACCACCACCGCCTACAGGTGCCATTATTACGTTTAATTCTCCTACCTGTTCAAACATTTCAACAGCCGCAGTAGCCTGTCCTGCAATTACGTCGTAATTATTGAAAGGATGTATGAAAGTGGCTCCGGTTTCATCTATTACTTTTTGTACAGCGGTTTCTCTGGCCTCTAGGGTTGGTTCACACTCTATTATTTCGCCACCGAGATATTTTACTCCATTTTTCTTGATATCAGGGGCATTATTTGGCATTACTATATAAGCCTTTGTACCTACAGCTTTAGCTGCCAAAGCAATGGCTTGGGCGTGATTACCTGACGAATGGGTGGTAATACCTTTTTGCTGCTCTTCCCTGGTTAGAGACAATACTGCGTTCATTCCTCCACGAGCCTTGAAAGCACCGATTTTTTGCAGGTTTTCGCATTTGAAAAATACATGGCAGCCTGCCATTTCATTAATTGCATCAGAACTCAGTACAGGTGTGTGATTAATGTAAATACTGATTCTTTCACGAGCATCTTTAATGTCGTCGAATGTAGGAATATGATTCATGGAGGTTGATACAAAATTATCTGTAATAAAAAATATAATCAGTCGCCGGGAGTTTATCTACTTGTCCCTTGATTAGCAAAATAACCTGACCTCGGTGATAAGAGGCATGCAATGCGAGATGAGTTAGTATATCACTCAGGGTACTATTAAAATACTCTCCTCTGGAATTCTGATAAGCAACCATCCGGCTGAAATCTTCCTTTTCCAGTATTTGTGTTAATGCCCGATAATTGGCATCAAATAGGCCTTGTAAAGCTTCTTTCTCAAATATTTCCCATACTTTAGTATCTGAGCTTGTGCCATTGATGCGCTCAATCCAGATTTTCTGGGCTGCGGCCATATGAGATATTATCTCATGTGCTCTGTCTGGCGCCTGCCTTGCTTCCAGGAATGTTTCTAAAACCTTTAGATTTGCCCAATATTCATGAGCAAAAAGTCTTTGAAAATACTCTTTCATACTAACGTCTTAATTTCTCTATTTCGTTAATCACTTCCACAATTCCTTTTAACGGAATTTTCACCCATGTAGGTCTGTAATTTACTTCATATCCCAGTTCATAGATGGCTTTTTCCAATAAATGAAACAAAAGCAGATAGTTAACCTCGTTAGGATCTTTGAATAGGGGATGAGGCGAACCAAACATTGAAAGATATTCTTCCAGATAGGTATCTTTAATCAGCTTATACCAACGGTCAGCCGCTCGCTGCAATACAACAGTATCGGTTGTACTGGTTTCAGCAGAATTAAACAATTTGGCCGAAACCGCATAGTGATAGGAGCGAATCATACCTGCCACGTCTTTCAGCGGTGAATGTTTGATTTTACGCTCCGCAATGCTACTTTCGGGTTCACCTTCAAAATCTATAATTACGAGGTCATCATTTGTTGCCAGAATCTGCCCCAGATGATAATCACCATGAATACGCGTACGAAATGAAGAAAGCGGCCGGGTAAGTATCTGGTCGATAAAATCAAGTATCAGGTCTTTGGCTTCCATGAATGTCCATGCGAGGGTTTGCGCCTGTCCGTCTAATCGCAGATAATTATCTGTCAGAAGGTTATAGCGGCGTTCGAGCAGGGTTTCAAATTTCTCATGTAAATATCTTCTGTATTGACGGTCAAATGGCTCTGCATTGAAATTATCAGCCCCACGCAAGGCAAACAGAGAAAGGTGCATCTGGGCGGTTCGATGCGCCAGTTGAGAGACCTTATCAAAGACTGATTCTTTAATCTGAAAATTACCTTCGACAAAAGCTTCCAGAAAGTCGTTCAGGTAATCGCCTGTCATGCTCCAGTCGTCTTTGATGTTTTCAACCACCTCAACCATTACGCCAAAGGTGGTGGCTGCATCATCCTTACGATTCCAGGTTATGCTTCCTGCGAAAAGGGGTATATTCCTGAATTCTGAATGCTGAGTAATAAACTCAACCATTTCAACCTCAGGGTTGGTATCTGAGAATAGTTTACGATACAGTTTCAGAAAGTATTTTCCGCCAAAAATCATGGCAGAATTAGAAGAATCTATATCCGGCAGAATTGAATCAATGGTATCAGTCTCGCCTTCAAAGGCTTTTCCTTTGACGAACGTCAATACATCCTGATTGTATTGTTTTTCCAGCGACTGATTGAAAATTGCTTTATAAAGCGCACTGCGGAAGTTTACATCATAGATGGCATCGACCAGATGACCTATTTTGTCATCCATATTCGCTTTACTCAGAATGCCTT
>CALRLN020000526.1:0-3923 GCA_943368675.1 Chitinophaga pinensis | reverse complement strand
CCAGAAGGCCTACATCGCCTATCTCACAACCCTGTTCAAGTTATCAGGCACCGAAGCATCTGCCGCCGCAAAAATGGCGACTGCCGCTTATGCTATTGAGAAAGAACTGGCGGCCTCGCACAAAACCAATATCGAGCGCCGAAATGTGCAGGCCAATTATAATAAAATGAAGCTGGCGGATATTGTCGCTAAACAGCCTAACATCGGCTGGGAGGCTTATTTCAAAGGACTAGGACTAAAAGTAGACACGCTGAATATGCAGCAACCAGCCTACTACGACCGTCTGAACTCCCTGCTGGCCTCAACATCAATAGAAGACTGGAAAGCCTACCTAAGAGCAAAATCACTCACAGCCTACGCTGATTTCCTTAGCGAACCCTTTTCGAAAGCAGCCTTTGATTATTCAAAAATCCTCACAGGACAAGCCACCCAGAAACCTCGTGGCGAAGAAATCACCGAGGCCGTTGACCGCTCTCTCGGACATTTACTGGCACAATTGTATGTGAAGAAGTATTTCCCCGAAGAAGCCAAGAAACGGATGCGCATATTGGTAGATAATCTCAAAACCGCCTTTGAAGCCCGCATTACCCGCCTCGACTGGATGAGCGACGAAACGAAAGCCAAGGCCAAAGAAAAACTCTATGCCTTTACTGAAAAAATCGGGTATCCTGACAAGTGGCGAGATTACTCAGCCGTAAAAATCAACCGTGGTACCTACTTTGAAAATCGTCTGGCAACTAGTCAGAACGATTTCAACTATATGGTAGCCAAATTGGGCAAAGCCGTTGACCGCACTGAATGGGGCACTACACCGCCAACGGTTACTGCCTATAACAACCCACCGCTCAACGAAATCGTGTTCCCGGCAGGGATATTGCAACCCCCTTATTTTGATTTGAATGCCGATGATGCTCTCAACTACGGTGGCATAGGCATGGTAATTGGTCACGAAATTACCCACTCATTCGACGACCAGGGAGCGCAGTTCGACAAAGTAGGTAACGTGAAAAACTGGTGGAAAGATGAAGATTTTAAGAAGTTTAAAGCCCGCACCCAACAGGTAATAGACCAGTACAACCAGTATACCGTCCTCGATTCAGTACACGTAAAAGGCGCCCTCACCGTAGGCGAAAACACAGCCGACATAGCAGGAATAGCCATCGCCTTTGATGCCTTTAAATTAACCGACCAATACAAAAAAGGAGAAAGGATAGACGGCTTCACACCTGAGCAACGATTCTTTATTTCGATTGCCCGCATCTGGCGTGTAAAAACCAAAGACGCTTATATGCGTATGTATGTGAATACAAATCCACATTCTCCTGCCAAATGGCGTGTTAATGGACCTTTGATGAATTTTACTCCTTTCTATCAGGCATTTAATGTTCAACCGAGGGATAAGATGTATAAGCCGGAGGGGGAGAGGATTGTGGTTTGGTAGAATGGCTTTAAGCAGGTACTTTAAAAGGTTTAAATAATTCTAACGAATGGTTTAAACCTTTTTTTTATTTAGAATTGTTTGTAATTTAGAGCAATGAGCCGTTAGGCTCTTGTCAGAGATTATTAAATAGAATACCCATGAGTATAGCGGAGATTTTATATGAACAATACAAAGTTCTACCTAAAAAGGTACAGAATGAGCTAAAAGCGCTTATTAATACCGGTGACAACGAAACCGTTTCTGTATCTGTAAAAGCTTTGAAAAATGCAGTTGAAGAAGTTAAACAGCTAAAGGAAGGTAAAATAAAGGCGCGTCCTATTAAAGAACTTTTCAAGGAATTAGAGAATGGCAATTGAAATACAAACCCTTGCCAGATTTGATAGGGAGTTTAAAAGGCTTGCAAAAAAATACAGGTCTTTACCTGATGAATTAGTAACATTAGCCCAAACCATAACCGAAAACCCAAGATTGGGTACAAATTTAGGCGCAGGGCTTTTTAAGATACGTTTAGGCAGCGAGAGTAAAGGAGGTGGTAAAAGTGGAGGATTTCGGGTGATAACTTACTACATTGAGAAACACGAAGAAGTAGAGGTTGTTTATTTAGTGACTATCTATGATAAATCGGAAGAAGAGAATATTACAAAGAATGAGTTATTAAAAATTATAGAAAGTGGCATTGATTAGGCTGAGGATTCTAATTTGTGAATTTGCAATAATGAACTTCACACCTTTTTATCAGGCATTTAATGTGCAGCCGGGGGATAAGATGTATAAGCCGGAGGGGGAGAGGATAACTGTTTGGTAGGGAGAGAAGATATTAAAGACCTTAATTTCGCTTTTTGGCGGGTTACGGTCTTTTTTGTTTTTAGTATGGAATATTAGTTTAATAGAAACAGAAATCTTTATATTATCTTCCAATAATAAATATTTATTAAATAAATATTGCTACGCAGATAGGATGCGTAGTAGTATTTTACTTTTGATGAAAAATAGAAACTTTAAACCTTGTTTTATGTACACACATCAGGAAAAACTTTCTGCAATTATGGATGTATGGCGCAATTATATTTATGACTGTCGATTTTTTGAGTCAAAATTTAATTTAGCTGAAGTAACTGGAAATAATTATTTCGGGGATTTAACTACGTACTTTAATGACTTAGAAAGCATAATATATGAAGAGGAAGAAAACAATGGAGATAAAAATTTCATAAGAGATTTTAAAAGTGCCATTTGCTTTTTGCAAGCAATATACGTTCAACAAGACTTTGTCAAAGAAATGCTCCTCATTTTTAATTGTGATGAAGCTAGAAAGATAATTAAAAATGATTCAAACTTTAAGATTAATAGAGAAATTCGGAATGAACTCGTTGGTCATCCAATTAAAAGAGAACAATCTAATAGAAAGACGTTTGAATCTTCTGCCATTTTTAGTAATTCAAACAGTGCAAATAAAATTGCATATTTACGATACCACAAGGAAAATGCTTTTAAATCAGAGCATATTGTTATTAAGCGTGAGGATATTATCAATAGACATAAGAATTTTATAAACTATTATTTTGATATAGTTATCCAAAAATTAAAAGAGGTATTAAAAGATTATCGAGATAAATTACAAAAGCTTCGAGATTCTTTAAACGACATCTCTTTTGAAATTCTACTAAAAGAATTGAAATTTAATTATAATTCAATCTTTAACTCGGAAAGATTATTTGATTTTGAATTATTAAAAGAGGTGTTTAAAAAAACAGAACTTCATATTAGATATAAATTTTCTATTGAAAACTTTTATAAGACTTTAAGTGAACATTTGGATGAGACAATTTCAATTTTAGAAGGTTGGTTAAACTGGGAAATTGAAGATGAAAAATCCAATGAATCAATAATAGAATATCCCCTTTTTAACGATTTAGATGGTGATGTTGACAGTTTAGATGGAGTACAATTTGTTGATTTTTCAACAAAAGGATCTACTCTTAATGTTGACAATAACAATTATATAATTTCAAAATTAGCGATGGGGAATACAGATTTTGCTGAAGTTTTTAAAGAACAATTTGCAGATAATAGAGATGTAATCTGTGAATTAGAACATATGGAAGAAAATCTCTATAATGATTCAGAGTACTATTCTTCATTTTGCTACTTATGTAAACTTTTAGGTAGAGAATAAGACTTTTGTGTAAAGCTTAAATTAGTTATACAGTGTCTGACTTTTTGAATAAACAAAATAGAAAAATACCGTCTTTTTAAATAGACATTTTGCTATGGTTAAGAATAATAAAACTCATGAGTTTCAAAAAGTCATGGCAATTGTGATTGAAGTTGAAGCTTCTTTCCAATTTATCTCCGAAGGTTTAAAGGTTTTGAATAAACAAAATTATGTTTCATCGAATAATCATGTAGCTCTTCAATTACTTTCAGCAGGCATAGAAAGAACCTTGAAAATTTTGTTGCTGTTAAAAGACAGATACCTTGA
>CALRLN020000525.1:0-3937 GCA_943368675.1 Chitinophaga pinensis | reverse complement strand
TTTCGTGTCGCCTGAATCAGCAGTGTAATGTATTTCAGAATATTATCTTCAATAATCACCTGTCTCACAGTCTGGCGCAGTTCTTTTAGTATTTCTATGCTCAGTACGGGTTGCAGATTATTCACGACCTCATTATACGTTTCATAGTTAAAGCGTTTCAGCATCAGCACTTCATCATCCGGAGACGGGTATCCGATACTTACTTTGAAAAGAAAACGGTCTAGCTGTGCTTCCGGTAGCCGGTAGGTTCCCTCCTGCTCTATCGGATTTTGCGTACCTAAAACAATAAAAGGTGTTTCCATCAGGTAGGTATTACCATCAATGGTTATCTGGCGCTCTTCCATCAACTCAAATAAAGCTGCCTGGGTTTTGGCCGGGGCCCTGTTTATTTCGTCTATTAACACTATATTACCAAATACCGGACCGCGTTTATACTCAAAGTCCAGGGTTTTAGGATTAAAAATAGAGGTACCCAACACATCAGAAGGCATCAGATCGGGTGTAAACTGAATACGTTTAAACGAAATACCCAGAACCCTTCCCAGTAGTTTACTCATCATGGTTTTGGCAACTCCCGGCACACCCTCTATGAGTATATGCCCATCGCTAAGCAATCCTATCAGTATCAGGTCTATTACTTCGTCCTGTCCGAAAACAATCTGATTAAGTTCTTGTTTAATATCACTCACTGCTTTGGTGATGGCCGTGAGGTCAATTCTATTTTTAAATATTTCTTCTTCGTTTTCCATTTTAGTTGCTTAGTCTTGGTAAAATGCATTGATTTTTTGATATAAATTCATCAGGCTCTGCTTTGTAATTTCTTCCTGAGATCTGATAAATGTAATGTCATCGAAAATCTCCCGGATATTCTGCAAATTTCTGCCTGTCTTCTGGCCTATCTTTTCCAGTTCTGTTTCCTGAAAATCTTTATGATGGATATTAAAATTGTGCAGGAGGTACTCAAAAAACTGGGCTATAATTTTATCTGCTATTGATTTATGGTTTTGCTGCTGCCAGTACAAACCACTCACCACGTTGATATATGCCTCGCTGTTATTTTTAGGGGTACTATAGATCGGAATTGCTTTCTGGACTCTCCGATTATAAATTATAAGGAACAAGAGACCTCCCACAATAAAAGTGTAAAAAGCCCATATCAATGGCGGATGCTGGAAAATCACTCGTAATACCTCACTCCGGCCCACACCGGATGAATTATCGGCATTAACTCTCCGATAGTAATCGTCCCAGATAATGTTATTCTCAGCGAGGTTAATCTTATCTGCCAGTTTATTAAACAGGGTATAATTATTTTTATATAGCAGGAAATAATTACTGATTAAGATAGGGTCATTGCATAGAAATATCCTGCCATAGCCACAGGTAATTTCAAGCATCTGAATATTATCCTGATTATCAGTAACCAATATATCAATATCAGTTACCAGATTATTACTTAATACATAAATAGAATCTAATACTGTTGTAACAGGCTTATGCCCCCATAGATGATATTCCGTAATAGTACTATCTTCTTCATACCAGTTAATGTTCCACCTGCTTTCGACTAAAAGAGGCGGGTATGTTACATTGGCTTCATCACTTCTCGGCGAATAACACAATGAGTCAATAAGCTCGGTTGTTAAACCAAAAGCGCAGATAAACACCGTATTTCCTTTGCCCGCAAATGTTTTTAAATCATGAATATCATGGCTTGTAGGATAGAAATTAGGAGAAACAATCATGTAAGTATTGTTAAGACTTTCAATCTCACTATAACCGCTTTTATCAAAGCTGATATTATTCTCTCGGAACCCTCCCCCTGCATTCTTTTTTAATTCGTCATAAAAAAACTTGCAGTCATAAGGTTTATAGGAATTGGGACTGACAGTAAAAAACTTGTCAAACTTCTTTTCTGAAGGAAAGAGTTTGTCCAGACCGAAAAGCAGAAAAAACACTATTCCAATCAGGGCAACTCCTATGATTACAAACTTTACTTTCATGCTTTTTTAGTCAGAAAATCTTTAAAGGTTTTTTCAATGGTAAGAAACCCGGGTTCAGAAACCAGAAAATTGCCAAACCATAAGTACTCATAATAATGTGTGCATTGAATAAAGAGGCCTAATCTCTCTTTAGAAAAAGTATTCTTTCTGCTCAACTCTCGGGTATAATCCTGATTGGTCTTATCTATATTAAACTCTATCAGATTAGCCTCGTTCAACACTTTCATTGCCCATAGATAATAGTATCGTACTGCCAGACGGTAGTTTTTATCCTGAATACACTTTTCTATCTGGCTGCTCAAATCTATTGTATTCAAGGCTTGAATATCCACTTCTTCAGTTGAGACATCTGTGGTAGTAACCGGAATTTCGGGGTTAGACCTGAATTTGAATCCCTTTAAGTTTTTAATAATTAGATAGCACGCTCCTGCTATGGCCAGACCTATCACTAACCAGACCAAAACCTGAAAAACAGAAGCGATAGCTGCAAAAATACCGCTCAGGTCTCCCCAGTTTCTGGTCTCTGCTTTTTTTTGGACAGCAGGTTTTTTAGTACTCTTAAACTTATCTACATACCAGAGTTTTTCTTCACTTTTCTTTAGAGAATCGACATGCGCTTTTGATAAGGTACCTCTGTCTTCAGCAAAAGATGATATTCCTCCAAAAAAGAAAATCAATGCTAAAAGAGATACTTTATTTATGAACAATGTCTTCAAGGTATTTTTCATAAGGGTATTTTTCAGTCAGCTTCTTAGAATAAATAAAAAAGTACCAGATAACAACAAGCCAACTGCCAATAAAAACAATGGATAAAAACAGCATAACGAGTATATTATTGTTCTCAAAACCCTGTTTACCGAGGTAGGTAACATAACTTTCTATCAATGCGGCAATGGTAGTAAAAGGCAGGGTTCCGATATAAATTTTTACACTTTCTGATAATCCTTTTCTGAATGCCTGCTTTCGGGTAAGGGTACCCGGAAACAGGAAACTTAATCCCAGTATAAAGCCCGCCATACACTCCAGAATCAAGCCCATCAATTCAAAAGTTCCATGCAGCATAATCACAAATACGGCGTCAGTGCCAAGGTTATTCTGAATAAACAGAGACATAAACGCACCTACCATTACACCATTAGAAAAGGTGAAATAGAAGCTACCAATTCCTAAACATATACCAGAAATAAACAGAATAAGACCAACCCTCACATTATTAGAAAATATTGAAAGAAACATAACCAGAGGTGAGTCAGAATTATATACGCCAAAAGGCTCACCTTTTTTAATGTTTTCTTCGGTCATTCTCACGTAATCTCTACCAAGAATACCCTCAATGAATTCGGTGTCTATAAATGAACAGATATAACCCAGAATACAGAAAGTAAAAAAAATAGCAGTTGATAGCCAGAGAATTTTAGCGTTATGACCGATGGTAGCAGGAAAGTCTTTTACCCAGAAATAATAGAAAGGGTTTTTATCTTGTTTTTGCTGAAGAAATATTTTCTTATAAACCCTTGATGAAAGGGAGTTTACGTACTCGTTTATCTTACTATGAGGATAATGTGTCTGAGCATAAGACAAATCGTTCATCAAATCAATGAAATCAGATGAAATCTCATCCGGATCTGTTTTAAAATCATTTTCAATTTCTTCCCATCGCTTAAAATTCTTATCAATAAAAGTACTTTCTCGCATATTTTTATTTAAAGCCTCAGTGGAGCAAATTATAAAATATTTTTGATAATGTTGTACTTTTAAAAATAAAAAAATAATTTTATCAGATAACCCCAGCGTTTTGAAAATGAAAGCAATTTCTATACCGACTTATCTGAATATTGACCTGAAATTTGAATTAGCGAATGTAGGAACGCGATTTGGTGCATATCTGATTGACTGGGTTATAAAATGGCTTTATGTGGTGATTGTTTCTTCTG
>CALRLN020000524.1:0-3940 GCA_943368675.1 Chitinophaga pinensis | reverse complement strand
TATAAAAAATAAGAGGAATTATAGGAGATGCACCTACTAACTTTAGTAGGTGCATCGTGCTTTTTTATGGTTTAGCTTTGTGTCTGTTAAATAACAGCATAGACCATGAAAAAACTACTTTTATTTTTTTTGTCAATTACGGCTTTTCAGGTAAAAGCTCAGTTTATTGAAGCAAGAACAGATTCGTTTAAGACCAGCATTCCTCTCAGGTTAATGAATATAGGCGAAGGTGCAGGAAAAGTATTAACCTCTGATGCGCTGGGTAGAGCCACCTGGCAAAGCCCCTCCGGTGCGCCAGGCTTATGGTTACTAAATGGTTCAGGAGGTAACGAAATACAAAATACCAATGCCGGAGGATTCTGGTCAAGTTATACCTCTCTTGTCCCGATAACGGCAGACAACACTTCTAACCCACCAACGGCACCGATAGCAGGGGCAGGCACCCGAATGATGTGGATACCCTCCAGAAGTGCGTTCAGATGCGGTACTACTAACAGCAATGCTTGGGACGCCAATAATATCGGACTTCATTCTTTTGCTACCGGTTATAATTCAATGGCTTCCGGAATCGGAAATGTAGCCATTGGTACAGGTGCTATTTCAGACGGTACTTCAAATACTATTGCTATAGGAGAGAATTCAAGAGCTTCCGGAAACGGAAGTATGGCCTTTGGTTTTGGAGCGTTTGCGGATGGCTCTGTACGCACCATTGCAATCGGAGAAAATACACATGCTTATGGTACCAATAGTACTGCCATTGGAACGGGAACAGCAGCCAATGCCTATTATTCCATTGCCTTAGGATATTATAACTCACCAATCGGCACAGCCAATGCAACAAGCTGGGTAAGTACTGACCCTTTATTGTATATAGGTAATGGACAAAGTTCAGCTAGTTTGAGTAACGCAATGGTGATTCAGAAAAACGGAGTGGTAAATATTGGCGTAACTCCCAACAATTCAACAACCTATAAGCTGAAACTGGGTGGGAGTATGTCTGCTACCGGAACAGTTCAGGCTTCAATTTTAAGGTCTATGATACTGTCCGGTCCAGGTGAGCGCCCTGTGTGTACGGATGAGAGCGGTAACCTGATAGAGTGCACCACTACAACTCAGTTATTATATTATAATGTATCTGCGTTAGGCTTTCATCCGGTTCTTTCAAGTACAACAGCAAGTTCGGTATTCATTCGTATAGTGGATAAAGCCCTGATTTCTTTCGCTAACAATACAAAAAATGGAGATGCCCACGCCTTTGCTCCGGTAGAATTACCTAATGGAGCCATGATGGATAAAATGATTATGCACTTCATGCAAAACACAGGTGGCACAATGACATTGACTTTTTATAGTGTAGAGAAACAAACCAATGCGGCAGGAACAGCAGAAGCAAGTATCACCAGTGTAGCCGGCAGCGGGATTCAGGAGAAGATGATAGGTTTTGAAAAGAATCTGGTCATTGATAACAGCAAATACTATTACTATCTGAAACTGGAAGCAGGTGCTAACTGGCAAGGTACCGAAATGGCCTTAAGAGGGGTGGTTTTTTCATACTATAAGTAATAACATGCCATGAAAACAATAAGAATAAGTAAAAAAGACATTTTTCCGCAGGATATTATCTATCTGCAATCACAAGGTAATTATACAATGGTTTACCTGCGAAATAATAAAAAAGAACTAAGCTCAAGGACACTACAGATATTTGAAAAAAAACTGGAGGGTTATAATTTTTTCAGAGTTAACCGAAGTCATATTGTCAATTTTTCAGCTATTGAATGGTTGAGCAACGGAAGCAAGGAAATGAGTGTGTTGCTGAAGAACGGCCAGAAGTTTTCAGTATCACGCAGGCGAAGAAAGTTGCTTAGTACAAGTATTGTAAATTTTTAACGGTGACGTAGTGTGCAGACTATTCTATAAGTAAGAATGGCATAATAAACATTTATAAAGCGGTGAACTGCAACGATACTACTTACGTGTAATCCTTTTTGTCTCTAAAATTTATCATGAAAATGTTTAGAAAATATTTTTCATTTATACTTTTGGCATTTGTATACAGCAATGTTTTTTCGCAGACTACTTTTTATGAAGATAGTCTGCGATATTTTCTGGATAATTCAATAGTCAGGATAGGTTTTGATAAACGCATGGGTGGAGCAGTTAGTTATTTTGCCAGATTATCAAATGGCATTAATCTAATCAATAATCATGATGCGGGTAGACAAGCTGGATTTGAAACACGGATATATCCTGATGAGCCACATTCATGGCGACCTTACACAAATTCGATATACCTTAGTGAGCTATTGCCATTTGCCGGAGGAGCCACCCGTGAGTGGAACGGCTTACCGCAAGGAAGTTTTTATAACGAGAATCTGACAAATACAAAAAACCTTGGAGGGATACCCGAAGAAATAAGTTTTAATGCAGCCACAGGTATATTGCATATAAAATCAAAGCTATGGGAGTGGGGGTTTGTAAAAGATAGTTCAGGTATTTATAAAAAGATAGATTCGGGCGCTTATAATGAATATTGGGTGGGATTGGATGGCTTTTCGGCACATTTTTCAGTAAAGCAGGTTCGTAACATACCTTATTTTATAAGTAATTCTAATACAGGCTTATCACTGAATATCTTTATTCATCTGAACCTCCCTTTTACGGCCAGATGGCAGACTTATAATGGAGCAAACCCATATACTAATCAACCTGTTGCAGTAAGAACAAGTTTTGCTCCGGGAGAATCGAACAATGGCAATTTCTGGAACATAGCTACAGAAAACTGGGTAGCAATGACTGACCACCAGAACTTCGGTGTGGGCATTTATACAGATGATGCCCGTTTCAGGTTTTTATATGCAGAAAAACAGTTTAAAGATATTTGTGCTTCAGGAGTCTTTGGTTGCCCTGATGAAGACAAGTACTCTTTTGGAATGTTTTCGTTTAGTACTTATAGTTTTCCTTGCGGGGAGCCTTGTACTACCCCTGACAATTCTACTACACTGAACTTTAGTTTTCTGGCGGGTAATATTAACGAAATACGCCAGTTTGCCTATACCAAACAGAATGACCCTTGTAATCATTCTATTATACTGAGCAGTGTAAATGATGATTTTGACATGGATACCGTTAAAAAATCTAAGATTCTTATAGAAGCCAATAATACTATATCAGAGTCTGCCATTAGCTATGAAGCCGGAAGGTCTATTTTGTTAAAGCCGGGATTTAAAGTTGAGAATGGCGCCTCATTCAGTGCAAAGGTTACCGCCAATCCTTGTAATTGATAATAAAGCTTAATTTGCAAAAGGCCATTTTTCTCCTAACTTTGCCACAAAAAAAAGCCTTTTTTAGCATGAGCCGCATAAACATTTCTACAGGAGCAAAATGGGAAGACATTGTCGGGTATTCAAGAGCCGTTAAAATCGGCAACCTGATTGAAGTAACAGGTACAGTTTCTACTGATAATAGCGGAGAACTGGTTGGTAAAAATGATATTTACATTCAAACCAAGTTCATCATCTTAAAAGTAGAGAAAGTGTTGGAGCAATTGGGCGCAAGTCTGCAGGATGTGGTACGGACACGTATTTTTACAACCGATATTTCACAATGGGAAGCAATAGGCAAAGCACACGGAGAGTTTTTCGGTACCATCAAACCATGTACAACTATGGTTGAAGTAAGCGCTCTTATTGGAAAAGATTATCTTGTTGAGATAGAGTTTACGGCAGTTCTGGAAGATAAATAATCAAACCAATTGATTCTTGATAGCGAAAGCTACCAGACCAGCCGTATTTTTTACCCCTAATTTTTCTATCATTCTTAAGCGATGTCCCTCAACCGTACGTGGGCTTAATGATAGTATATCGCCTATTTCTGTCGTAGTAAGTCCCTCACATATATGTTTGAGAACCTCTTTCTCACGGTCTGACAAGTCAGTTTT
>CALRLN020000523.1:0-3943 GCA_943368675.1 Chitinophaga pinensis | reverse complement strand
TTATTACGCCATTAAATGGCTTACCCTGTTATTTTCAAAATCATATCTGGTCAGAAATGACGCACCGCTTTCAGTGCTGCGCGGATTCAGAAGAAAAGAATGGCAGCACCTTATGGCTCAGTCCGGAATCAGGCATTATACCATTCAATGGAAATGGGCATTCAGATGGCTGATTATTGTAGAAAAATAAAAACCTGACACGCATGTTTGTATCACTGACCATCGTCAGATACCCCAAGTATTTCATACCCTTCGCATTGCTCTCAATGGCAGTGTTCAGAATACCATTATACCTGACACGCAGGCTCAGTTTCTGGAAACTGCTGGGCTGTGGTAAAAACGGTTCTTTTGATATACATCCTGACTGGGCACAATGGGGCCTGCTGTGTGTGTGGGAAGCGCAGGAAGATTTCGAGCGGTTCCGGCAAAATTCTTTTCCTCAAAAATGGTGGAATCTCTTTGCCCGGGAGCAATGGACCATCCTGTGTACTCCGTATGAGTCACACGGTAAATGGGATGGTAAAGAGCCTTTTAGCAACAACACAGGCTATAGAGATTATCAGGGACCCATTGCAGTGCTGACACGTGCCAGTATCCGTTTCAGTAAACTCCGTAGTTTCTGGTCTAATGTGCCGCAAGTAGCGCAAAACGTATCAAAATCCGACGGGTTCATTACCTCTGTTGGTATTGGTGAGATGCCCTTTATCAGACAGGCCACTTTTACGCTCTGGCAGAGCCAGGACGACGTAAAGAAATTTGCCTACCGGCAACACGACCATGTGCAGGTTATTAAAAAGACACGTACCGAAAACTGGTATGCTGAAGAACTCTTTGCCCGCTTTATTCCTATTCAGACTTATGGCACAATTGGTGGTATGATGCCTCTGGCCTTACAGAATGCTACCGCTTGAAAAGATTACCGGATTCCCGTTTAGTAGCCAGCAAATTTCAAGCCAAAGCATAATTATACCGAAAAACAACCTATAATCTATTGATTTTCAAGTAAGTATAAAAAAACTTTCTGTTAAAAACCTTGTTTTTTTACAAAAAAACACCCTTATTTGTTAAGCAAACTGCACTAGAAGCCCATATATTGTCAGGACCTCCCCTTATCGGGCATGATTTTTGAGTAATTACGTTGAGTGAATACAATTAGAAACTATTTAATTTATGTCCCGCATTAAATCATACTTGCTTGGATTCATAATCTTATGCATTACTTCTTGTGCTTTTGGACAAACACAAACCACAAAGCCTGCTGTATGTACTACCCCTCCTGCCGGAATACAATTAGGTGGTGACTTCATAAGCCCAGGTACAAGTTGTATGGATTATACAACAGATAAAAGTAATATAGTGGTAACCAATCCAAAACTCACCTCAACTGTTGATTTTGAAATGGGGACTGTCTATTATAATTTCAATTATAAAGACAGCGATGGGGCGCTTACTTTTCCTGCTACTTCTACTGTAAATCATACTTACGATATTCCGGGAGTTTATTGGATAGTAATGAAAGGCCGGAAACTCGGCGTTGATTATATCACCTGCAAATCTATTGAAGTATTGCCCACGCCAAAGGCTAAAATAACATATAATTCTTGTAATTCGGGTAGTATTTCAGTTACCTTACTAAACCACCCTGATAATAACTTATATAACGGTTATAGAATTGAGTGGGGTGACGGTCAAGTAGATCAACAACCTTTTTCATCTATTCCTGCCGCAGGTATTGTTGTTAATCATACTTATGTGGGTACTCCTAGTTCCAATCCGAAAGTACAAGGAACACATATTAGGAGTGGTATTGTTCAATGTAATGGTGAAGCTTTTGAATTTCCTTTACTTTCAAATGTAGACCCAAAAATTTCTGAATTAGAAGGTCTGACCGGTGGGAGTGAAAACAAAATTACCATGAAGGGCGGAAACCCGGGCATGGATTATAATATTGAAATGAAAACAGGCAACGGTGCCTGGACCGCCACCGGACAGAAAATTACTGCACCCGCTGCCAGTGCTATTGCTACAGCCACCATTACCGGGCTAACCGGAACAAACGAATATTGTTTCCGTCTTCAGCAACCCGGCTCATGTGCCACTCAGATAACCTCTAATGAAGTATGTACCATTAAGCCTACACATACTGTGCTTTCGCCTAAAGCCGTAAAAGTAGACTGGACGACCGCTCAGACAGGCATTACCCGCTTTCAGATACCCTATAAGGAATCTCCTTCTGGAAACAACCAGAATTCAGGTAATACCCAACCAAGTGTGATGACCTATACTTTTGATCAGATGAGTTGCGGCACCAAATATGAGTTCAGAGTAATAGGATACGTTGGTACGATTCCTGACAGGGTTGAAATAAAATCACCGACATTTATTGTTGACCCGGCCACTGGTGGCCGACTGCCAAACTCTATGATTGGTATTGCCTCAGTTGATAATAATACGGTGAGCATTAATATGTTTTCTACCTTAACTATCAATAAATATAATATCTACAGAGCAGAAGGAAATTCGACTAACTTTCAACCGCTGACAACCGTTACTACCAATGCATACATAGATAGAGCCGTAGAACAGGATAAGCAGCAATATTGCTATAAAGTAGATTATGAAGACGATTGCGGAAATAAATCAGATCTTTCTGAGCCTTTCTGTACCATATTCCTTACTTCGGCAGAATCTAATACGCTCAACTGGACACCATTTTCTGTATCAGGCTCACCAACTGTCCTCCAGAATGTACAAGCCACCGAATATACAATTCAGATTATCGATCAGAACGGAACAGTTTTGTCGACTCCGGGCAATACATTCGAAACAATGGCTGATGTAAAAGATGCACTTGACAGACTTTTAAACGACCCTGCACTTAATGGCAGAGTTACCTTCCGGATTCTGGCAATGCAGGATGCTGAATTAATTTTACCAACAGGGCCGCTTTCATTTCCTTTCTTTAGTTATTCTAATAATTATACATTTATTACACCGGCTCAAATATATGTGCCGTCCGCCTTTACGCCTAACATGGATACTGTCAATGACTCTTTCAAAGCAACCGGAAAGTTTATTGCACAGTTTAATATGATAATCTATAATAGATGGGGCGCTCCTATTTTTGAATCCCAGAATATAGACCTGGGTTGGGACGGTAATGAAAACGGCACTCCGGCTCCTGCAGGTAATTATGGCTATAAAATCTTCGGTATAGATAATGCAGGTCAGGAATTCAGCAAATTGGGTTCTGTCTTATTATTGAAATAATTACAACAATCTAATGATATTTAAGAAGGCAGTCTGAACCGACTGCCTTTTTTTGTAGTTTTGTGATTAGAAACAGTTTATCACTTAATCGAATATAAAATTATGAACATGGGAGATATTTTCGGGTTGGCAGGTAAAATGAAAGAAATGCAATCCCGTATGCAGGAAGCACAGGAGAATCTGGGCAAAATTACCGAAACCGGAGAATCAGGTGCAGGTATGGTAAAAGCAACTGTAAATGGCAAAAAACAACTGGTTCAGATTGAAATAGATGAAGATTTGATTAGCAAAGACCAACGTGAAATCTTGCAAGATCTGATTGTGGCAGCCACCAACAAGGCTCTTGAAAAGGTAGAAGAAAAAGCCAAAGAAGAGCTAAGAAAAAGCACCGAAGGCATGATGCCCAATATACCGGGCATGGACTTCGATAAAATGTTTAGTAAATAATGACGAATTAGTGGATGGTGAATTAGCGAATAAAATATGAATGAAATTGTTAATCGTTATACTATTCTTTAAATGAGCCTGTTTAAACTTTTTATTTATTGATGAAAATGGATAGATTTTGAGCGAGACAATTCATTTATTTGAATCGTAGCAGAGCTACGGTGAAAATAAATGAAGCGGTCGTAGCCAAAATATACCATTTTCTAATCCAAAGAAATAAGTTTAA
>CALRLN020000522.1:0-3946 GCA_943368675.1 Chitinophaga pinensis | reverse complement strand
TCCGTTTTATCTGAAAGACCCCAATAATATCATTACAGACTTTAGTCTTGCGCCAAATTCAACTGACATCACTATTACTGAAAAAGCTGGGAAAGGTATTGACTATAAGGTTCCTCAGGCGCTCACTTTTAATGAGTATTCAAGTATTCAGAATGCATATGTAAGAAAGAGTATCTTACGGGAATATGAAGAGTTACAAGACGGACAAAGTGCTACAACCGGAAAAGGTCTGCGACCTTTGCTACAGAAAAATCCGATTATAGACCGGATTTTTGGTGGCAATATGATTGACAAACTTAAGCCTAATGGCTTTGTTATGCTTGATTTCAGGCTTACTCATACATTTGATGATAACCCTCTCAGGCCTATTATTTCAAGAAGGCAGACAATCTTCGATTTTGATGAACAGATTAATATCAACTTTAACGGGCAGATCGGTGAGAAGCTGGGAATGCTCACAAATCTGGATACCAAAGCTGCCTTTAATTTTGAAAACCAGTTAAAACTGAACTTTAAAAACCAGCCTGAAGATATTCTACAAAAGGTTGAGGCCGGAAATATCAGCATGCCTGTTAAAAGTCAGCTCATTCCGGGTGTGCAAAACCTGTTTGGTGTAAAAGCAGCCTTTAAATTAGGCAAATTAGATGTTACATCCGTTGTTGCCCAACAGCGTTCAAAAACAGAATCAATTGTATTAAATGGAGGTACCCAAAACCGTACTTTCGAAATACGTGCTGATAACTATGAAGAAAACAGGCACTTCTTTCTGGCTCAGTTCTTCCGTAACAATTACGAAAGAGCCTTGCGCAATCTGCCGCTGGTACTATCCGGTGTAAAAATTACACGTCTGGAAGTTTATGTAACCAACCGCACTAATACTGTAGAGTCAATGCGGAACCTGATCGCATTTACTGACCTAGGTGATGGAACAAATACAAACTTGCCTGTAGACAATAACGGTAAAACTGAGAAGGTTTATAAAAACCTGGTTAATAACCCTGGTTTCAGAAGAATTGATTCCACAAGTTCAACTACCATTCTGAAAACAACTTTAGGATATAATAAAGGAATAGACTATGAAATTCTGAGAGGTGCCAAACGCCTTACCGAACGCGAATACAAGTTCCATCCTGAGTTAGGGTATGTTTCATTGGTTACTCCTCTCCGTAATGATGAAGTATTGGCAGTAGCCTACGAATATACTTACAATGGTCAGGTACATAAAGTCGGTGAATTGACTGAAGACTATTCGATTCTTCCTGAGAGTGATGCTGTTATGCTGAAATTACTCAAATCTTCAACAATACGCAACCGTACTAACTCACCCATGTGGGATCTGATGATGAAGAACGTTTATTCATTAGGCGTTCCCGGCATTGGTAAACAAGGTTTTCAACTAAGAATAATCTATAAGGACGACCGCACTGGTAACGATAACCCCAACCTGCAGGAAGGGAAAAACCTGAAAGATATACCTTTAATAAGGGTAATGAACCTCGATAACCTGAATCCGAATAATGATCCACAACCGGGAGGCGATGGTAATTTTGATTTTATTGAAGATGTAACGATAGATTCAAAAATGGGAAGAATGATTTTCCCTGTTCTTGAGCCATTCGGTTCAAATTTAGCCTCAAAGTTTGCAGTTGATGAACAGACTTTGAAAGAGAAATATGTTTTCAACGAACTTTACCGCACAACTCTTGCCGATGCACAACAGGTAACCACCAAAAACAAATATTTTATCAGAGGTAGTTTACAGGCGAGCAGTTCTTCTGAAATTATGTTGCCACTGGGTGCCTCCGGGCAATCTGTAAGAATCTTTGCCGGTGGAGTACAATTGCAGGAAGGAGCCGATTACACCATTGAGCCGCAATTAGGGCGTATCAAAATCATCAACCAAAGTGTATTAAACTCGGCACGCCAGATCAGAATTGAATGGGAACGCCCCGATTTATTCAATACACAGATCAGAATGATGCTGGGCACCAGGCTGGACTATAATCTGAGTAAGGATATTCACATTGGTGCGACTGCGATGGCCTTGCGTGAAAGCACGCCTGCTTTTATGACCCGTATTGCAATTGGTCAGGAACCTGTCAATAATACAATTGTAGGTCTGGATATTAATTATCGTAAAGATGCAAGATTTTTAACCAGATTCTTAGATGCACTCCCTTTGATACAGACCAAAGAGATGTCGTCAATACAGTTTACAGCTGAGTATGCCAAATTGTTCCCTTCGGTAAACAATAAGCGCATCAACGGAAATGCCATGATTGATGATTTTGAAGCAACAAGAAACATCAATGATCTTACTCGTCAGCCAACCAGATGGCGCCCGGGTAGTACTCCGGCATCCTATCAGGTGAGTCCTATTGGGTTTGCTCACAATTATAACAGAGCTAAAATTTCGGTATATACCATTGACCAGACTACCTATTTTGATGGTGGTGCTGGTGGCAACTTATTACCTGCTCAGGTTCAGGAATCAGCCAACAACAACTTATATGAAAAGGCATTCAGTCCACAACAGATTTTTCCAGGACGCTCAATTCCTACCTTTAACCAGTCGGTACCTGTTAATGTATTAGATGTGTCCTACTTCCCATCAGAAAGAGGAATGTACAATTATAATCCGAACCTCACAAACGATGGATTATTGCAGAATCCGAAACAAAATTTCGGTTCAATTATGAGAGGTATTACGGCAGATAATGATTTTGACAATTCAAATACCGAATATCTGACATTCTGGATGCTAGACCCTTTCAAAGATGTGGTAAGAGACGGTTCTCCTAATGGTAATAAGACTAATACAACCGGTGGTAAACTTAAATTTCATCTGGGCGATATATCGGAAGATTTTATCCCTGATGGCAGGAATAGCTTTGAAAACGGATATCCGGCCAATGAGGCAGTATCGGACCTGTCAAAACCTGACCGGACTTCATGGGGGTTTGTGCCTAAAGTACAATTTATAACGGATGCATTTGATAACCAGCCTGGCTCAAGAGCAAAACAGGATATTGGTTTAGATGGACTGACTAATGAACAGGAGAGGACTTTTCCGGATATTAAAAGTAAATTTCTTGATGTTATTAACCCAAATGCCAGACTAAAAGCTGAAAAAGATCCGTCTGCTGATGATTTTAAGTTTTTCACTGACCCCGAGTTTACGGCAGAGCAGTCGTTGATAGAGCGTTATAAAAATTATCTGGGCGTTGAAAACAACTCCCCTCAAAGTAATACCATCTCTACTACAAGCCCGACTCTGGCAAACTCAGTAGCGCCTGATAAAGAAGATATTAATGCTGATAATACCATTAACGATGTTGAGAATTATTATGAGTATGAAATAGACCTGATGCCCAACAGATTATCCGCAGGTAATGGTTTTATCGTTGACCAGGTTACTGTTCCTGGGACACAGGCTACATGGTATCTTTTCCGTGTGCCAATTAAACAGTTCACGCGTAAAGTTGGCGACATCAATGGTTTTAAATCGATTCGTTTCATGCGGATGTTGCTTACCGATTTCCAGCAACCTGTCGTTCTACGTTTTGCCTCACTTCAGTTAGAATCAAATCAGTATCGTATATATGATAAAAGCCTGACCCAAAGCGGCCTGACTGAAGTTCCTGAACCATATGATGCTAAGTTTAAAATGGGTGTGGTAAGTATTGAGGAGAATGGCTGTGCAGATGACGGACAGAACTGTAATATCAAGCAAGGCAAAACACCATATAAAGTTCCGCCGGGATTCATCAGAGACCAGGATATTACACAACAGCAGTTTAATGTAAAATTCAATGAGCAGTCAATGTCTCTTGCGGTGACAAATTTGCGTGACGGTGATTCAAGAGGAGTATTCAGGAATACCCGTATAGACATGCTGAATTATAAAAGATTAAGATTGTTTATACATGCTGAAAACGAAGCCGGA
>CALRLN020000521.1:0-3953 GCA_943368675.1 Chitinophaga pinensis | reverse complement strand
GTATCTCATACAACTCCTTACGAAGTTTGATGATTTCTTTTACCGTAATTTCCATGTCACGCGATTGTCCCTGCGCTCCACCACTTGGTTGGTGAATCATAACGCGGGCGTGAGGTAAAGCTGAGCGTTTACCTGCGGCACCACCTGCCAGTAATACAGCACCCATCGAAGCAGCTAAAGATGTACAGATAGTTGCCACATCAGGGCGTACATATTGCATAGTATCATACATACCCAATCCGGCATATACCGATCCACCGGGGCTATTGATATACATCAATACGTCTTTTTTCGCATCAACCGATTCAAGAAATAGCAACTGGGCTACCACTACATTCGCTATATAATCATCCACTGGTGTACCCAGAAAAATAATTCTGTCCATAATCAGACGTGAGAATACATCAATGGCAGCGAAACGCATCGGACGCTCTTCAATGATGTTAGGGGTCATGCTCTGAACATTATGTTTCATGTAATCATCAAGTGCCAAACCACTCATACCGAGATGATTTACAGCATACTTACGGAATTCTTCTCCAAAATGCATTTTACAATCTTCTATTTTATTATATATTTATTTTATTATTCAACACGAAAAACCAGTGCTAAGTTCTATAAAGAACTTTCTGTATTTTCGTTTTGTTCGATACAAAGATGTCATTTCTTTCAGTAAATTGTTGTCAGAAATTCAGATATTTTATCGCAATTTCTGATTTCATAATACAATTGAACTGATATGGTCATCGAAACTGATGTATTGAGTATTATTTTGGCGCCACCACTGAACAGAATATGTGCAGAAAATCGTTAATACATCATTGATACGTTTTATACTTTTTAAAGAAACACCTATTAATTTCTGATAGCCCCTTATGGAACTTAAAGCTATGAATATCGGAGAAAAAATCCGTCAGGCACGCCTGCAAAAAGGCTTTTCGCAGGAAAATATGGCAGATATGCTGGGCATTTCAACCACTGCCTACGGCGATATTGAGCGAAATAAAACTGAACTGACAATTGCAAGGGCAACAGAAATTGCCGGTTTGCTAAAGATAAATATACTTGAATTGATGGGTGTAGAATTACAACCCATTGATTTTACTGTAGAAAAACTTCAACTGGAAAACGAAAAACTGAGGGCTGAAGTAGAGAAATGGCAATTAGCCGCTCACTATTGGCGCGAGAAATTCGAACAACAACGCCTTTTGGGTGATTTGATACGCATCGGCACTCAGCAGGCTCAACCGGAGGAAGAACGTAAGAAAATTGGGTTTTGATTGTTTATACCGCAATCTTTTAGACCGACCACTTCAAAATTCATTGTTAAAGCTAATGTCTGTTATAGTATAAATCACAAACAATGCCTTTAAATAAATTTTCGTTTAAATGACATTATTATTCTTTTAAGTTAATTAAATTTGACCTATCGCTTTTAAAAAGTGCTCAAGAATCAACTTTAGTTTCAATTAATTAACCAATTCTATGTCGTCATTGTGCTTTGTAATAATGCCTTTTAAAGAAGAGTTAAATGCTGTATATAGGCAAATTAGCGAAATTGTAACTTCAAATGGTTTTAGTTGTGTTCGTGCTGATGAAATTTCAATTGGAAATATAACTAAGAATATATTCCATTACATTGTAAATGCTCAGGTAGTAATTGCAGATTTAACAGGTGCGAATCCAAATGTATTTTATGAGTTAGGGATCTCCCATTGTATTGGTTCGAAAACAATAATGCTCACTCAGGAAAATACGATACCCTTTGATGTAACTGCCGATTTTGTAATAAAATATAGTAATAATTTTGATGGTCTAGAAAAATTAAGAAGTGGCTTAAATAAATCTTTAAATCATATAAAGGATGGTGGGGTTATAGATAATCCTGCACAAATGTTTTTACCTAAAAATCCTGAACTCCAAAAACTGAATGAACTTAATACTCTTTCAGAAAAAATAATAAAACAATTAGCATTAAGTAGGATGATGGAGATGAAGTTCACATCTGAAAAGTTTGGTTTTCTTGGGCCGGAAGTAAAAGAAGATTATGAAAAATGGAAAAGACTCATCGAAGATAACTTCAAATAAATGCCAGAGTATAAATTAAACAGTCCTTAAGCGTTTCATCACATTTTTTGATAGTTTCATAACATTCTGCTCATAGACATATCGTTGAGGCATAGCTTTGTTGAAAAATTACGAAAAAGCTATGCAATCATTTAAACAATTCAGGCGCTACGAGTTTTGGTTTATCCTTCTGGCATTTACCATCTATATTATTCGTCGTTTGTTTCAATTGGCTGCCCGGTTCGACAGAGATGTCGAACTGGCAGAGCAATCTACACATAATGCCTCTGCCGATTTATATCCAAGAACAATCCATAGCATCTGGGAAAGCCTATCTTCTTACAACCACGAACTCAATACTATTTTTCCAACCATCGCAGGTGGTGTCTTCTTTTTCTTAGCCTGGGCAACCTTTCATTATCTGGCTTTCCCTCGCTGGAAATCCAAAGGAGAAGAACAACGACTATTTCTTACCTATGTTTTTTTGACTATTCTGCTGAGTTTAGCAAGTGTATTTTTTTATGATTTCTTTAAGCTCTACTGGCGTTTCAGGTTCGATAATTCCGGACAAATCATAAACTTTAAGATTTATTCACTTTTCCGTAAGGCGCATTTATTAAGCAATACTATAGCATTATTGACCATCATTGGTATTTATGAAGTTGCTGCACAGTTTTATTATTTTATAAAAACTAAACTCTATGAAGAGCCTGAAAAAAACTATCAGTATATTGACCTGCTATTGCTGACTTTTGTCATATTGTCTATTCTTATTTTTTCGATATTTGGCCAGCTACCAGCCAGTTTCTGGAATGGAGGCCTGAAAGAGGTAGTGCTTTTACCACTTTTTTTCAGCACAGTTTATGTGGCTCATAAAATCTTTATCGAAAAGGTAATGCCTTACATATCCGACTTTCACTCAAAAGAATTTTCTGTAGGGTTAATTTTCTTCCTCTCCATCTGTATTGTTGGAAGCCTTATTTTTCAATTAGTTGAAATAATATTCTGGGCATCAAGAGGCTTTGCCCGCGTTGAATTCAGCATAAAAGATTTAGTAGTAGTTTTTGCCTGGCTGGCCTTCCTATCAGTTATTGCGGCATTTCTCCGAAATGTCATTTTTAAAGAAAAATTACAATTAACACAGCTTTTCACTCAAAAAACAGCAGAACTCTCTACGCTCAGGTCTCAGATTAACCCGCATTTTTTGTTCAATGCCTTAAATACCCTTTATTCGGTATCACTCAAAGAAAACGCAGATAAAACGGCTGACGGCATACAAAAACTGGGAGATATGATGCGGTTTATGCTCCATGAGAATAATCAGGACAGAATTCCGCTCACTAAGGAGATAGAATATTTGCAAAACTATATCGAGATACAACGCATGCGCATTGCGGAATCTGACAATATCGAAATCAAGGTAAATATTCAGCCGTCCGACAGAGATATTTTTATTGCCCCAATGCTACTTAATCCATTCATAGAAAATGCCTTTAAACACGGCATTAGTTTCCGGAGTCCATCCTGGATTTATATCACTCTGACAACCGACGACACTAAGCTATACTTCAAGGTTCATAATTCATTGCATAGCAAATCAGAAACAGACCCTGAAAAAGACAATAATGGCATAGGACTTGAAAACGTACGAAAACGCTTAGACTTGATTTATAAAAACCGTTATACGCTTGATATTCAGAAAAGCGAGCAGGATTTCTTTGTTTCTCTTACAATTACTTATTGGTGATACACTTTAAAATAATAATTATGAAAAAGCTATTTATTGTTACTATTATCTATTTCACGGCCTTAGCTAATACGCAGGCCCAAAGCACAACTACTCAAAAACTAGATTCTCTTTTTACGCAAGTCGCAAAAAATGGCGA
>CALRLN020000520.1:0-3959 GCA_943368675.1 Chitinophaga pinensis | reverse complement strand
AAACTCCAATACCTACCCGGCCATTATTGCGCAGAATCATTTTAGTGCCCGTCTGGTCTCTGAAATGTAATTGACCATATCCACCGTTTTCACTACTTATACTTGTTCCTGAATGAAATAGCTGCCATTCTGAAGAAACAGGGAGGTTGTCTACCGTACCTGAAATACCGGAAGAAAGTCTTATTCCTGTTCCGTTTGAATTGGTTCCGCTGAAATTAGCAATTATATTGGCGTTAGATTGTCTAACATCTAATTTATAGGAGGGTGTATTGGTACCAACACCCAGATTAACAGAGGGTATCAAGTATAGGTACTCACCCTGCGCAGCCCAATATGGATCCAGAAAAAAGCTGGGGTCTGTCCAGGTGCCGTTTCCAAGACCGTCTGAGGTCATTATCTTATATAAGCCTGCGCCATTGGTTATTTTCAGAAATTTGGTTGATAGGGTATCTGTCCATCTTCCATTTCCGGCATTATCAGAAGCCATCACTTTTAACCCGCCCGCACCATTGCCCATTCTAAAGAACCTAGTGGCCAAGGTATCGGTATTGTTTTGTGATTTCGGAAGTATTGTTACGCTTTGCGAAAAAGATTTAGCTAAGGCGACAAAAGAAAAGAAAATGAGCAGGGATGTGCGTTTCAGCTTTATAGATGTATTCATGGGTTAAAAAACTTATAATTTTAATTAATAGCTAAGAATTAAGTGGTTATAGGAAAACTCGTTTCTTTTTAAAGAACAAATTTGTTCGACAAAATTGTTTAATTAAGGTAAAAAAAATATGACCACAAGGTCATTTTTTTTAAAAAATTAAGGCCTTATGCCATTGAGCACAAATGCCTTAATTTTGGTTCTTCTTTTCCTGATAAATGTCTTCATGCCTTCAACATCCCGGTTCTCTTTCGCTTTTACATAGGTCATGGTTAAGTAAGGTATAGCACATAAGCCGTATATATTCATAATTAAATCTTCTCCACTTACACTTTCACTTACCGCACCTCTTTGCTTTTCATATTTAAGAATTTCTTCTAACTGAAACGGAATTGAATCTTCCTGTGAGTGTGCCAGAAAATAGGCGAGTTCTTCTGACTCATTAAATAAATTGACAATAAAACTGGGTAAACCGGGTTTGGCTTCAAACAAATCGCTTATGACCTCTATTATACCATCTACAAGTGTTTCTAAATCAACCTGCTGACCTATCAGGCGTTTCATGTTAGAAAATACCAGGTTCAGTGTACTTTCCAGTACTTCCTGGAAAAGAGATTCTTTGGTCCGGAAGTAATAGTGTAACATCGTACGGCTGATACCTGCTTCTTCTGCAATCTGGGTAGTACGAGTACCTTTAAAACCGTTTTTATGAAAAATTTTTTCAGCAGCCTGTAGTATTTTTTGCTTGGTATCGTGGTCTATTTTTGGCATAAACTTAAATGTTCGACAAAATTGTTTATAAAAAATTTAAGAAACAAATTTTTTAAGGTTTTCGGTGGAAATTTTCTGAAATTAAGAAGGGGAAAGTTTGAAAATCATGAGTCAGAAAAAATAGAGAGATAAATAATTACCTCTCCGTTGAATTTATTCTATATCTGGACTAATTCTCTAACGAAATAATCTTTCTAAGAGTTATCTCGCATCCATGACTCAATCCCCGTTTTTTGGAAATGCAATCGGGCTGTAATTACCAGAGCAATGATAGGCCCCAAAGATAAGCCTATGAAAAGGAATAAAATAAAAATCACAAATAAGGCGTAAATGCTCCACCCGATTTTGACCAGGTCTTCTTCATAAATATCATAACCTGTCAGTTTCATGGCACAAAAACTGGCATAGGCCAACAGCAGCCATGAAAGCACTTGCAGATAACCCATTTTGTCGACGGTTAAAGCTACAAGTAAGCCTAATAAGACACCTAATCCACAGATTATAATAGCAACAATTGATAATACTTTTAACGTTTTACGAGTAAACATAAGCAGTTTGTTTAGGGTGATATACTATTTAATTCTCAATAACTTAAGAGGTGATTTATCAGTTTTAAATATCGGTAAATTTTCCGATTAATAAATAGGAACTAATTGTATTACCGAAAAGATTTTAGAAGAGGGGGATTATTTAATTAAAATAGCCATTGTTATTCAATTAGTTTTGAGTAGCAATGGCTATTATGGATTACTTTGCTTTCTGATTATTTAGTAAGATCCAGTTTTTTCGCAAACTTCTGCGCTTTCAGTGAGAGCTCAGTAGCTAAAAAACAATGGTCTTGTGTCATGGCTGTTTCTGTGCGGTTCACAATATCGCTTACCAATTGACCTCCAAAAGGCAAAGGATCTTTACTGCAATCAATATACTTAGTTTCTTTATTATTTACAAGGTAAAGATTATTGCCCGTATCCTTAATAGCAATATCAATATTTTTACGAATCTCAATGAAGCCTTCAGTACCTAAGATAGTCAATCGGCCATCTCCCCAGGTTTTTAAGCCATCAGGGGTAAACCAGTCAACTCTGATGTATCCTGTTCCACCGTTGCCTTTCACCATCGCATCACCAAAATCTTCGAAGAGCGGAAACTCAGGGTGGTTTACGTTTCCTACCTGCGAGCTTACAATCTCACCCTTGGTAGAACCTGTAAAAAACAGAAACTGATCAAACTGATGAGAAGCAATATCAGTAATAATTCCACCAAATTTAGCACGGTCGAAAAACCATTCCGGGCGGGTTTTGGTATTCATTCTATGCGGCCCCAGACCTATGGTCTGTATTACCTTGCCAATGACACCCTCTTTTATCAATTCACCTGCCTTTACGGTAGCTCTGTTTTCAAAACGCTCGCTATACATAATTGAGTAGATGCGCTTGGTTTCTTTCTGCACTTTTCTTGCCAATGCTAACTGTTCAAGGCTGGTAATACCCGGTTTATCGGCCATAAAGTCTTTGCCATGTTGCATGGCTCTGATACCGATAGGGGCACGTTCGCTGGCAATGGCTGCGCTTAAGATTAACTGGATGGAATTATCTTCCAGTACTTCTTTCTCGCTTGTGGCTTGTTTTACATTCGGATATCTTTTTACATAAGCTGCCATTAAATCGGGTTCTTTGGCATAAACTGCTACCAGTTCACCACCGCCCCGTATGATGGCTTCAGTCATACCATAGATATGTCCATGATTCAAGCCAATCACCGAAAAGCGGATGCTTGGCGCAAGGTTTTTATAGATATAAGGCGCTTCAATAGAAGTTGATTTGGCAGCAATTTCATTTACAAGACTTGAAGAAAGTACAAGCCCTGCGGTACTTGCCAGACTATTCTTCAGGAATTTGCGGCGGTTATTCTGATTGTTTTCCATAGTTTAATCAGGTTTTTTTATTGGGTTTTGGTGGCCAGTTTCAGGGCCTGGGTAGTAGTATAGTATTTGGCAATCATGTTGGGCACTTCCCATACAGGTAATTTGCCTTGTTTCAGAAATTCAAGGTATTTTTCGGTTACTCTTCCGAAATGCGCTTCGTGTCCTTCTTTGTATTTTTCCGGAATCTCCACTTCCCATCCTTTATCATTTTTTTTCAGACTGATGCCCGAATACTTTTTCTCAACTGCTGTCACTGCCTGCATTAAACCTGTTTCATAAGCCTTATTGTTATTAATGGGCTCTATATACAGGGTTGGTTTATAGTTCTGTTCTGCGCCCTGTCTGATTATCAGATTGGCTTTGGTACCCCGCATAATTGAATAGTGGGTATCACCGCCACCTTCAGGCGCCTGATAAGCCCAGATAACCGAGGCTTTGGCGTGTACACCTTTTAACTGATAATTGATTTCACCGTTTGAGTATACCTTTAATACATCGTTTACCACATCTTTTTTTAGATAATCCGGAAAACCATCTGTTTTGGTAATGGTCTTAAACTGATTCAAAGTCATATCAGTGGTCCAGCGACGAACATTCCCTAGTTTAATATCTTTG
>CALRLN020000519.1:0-3961 GCA_943368675.1 Chitinophaga pinensis | reverse complement strand
TACGTCAGGCAATTGTGCTGTATTGGCAAATAGCGCCTTTACTGCCGTTCGCAGACCCGGGGCTATCGAGACACCTAATACTTTTCCCTGGTCTGATACTACGGTGAATGTAAGGGCAGTTCCGAAATCAACTATAACACAGTTGCGTCTGTATCTGGTAAATGCGGCTACTGCATTGGCTACTAAATCGCTCCCTATTTCAGTTGGGTTATCAATCGAAATCTCTATAGATGGGAAAATATATGCGTTGACAATGATTGGTTCAATACCAAAAATATTATTGATCAGCAGCTTAAAGACGGGGGTCAGGGGAGGTACTACGCTACTCAGAACCACCTTTGTGATATCTGAAAAGCGCAGATTGTTTTCCAGAAAGAATTGCCGGAACCGGTATTCAAAAAAGACATAATTTTCGTCTTTCAGCGATTTTATCCTGAATTGATGAAGTAATGTTTTTTCTTCATAAATTCCGAAAGTTGCATCGGTATTACCGACATCTATCACTAATAATTTATTCAAGTGGAAAATATTAAGTTTGGATGCCAAAGTTTGCAAAATCTTATCAATCTCTCAAAACTTTTCGGGAAGAATTGAAAGATAAGGAGGATTATTCATTGATTCGCCAGGGCGGATTCTTCCGGTTATCTCCGGCATGATAAATAATTAATAGGTGATTGTCCAGATCTTTTATTCTGGCTTCACGCCATAGCCAGGGTTTATCGTTGGGCAATTCTTCTATCACAAAGCCTTTTCGCAGAAGTTCGCTTATTTTATCATCTACGTCGTCGACTTCAAAATAAACCCATACGCCCGTATCAACCGGAATATTTTCAGCTTTATGAATTGAGAAAGTGCTATCTCCTTGCAAGCATTCAAACCGGGCATAGTGAATGTCTTTTACAATCAATCGGAGCCCTAGTTTTTCGTAAAATTCAATGGACTGCTCTATGTTGCTGACGGGGATAGTTAATTGATTTAAGTTCATGGTTTGCCTTAAATTGCATGTATTTGATAGAAATCAATGCTGATTATTCTTTAATATTTTTTATAACTTCTGTATTGCTCAATGTGTCATGCCAGCCCTTTTCCAGGAATAAAAAAGTTAATGATTGTAAGGGAATAAGCCTGCATAGCGTCCGGAATGCAGCTGTTTTGAATGAAATGAGTCCTGTATTGTTTTCAATTACTAAAGATTTTGTCAGTATTTTTCCTGTTGTTACTTTAAAAAGACCCTCGGAGACTGAATAGTAAATAAACTGTACTAAAATAAAAATACTGCTGAATAACAGCACATATTGACCATTAGTTAAGCTAAAGTTTAAGCGTTGAGGCAAGAACATACCTGATTGAATAAACACTATATGAGTAAAATAATAGATAGCTATAGTATCATATAAGCTATTTAAAAACCTCTTCCACTTATTTTGTATCAAAACAGGGTCTTTAATTGAGAAATTCTTAAATGATTCTTTCGATAAATATTGAATTATCAAAAATGCACTTATTAATACAAAAAGGTCGTGAATCAAAAAGTAAAAGCTAATTAATGCCGTAGGAAAATTTAAAGTATAAAGATGAGACAGAATTGTGATGGAAAGATTAAATAATGCAGTAAAAAATTGAATAAATAAAAGAACATAAATGATTGAAAACGTACTGTTTTTCTTAAATTTATAAATGCCTTGTAAGCCAATAATTGGTAATAGCAGGTACTTGAATATAAAGTCTAATCTTAGAAACATAAAAAAATTAAACATCAGATCATAGGAGCTGAACATCATGCCCGGAAACCGTAGGAATAATGGCAAAAACCGCTCTTCAATAAAACCCGCCAGTGTTTTATCTTTGGTAAAATTTGAAGAAAGAAAATAATTCATGTCAATAATCATATCGACTATTGGTAAACAAACAACTATCAGGAAGGTAAATACAATTACATGACGTTTGGATAGGTTCATATCTTTATTTCTTATAGTTTAATTTCTACGTTTCAGAAAAACGAAACCATTTTTTTCTTCAATAAACTCTAAATTCGGGTGATTCCTGTATTCTTCGTATCTGTCAAACCGTGTAACAAAGAATACGGGTTTATCTACCTGTCCGTTCAATAACCATTCACCAAATTGTTCCTGTGTCATTTGCGCTGTTGATGCCGGGGCTGTGTTCGGTTGTTTCTGGAAATAGAATAAGTGGGCATAGCTTTTAAAACCAATCACACCTACATAAATATCCTGCCCACGTTTTGATTTATAAAAATCTATGGCTGCACCCTGGGTATACCGTTCAATTTTTGGAACAACAGAAGCACCATAAACAAACAGACAAACAGCCGTTGATAAGGTAAGCCCGCTGATAAACAGCCATTTTTTTTCTGTAGAATCTTTTTTTCTGAAAATTAAAACCAGAAGTATAATAAAATACGTAAGTCCGATAAATACCTCGAAGCCGCTCCAGTGTACGACGGCGTTGAGGTTTTTTACAGCGAACGGATCTTTGATATAAGGAATAAGCCTGGCGGTGTTCATACCGATTAAAGGTACGGCTACCAGAACCAGCGATAAAATAAAACCTATGCTGACTAAGCCAATAGTCAGCCATTTGTTCCAGGTCTTTTTGCCACTCAGCCATTCATATAAGAAACTGGCGGCCATAAAAGAAAGCGGGAAATAGGCCATTGAAGAATAGTGTACAATTTTTGTGGTAACAAGACTGAACAGAATCATAACTACCCAGAATGTGATTTTCATCCACTTGCCAAAGCCCTCCTGTTTGGTAGCCAGTGAAGGAATACCGAAAATTGACATAGGGAAACAACCCAGAAGCACCACCACAAAATGGTAATAGAAGGGTTGGCCGTGCCCGGCATCCGGTGTGCTGAACAGGCGTATCTGATACTGAATAAATTCTTTGAAAAACCAAAAGCCATTGTTTATCAATTCATTAGCAAACCACAAAGAGGTAATAGCAATACATGCAATTGAAAAAACTAATATTTGTTTAAATGTAAAAAGCCTGATAAATTTGTTATAAAGTACCCAATATGAAACTGCTGTCAATCCCCATATCAGTCCCCCTACAGGGCCTTTAGTAAGAATTGACAAACCAATGAATATACCGGATAGCAGGATGTATTTTGGCCGGGTCTGAGCCCTGAAGGAGAAGTAAATCCCCAGAAAAATAAACAGGTTAAATGTCGGATCAATGATGCCGGATTTAAAATAGAGATGGGGAGTAAAAGATCCTAAATAGATAAGTGCCCAGATTAAGCCGAAGTTTGCATTACGGATACTTTTGCCAATTAAGAATATAACCCAAAGAGTAATACATCCTACCAGGGCATTTGAGAAGCGCGCAGCAAACTCATTAATGCCTAATACTTGCATTGCTCCTGCCTGCATCCAGAAGAAAAGCGGTGGCTTTTCCCAGAAAGGCTTATAATCAATCTGAACTTTGCTGTAGTTTCCGGTGAGAATCATTTCTCTGGCTGATTCAGCGAAATTAATTTCGTCCCAGTCAAACAAATGAACATTCCCTAAAAAGGGGAAGAAGAAAGCAATTCCTAAGGCTAAGACAATGAAAGGGTAATATTTTTGATGAATCTGAATATGCATTCAATAGAGAGTATTTTTTTCAAAGGTAGGAATAAAAAGCAAAAACATATTAGTCCTCTGTTCAGACAGTATAATAAAATAAGCAGTAGTTGGTATGTAAGAGAAATCCTTTAATCGTAAAATATTATATAATAGAATGCTATTGACGAGGGAAGTAGAGAACAATCTGTTGAGATTCAGAGAAATAATTAATAAGTATTATCTAAGTACATGACAAAAAAGCGAGCGTTAATTTAGGGATAAAACTGGTAAAAGAATTGATAAATACCTGAGCTAAACATTTTAAACCATAAGCGAAAAAGGACATTTCTAGTCTTCCATGTTTTTTAATTTTTAGTGGTCTTATTGCA
>CALRLN020000518.1:0-3964 GCA_943368675.1 Chitinophaga pinensis | reverse complement strand
GGCCAGCATTGCCATTTCCTTTTTATTCTGCTCAAGCGCTTTTTCACGCTCTGTTGAATCGTCAACTATCCATTTCGAAAAACCTATGGCATCTTCAATAGTAATACCCAGGTCAGCCGCTTTTTTCTTTACATCTTTCAGATTACCACCTTTTTCTACAAATTTTTGTACCGTATTTACCCATACTTCAATAGCATCATATCCTGCTTTGGCGGCAGTTTCTATTTCGCCCATAAGCCCAAGATTCTGCTCTCTGATGGTACTGGTATTGAGGCAGAATTTAAAATTATGTCCCGCTTTTTTACCTGATTCAGCCATAGCATCGGGTAGGCCCAATCCTAATCCTGCTCCTATAGCCAGCGAGCTTTTGAGTAAGTTTCTACGAGAGATAGCGTTTGTTTCCATTGGTAGTCTTTAATAAGTATAATATGATTGAATGATAGAGTGGTAAAGATAAGGCTATCTGATTGAGTTTTCAAGGAAATTGGATTTTAATGTGGTGGGTGTATACCAATTATCATAGGTGTAGGGGTTCATTTTAATGCAAGTAGGGGTTCAAAATTTTGAACCCCTACTACCAAAATATTTAATTAAGACCAGTTTAAAATCATTTCTCCTCAGTCAACACCCTTTCCGGGAAAATCGTATTTACAAATGCCTGAACCTTTGGCCCGATTAGTAAAATACAAGGTATAACCACTACATAAGCGGTAGCCCAAGACCTCAACCAGATACTCAGAAATCTTTCTACAAAACCTATATTAATGCTTATGAGCGTAAAAGAAATAATGCCTGTTGTGACAACCCCCATGATAAGGGCAAAAGCTATTTTTTGTTTCATATCTGTCAAATTATGATTGCAGGGATGGATTCATTGCCATTAATGCCTGTTCCGGAGCACTATGAAATAGTTTGTAAAATTCAGCTGTACGCCCCACATGGATTTCATAAGTGTCTGTATCGAAAGCCTTTAATAAATCTTCTGCAACAGTAGCTGGAGAAATACCATTGGCACCTCCGATGACCTGTGAGAAATCAGTATTTACTAATGGTGGCATCAGTTCGAATACTTTTACAGGTGTTTTGGCTAATGATAATCTTAATGATTGCGTATACGAGTGCAAAGCGGCTTTACTTGCGCCATAAGTCGGCAACAGGTTGTTTGGCGCAAAAGCTACTATTGATGATACATTGACAATGGCTGCATCTTCCTGCTTCGTAAGCAGAGGTAAAAGCTTCTCGTTGAGCCTGATAATAGACAGATAATTCGTCAGCATCTCTTCCCGGGCTTTTTCAAAGGTACGGTCGGTTTCTAAAAGATTGTTTAAAAAGGCGCTGCCTGCGTTGTTCACCACTATATTAAGATTCGGAAAATCGGTATAGAGTATCTTTACAATCGTTTCTACGTCTTCTTCTTTGCTCACATCGCCAACCAGAGGGGTTACATTTTGTAATCTGGCAGCTGCTTTGGCTAAACGTTCTTCGTTTCTGCCTACAATAATAACATGATTGCCCTTCTGACTAAAAAGGCTGGCTATTTCAAAGCCGATTCCGGCGCTTCCCCCTGTAATCAGGATTGTATTCTGTGTTGCTTTCATTTTTCTATTTGGTTTAATATTTTAAAATCAGACAAGTGCTTAGGCCATGCGCATAAACGGTATTGTCTTTGTCAATTAATTGTGCTTCTACTAAGGCTGTCCGTCCACCCGAGTGAATGATTTTGCCTACTGCGTGTAATTCTTCTATTCTGGTGGTGATGGCTTTCAGAAAGTTCACTTTCAGTTCTAAAGTGGTATAACCAGTACCTGCTTCGAGTATTGAGTGCAAAGTGCAACCCATGGCAGAGTCGAGAATAGCAGAAATGATGCCTCCATGTACACTGCCTATCGGGTTATAATGAAACTCCTGCGGTTGAAATGAGAAAATGACTTTTCCTTTTTCGAGATGTGTCGGCTTGAAATCGAGGGTGTGGAGTAGGGGAGGGAATGGAATCTTACCATCACCCATCGCCTGTAAATAGTCAAGTCCTGACATTTGCAGAGCCTGTTTAGCTCCCTCTAAGGGGTTCTCCCATTGAAAAGTCCGTTCTCTATTTGGTGTTGTCATAAGATTGTTATTTTATACCGTTCGGTATATTTATTATTAAAAAAATAAGCGTACCATATCTCTACGCTAAACAAGGTCTCTGATAATTTTTTCAACCGATTGCATCACTGCTTTTCTATAGTTCAGTTTACCTGTCAGTTTGGTTATCATAATTCCGCCTTCTATCATCGCAATCATGGTCAGTGCTGTTTGTTCTGTATTAATATCAGGTCTGAACTCCTTTGCCTCAATGCCCTTTTGAATCAGGGAAATAACCTTATTTTTCCAGCCGTTAATGGCATTGGCAGCTCTTTCCTTTAAAGCCGGGTGTGTATCGTCGGCTTCAATGGCCGTATTCAGAATTGGGCAACCACCAACAGGAAACGGGTATTTTAAGAAATTTTCGTAGACATTCGCATATACCAGGAGTTTATCCTGAAAAGTTTTCTGTTTACTGATTTCCTGACTGATAATATTATCTACGCATTGCAGGTTATAGTCAAAAGCAGCTACGGCTACCTCATCTTTATTCAGGAAATTACCGTAGATACTCCCCTTTGTCAAGCCTGTGGCATCGGTTATATCATTCAATGAAGTACCCGCATATCCCTTTACATTAAATATAGGTGCGGTTTTTTCAATAATAAATTCTTTTGTCCTGGCTGCTTTACTCATATCCGTATCAGGTTGTTAATGCAAAATTATACCAATCGGTATTATTTTACAAATGTTTTTTAATATATTTTGTTGAGGTTAAAATTTGGATGATTATTTACGGTCGCCTCACTTCACGACCAAAGGCTCAAAATGAGCCAATGCTTCATCAAAAACCACAAATTTTGCCGGAAAGCCTGTGGCAATCTGCCCGATGGTTTGCTCCATGCCTACTGCTTTTGCAGCACGGATAGTAGCCATTTTGATAGCTTCTTCGATACTGATGCCTACTTTCTGAACTGCATTCTTTACCCCATCTGCCATTGAAATAGCTGCCCCTGCCAGATTACCCTCCGAATTCCGGTACTGTCCGTCTTTCAGATAAGCATCAAACTCCTCCCATTGAAAATGTGTAACTTTGCCGCCCACAAAAAGCGCATCAGAAATCAGGAATAACTTGTCTTTTTTGATTTTATAGGCAATCCGGGCCGCTGCATAATCACAATGGAAACCATCCAGAATGATAGGTGCATAAACATCGGGGTTATCGAATGTGGCTCCAACTACGCCAGGCTCACGGTGGCCCATCTGGGTCATGGCATTGTAGAGGTGCGTACACAGGCTGATGCCTTTCCGGTAGGCATATTGAGCCTGTTTAAAGGTAGCATTTGAGTGTCCTAATGAGAGTTTTATGCCACTTTCCAGTAATAGGTCCAACTGCTCATCAGTAAAATTTTCAGCAGCAATCGTCATGATTTTTATTACATCTTTGCCATATTTCATAATTTCCTCCAGCTCGGCATTAGTTGGTTTTCTAACATACGCAGCTAAGTGCGCACCCCTTTTGGCCAGATTCAGAAAAGGCCCCTCCAGGTGCATACCTAATACCCCCGAATCAGGGTTTTTCTGCATATAACTTCTGGTAACTTCTATGCCTTGCAGAATATTTTCCAAAGGAGAAGTAATGAGGCAGGGTAATACATGAGTTGTACCCAGCGCCAGGCTTGATTCATAAATATCAGCTATGGTTTCTTCGGTAGGGTATTGGGTAAAATAGTGTTTTTGTCCGCCATTGATGTGTGTATCAATAAAACCTGCTGCAATATGTTTACCTGCCAGGTCTATGGTGTTTGTATTTTCATGACTGACTTTATCTGAGGGTTCCAGAGCAGTGATGATGCCTTTGTCAATAATAATGGTATGGTTTTGAAGTATTTCTGTGCCT
>CALRLN020000517.1:0-4000 GCA_943368675.1 Chitinophaga pinensis | reverse complement strand
AGATATTCGGGCCAGGCAATCAGTTCGTAACCGCTGCTAAACAATTATTGAGCAAAGAGGGAATAGCGATTGATATGCCCGCAGGGCCATCAGAAGTGGCCGTAATGGCAGATGATTCGGCTATACCGTCTTTTATTGCCTCAGATTTACTTTCTCAGGCCGAGCACGGAGCAGATAGCCAGGTGCTTTTGGTAACTACCAGTAAAAAAATGGTTTCAGCAGTAAATCTTGCCGTTTCCGGGCAATTAAATCGACTACCCAGAAAAGATTTGGCAGCGCAGGCTATTGAAAACTCAAAGATTATTCTGCTTGAAAGCGAAAAAGATTGTATTGACTTAATCAATGATTATGCGCCTGAACACCTGATTTTATCGGTAGAAAATTATCCTGAGGTAGCTGAAAAGATTGTAAATGCAGGTTCTGTATTCCTGGGTAATTATACGCCTGAATCATGTGGAGATTATGCATCCGGTACGAATCATACACTGCCCACTAATGGATATGCAAGAGCTTATAGCGGGGTTTCTCTCGATAGTTTTGTGAAAAAAATAACCTTTCAGGAAATTTCGGAACAAGGCATTAAAAATATCAGCAAAACTGTGGAACTGATGGCTGAGGCTGAGTCTTTAGAGGCGCATAAGCGTGCGGTGACACTCCGGGTTGAGAGTTTAGGTTAATTATAGCTTCGAAAACAATAGTGTAACTTTGAAATTAGGTTGTAGCAAGAAATAAGCATAATTGATTGCCATTTAGAATTGCCATAATGTGCACAAAGTGGACAATTGGATTTCTGCAATTGGTTCTTATATTATAGTGTAACATAGTGACTACTTGTGTACATTGTGGCAAAATTGTACAAGAGATTATACTTCCCATTAATGTCTGCTATGTTTATGAAAAAACTATTTTTTGTTTTATTGTATCTTTTCAGTATTTGTGCTTATTCACAGGAACGGATTACCGCCATCAAAGCAGGTAAATTATTCGATAGTGAAAAAGGAGTTTTTCTTGATAATCAGGTGATTATCATCAAGGATAATATAATCAGTGAGGTGGGGGTAAATGTTAAAATTCCTGCCAATGCAGAGGTAATAGACCTTAGCAAAAAAACAGTTCTACCGGGTCTGATAGACTGCCATACACATATTACATTTCAACCGGAGAACTACATGGAAGACCTGTTCCGTAAATCTCCGATAGATGTAGCTATTACAGCACATATTTATGCCAAACGTACGCTCGAAGCAGGTTTCACTACCTGCCGAGATGTAGGGGCAAGTGAATATATAGATATTGCTTTAAGAAATGCCATTAATGCCGGGAAAGTCCCGGGCCCACGCTTGTATGTAGCCGGATTTTTTATTGGCGCAACCGGAAGCCATGGAGACCTGACCGGATTTTCGCCTTATGTTCATTTTCAGCAGGAATCAGGAGTTGCTGACGGTGTTGACGGTGTGCGGAAAATGGTACGGAAGAATATTAAATATGGCGCTGATTTGATAAAGTTTGGTGCAACAGCAGGGGTATTGACTGAAGAAGAATCAGTAGGTGCACCGCAATACTCGCAGGAAGAAATGAATGCCATTGTAGCTGAAGCGCATCTATGGGGTAAAAAAGTAGCTGCTCATGCACATGGTGCCGAAGGTATTATAATGGCTGCCAAAGCAGGGGTGGCTTCTATCGAACATGGTAGCTTTCTGAATGATGAGGGTATCAGAATCATGAAAGAAAAAGGAACGTATCTGGTGGCAGATATTTATAACGATGATTATATTCTGAGCGAATACTCGAAAATGGGTGTTCCGCAGAAAATCATCGATAAAGAAAAACTGGTAGGCAGGACCCAACGAGAGAATTTTCAGAAAGCCGTTAAAGCAGGTGTAAAAGTAGCTTTTGGTACCGATTCGGGTGTTTATCCGCACGGTGATAATGCTAAACAATTCTTTTACATGGTCAAATACGGCCTTACTCCGGTACAGGCAATTAAGGCTGCCACTATCAATGCAGCCGACTTGATCGGTATCAAAGATAAAACCGGTTCGATCAGTGCAGGCAAGTGGGCGGATATTGTTGCCGTTGATGGCGATCCTCAACAAGATGTCACGCTGATTGAAAAGAAAATGGTTTTTGTGATGAAAGACGGGAAGGTTTACAAGAACCAGTAAAGAATAGGGGAGAGAATAGAATTTCTTCTCTTCCTAAAACTCCCCGATTAACCATTCAACCAGATTTTCATCTGTTTCCATATTCAGTTTTTTTCTGAGTCTGTACCGCTTCAACTCAACACTTCTGTAGGTGATGTTCAATAATTGGGCAATTTCTTTCGACGAAAGATTCATTCGTAAATAGGCAGACAGCCTTAAGTCTCCGGCAGAAAGATTCGGATACCGCTCCAGAAATTTCTTAAAGAACTCCTCATGTACCCGATTGAAGTTTTGTTCAAATACCTGCCAGTCGTGGCCGGATGAAATGTTATTATCTATTAATTTAATAATATGCCCCAATGATCCGGTTTTAGTCTGGTTTTCTAATTCCTGGCTCTCTGCTTTCAGTTTTTGCAGGAGTTCGTTCTTTTTAATCAGTTGCATGGTCGAATTCGCCAGCTCTTCTGACTTCCTGATAATATCCTGCTCCAGTTGTTCATTCCTCAGTCTAATAATTTCCTGCTTGCTTTTCTCCTGTTGTCTTTTAAGCTCTTCTTCTTTTTCCTGGACTAATTTCTTATTCTGTTCTTTCAGCCTTTTCAGATGCAGTTTATATAAATAATAATACACACCCATAAACAATATCAGATACAAAGCCTTGCTCCAGTTGTTCCAGTACCACGGGTCTTTAACAGTAAAATGAAGTATGGTTTCAGTATCGCTTGTATTTGTGCGTAAATGCAGTGTGTAAGAACCCGGTGAAAGGTTATTAAACTCTTTTTCGTAATTCTCAGAAAACTCTGACCAGCGACTCATATTATTTTCCAGCCAATAGCTGAATTTTACAGATGCTGAATAATCGGTAGAACTGAAAGTAAAATCGAGGGTATTCTGATTATAACTGAACACCAGATTTTGTCCAGGATCGTTTTCAGTAAAAAACTGACTTAACTCAGGGTGATTTTCTACTTTTACACTCCGGATAATGGGCTTTTTGCCCTTTAATCCGAGCAGACCAGGAATACTGTTTCTGTCAAGAATGGTAAATCCATTTTCTTTGCAAAAGAAGAAAGTCGAACCAAATACCTTTAAGTTCTCATAATCGCTTACCCAGGTATCTTTCTTCAATGGTAGTTCGAGCCAGATATTTTGTGGTGATACAGTGCCGAATGAACCGTTATTTTTCAGATACCATTGCTCGTCGTCGCTGATAACAAATATTTTCTGGGTATTTGCATGTTCTTTAACTTCCGGTTCAGACTGAAAAGATTTTCTTGCGTCATCATATTCCAGAATTCCCCTATCACTTGTAATCACAATTTTATCTCTGATTTTAGTCAGGTTCTTAGGAATAAAATCTTGCTTAATAGCAGTTTGTTCTTCAACTTTCTTTAAATCCGCCGATAACCTGAGTTTAAAAATACCATTATTAAGCGTATTGATAAAAATATTACCCTTTGCATCCTCTTCCAGTTGTTTGATAGGGGCCGAAAAATTATCAATAGTATGAGAAAATACCCATTGCCCTTTTTTATCCTTTTCATAGATACATAATTTGGTATAAGTACCCTGAATGAGGTGATTGGGATAATTTCGTAAAGATTTAATAACCAAGCCACCTGTAATGGTTGAAATAGGGGTGGCTTTTAGTTTGTCTATTCTGAACGTACCATTATTATGCCCGCAGAATAACTGATTATCTATTACTTCCAGATCCCACGTCTGGTTCTGCGTATTTGGCAGTAGTATAAACTTTCGGTCAGGTTTACTTAAAGAAGTATAAAACACCCCATGATTAGTGGCCAGATACAGGTAATTCTGAAAAATAGCTGCATCGAAAACAGTACCCAATTCGC
>CALRLN020000516.1:0-4019 GCA_943368675.1 Chitinophaga pinensis | reverse complement strand
GGTTTATTGAAAAAAGTGTTGAAATAGGAATAGACGAAATTTCGTTAATACTTACAAAACACTCAGAAAGAAAACAGCAGAAACTGGAAAGGCTTGAAAAAATAGCAGTTTCAGCAATGAAACAGTCACTTAAAGCTTATCTGCCAAAGATAAATGAGCCGGTGCCATTTGATAAATTTCTGAAAACCGTTAAGCAGCAACAAAAATTTCTGGCACATCTGGCAAATGATTCTAAACCTTTGCTAAGTTTACTGAAACCCGAATCATCTTATTGTATACTGATTGGTCCGGAAGGTGATTTTTCGAATGAAGAGATTCAACAGGCAAAACAGGAAAATTTCCAGTGGGTTACTTTGGGAAACGCCAGATTAAGAACAGAAACCGCAGGGATTGTTGCATGCACATTAAGCAATAATCCGGTTATAAAAGACTATTAACCTTGAAAATTTATTCAATGAAAAAGATTATTAAAATTATTACACTGAGCTTTATATTGTTTTTTGTTGCAATAAGCCATATACTGGCGCAACAACCTACTCTGAAAATTGCCAAGCTAAGATATGGTGGCGGCGGAGACTGGTATGCTAATAAAACATCATTACCTAATCTCATAAAATTCTGTAATCAGAATCTAAAGATGAATTTGTATCCGGAAGAAGACATAGTGGAGGTTGGGAGTGGGGATATTTTTCAATATCCTTTTATACATATGACCGGACATGGAAATGTAGTCTTTACTGATGCAGAAGTACAGAATTTAAGAAGATATTTAGTTTCCGGCGGTTTTTTACATATTGATGATAATTATGGTTTGAATAAATTTATCAGACGTGAAATGAAAAAGGTATTTCCTGAACTGGAGTTTGTAGAATTGCCTTATGCCCATCCTATTTATCAGCAGAAATATAAGTTTCCCAACGGTTTACCCAAAGTGCACGAGCATGATAATCTGCCTCCGCAGGGCTTTGGGCTTATATGGCAAGGCAGATTGGTTTGCTATTATAGTTACGAATGCGATTTAGGAAACGGATGGGAAGACCAGGCTGTGTATCATGACCCTGAGGAACTTCGTCTGAAAGCCCTGCAAATGGGGGCAAATCTGGTGCAATATGCTTTCACAAACTACTGATAATTTCAAATTGGATAATTCGTAGTGATTGAGTTGGATATTTTGAAGAACTTTGTCCTTTCTTTTGCAACATGGTAACATTATTACGGATTTAATCGTTTACATTTTATATTTGCATTTTAATCTAATTACTAACATTCAAAAATGGTTGCCGCATTATCTTTTTTTATTGGACACTGGTACTTGTCATTATTTAGTCAAACATTCTTTTTGCATAGATATTCTGCGCATAAAATGTTTACAATGAATAAGTTCTGGGAAAAGTTCTTCTATTTCCTGACATATATTTCACAAGGTTCATCTTATCTTAATCCACGCTCTTATGCCATCCTGCACCGTATGCATCACGCTTATAGCGATACCGAGAAAGACCCTCATTCACCGCATCATACCGAGAATGTTTTTACAATGATGTGGAAAACCAAAGAAATTTATAATGCGCTATTGAATTATAAATACAAAATTGAAGAAAGATTCGAAAAAGACTTGCCAGAGTGGAAAATCATCGACAAAATTGGTGATACCTGGATTTCAAGAGTAAGTTGGGGGGTAAGTTATGTGTTGTTTTATGTAATTGGTTTTTTCTATTTTGATATTCACTGGGGCTTTTTCTTTTTATTACCAATTCATTTTCTGATGGGGCCGATTCATGGAGCTATAGTAAACTGGAGTGGACATAAATACGGCTATCAGAACTTTGATAATAGAGATGAATCTAAAAACTCATTATTTTTTGATTTTCTGATGCTTGGTGAGTTATTTCAGAACAATCACCACAAACATCCCATGTCTTCTAATTTCGGAAAAAAATGGTATGAAATAGATCCTACTTATCCAGTGATTAAATTTCTGACCTGGACAAAAATAATAAAGCCTAAAAGAGCCTCCAAAGGCTCCTCGGGTCATTAAAAAGAACAGGGCATTCTAAATAAATAGGATGCCCTGTTCTTTTACAGAATTGATGTTGATTTTATTGAGGATTATTTTTTTGTTCCTCATCAAGATGTCTTTTCAGACTTCTGCAGGTACTTTCCAAAATTTCAATCATTTTCTTATCTCCTGTAGAATCAGCCACCATTTGCGCCACATTTCCCACAATATCTATTGCAAAGTGCTTCATTTCATCAGTAGCCATATCTTTGGTCCAAAGGTTAATTCCTAATAAACCTTTATGATAATGGTCCCATACACTGATTGAAATAGCCTTGCTTTCATTGATTCCTTCATTCGGATTCTCTGTAGCGTCCCAGAAAATTTTCTCCGGAATTCTGGTTGCATCTAACTCGATTGTAAAATTAATTTCTGATTTCTTCATTAAACTAATATTAGATAAGATATAGTTTTAAAATAATTTTTTAAGGCAGAAAGTTCATTATTGATGTAAAATTCTGATGAGAACCTGCCTGTAGTTGCCGACTATTTTGAAGAAATGTGATTTTTCAATGAAAAATTTTCATTAACATGAGAGAGCATGAGAGGAAAATTGTAGATTATCATTATCTTTGGTTCAAGGAAATTCCCCGATAACACAAATGATTCTCCAATTGCGGCTACTGAAAATTTTGCTTTTTCTCGCTTGTCCTATTCTTGTCTTTGCCCAGAAGATTAACCGTCAAGCATTGGTCAGCCGTCATAATGTAACAGTAAAATCCTTAGATACGCTTGCTTCACTTACGGTCGGGAATGGCAGTTTTGCATTTACTGTAGATGCCACCGGCTTACAAACGTTCCCTGATTATTATGCTAATGGAATTCCTTTAGGCACTCAGTCTGACTGGGGTTGGCATAGTTTCCCGAATACGAAAAAGTATACGATTGAAGAAAGTTTTAAAGAAATGGAAAGTCATGGAAGAAAAGTTATATATGCCACTCAGATTGCTGAACCGCAGCGAAAAAAAGACGCTGTTAATTTTCTAAGGCAAAACCCTCATCGGTTACAATTAGGGAATATTGGGTTTGAATTATATCAGAAAGATGGCACCAAAGCACAGATTAATGATATTAGTGAAGTTGACCAGACCCTTGATTTATGGAATGGTGTAATTTCAAGTCATTTTATTTTTGACGGCCAACCCGTTGATGTTAAAACCGTTTGCCATAGTCTAAAGGATATGGTAGCTGTGTCAGTTGAGTCTCCTTTAATTAAATCCGGACAATTATTTCTGAGAATCAGAATTCCTTTTCCGACTGATAAATTTCTTGATAATGGCAATAACTGGACTGATTATGATAAACATTCGTCAATTATTACCAAACAAGGAGAAAAGCGAATGTTGGTACGGCATAAAATCGATAATTTCAGTTACAATATTGTCATTAACTCAAACCAATCTATTCAATCCAGGGTTAAGCAGGCACATTTCTTTATTATTCAGCCATCCACCCAGGCTGGTACTTGGTCTTTTACATGCGATTTTTCTGAAAAGTTATCATCACCATCTCAGGTAAACTTTGGTGAAGTAAGTGCAAACAGTCAATCTGCCTGGAATAAATTCTGGGGTTCAGGCGGTGCTATTGATTTTTCGGGTAGTACTGATGTACGGGCGAATGAATTGGAGCGCCGCATTGTATTATCTCAGTATCTGACAAAAGTGCAATGCACTTCAGCAACTCCTTCACAAGAAACCGGACTTACATACAATAGCTGGTTTGGTAAATCTCACCTTGAAATGCACTGGTGGCATAGCCTGCATTTTGCTTTATGGGGAAGAATTGATTTGCTGGAAAACAGCCTCGGCTGGTATAAAACAGCTCTGCCTGTAGCTAAAAAAATAGCACAAAGGCAAGGTTTTAAAGGTGCAAGATGGCAAAAAATGACGGATTACTCAGGCGGTGAGACTGCTTCGTCGGTTGGGTCTTATCTGGTCTGGCAGCAACCTCATATTATTAC
>CALRLN020000515.1:0-4022 GCA_943368675.1 Chitinophaga pinensis | reverse complement strand
GTAAGAGCTAGTTGACTCACTCTTTCTTTAAGACTTGCCAATGCTTTCGGATTTGCAGGCAATTTTTTAGGCTTAAATGCTGGTAGAATATATTTCCAGACCAAATTAATTTCTGATTGCATATCCGGGGCTTCAGCTGTCAGCAAAACTACGGCATCCTGATCTGGCATTACGATAATAAACTGACCATTGGCACCGTCGCCACGATAGGCATTATTCCGGCAGCGCCACATCTGGTAACAATACCCTTGCAGCCAATCGCTTGAATCTTTTTTGGCTTGCGGTGCATCAGGGTCCTGCATTATTTTCATGGTGCTGGCTTCTTCAACCCATGAGGCGGGTAAAATCTGTTTGCCTTTCCACATACCCTTTTGCAGAAATAACTGTCCGAATTTTGCCATATCTTCTGTCTTGACCCTAAGGCCCCAGCCACCTGTGTTAATTCCTTGGGGACTAACTTCCCAATCAATGCCATCAATGCCTAGCGGGTCAAATAATCTTGGTTTCAGGTAGTCAACTATTTTTTCTTCGGTTACCTTCTGCACAATGGCTGAAAGCATATAGGTTGCTACAGAATTGTACAGGAATTTTGTTCCAGGCTGGTTTACTACAGGTGTACTTAAAAACGTTTTAACCCAATTATCACTAACAGCAACCGGGCCTGTAGGATCAGGTACCTGTCCGGCACTCATGCTCAATAAATCTTTTACTTTCAGTTCAGCCAGATTCGGGCTTACTGTTTTAGGCAAATCATCCGGGAAGAAAGAAATAACTTTATCATTTACTGTCAAACGTTTTTCTGCTACTGCAAAACCCACTGCGGTAGCTGTAAAACTTTTACTGCACGAATACATCGTATGTTTCAAATCGGCCCGATAAGGATTCCACCAACCTTCTGAAACTACTTTGCCGTGGCGGACAATCATAAAACTATGAAACTCATGCTTGCTTTTGGATGCAGCTTCTAAAAACTGGTTGATGCTTTCACTCGAAACGCCTTCTGCCTCGGGTGTGCTTCGTGGAAGAGAGGTGTTTTTCTGGGCAAATGCATAAATACTAAGAAAAAGGAGAAAGAGAATTTTCTTCATGAGTATAGGTTGGATAGGTTAATTATTTGTCAGGTTGAAAAACAGTTGAAAGTTACAGAATATCCTGTTATATTCATAATTTCTTTGCGAAAGACAATAACGAAGAGGAGTCTCTTTATAGAAGTAGCGAACGAAGTAGTTTTGTTATTTCTTTTGCTTTATTAACCGTCATAAAATGCCATCCACCCTTCACTCTCTGATCAGCATTCACAAAATGTAAAGGCAAAATACGGTCATTATCTCCGTGTATATGTACGGTACCTGGGTGGATAGCTGTGTTCTTCCAACACATAATTTTATCAATTGCCCATTTCAGAAAATCTTCATCTAAATCTTTAAGAATTTCTTTCAGCAAAATTTTATCCGCTTCGCTTTCTATTCCAAAAGCCCAATTACTGACAAAAGTATGTTGTTTCAAAAGTGTAGCCGGCAAAAGCTTATGCAGTTTTAAATATCCTGCCCAACGATAATAAATCGGGACTTCCCTGTAGGTTTTTGCTGAGGCAATCAGAATGACTTTTTCGGTAGATACAAACTTAGCGACCTCCGTTGCCACCATACCTCCAAATGAAAGCCCAATTAAAATTGGTATTCTGGCTGTTATCTGAGTTGCTAATCTTTTTGCATAGGCTTCCATACTTTCATTTACATCAGGTTTTATCCATTTAATGAAAGTCACCTCAAACCCTGTAAAATCAAGAAATTGGAATACTCTTTCATCTACACCCAGACCACTGAAAATATAGATTTGCTTCATGGTTTTATAAAAAGCAAAAGAGGGTGTCTAAAAAGTTTTTAGAGCCAAATTATATTTGGCAATGACCCCATCCCAACCCTTCCCCAACAGTGGGGAAGGGCTAAAAAGTCCCTCTCCCCACTGTTGGGGAGAGGGATTTAGGGTGTGGGGTTGTCCTTTACCAAATAATATTCTGCACACTTTGACTTTTTAGACAGCCTCTTTCTAAATATTCACTTAAGAATTACTGATTTTCGTCTTAGGCCGGATAATCAATCGTAATGACTGGTCATAAGTAATATAACTCCATAGCCAGTTAATAAATACCATGAGTTTGTTTTTAATGCCCAGAATTGACATCAAGTGTACAAACATCCATACATACCAGGCAAAAGCACCCTGGAATTTCCAGAATGGTAAATCTACAACAGCAAGATTTCGTCCGACTGTGGCCATTGAACCTAAATCTTTATATTCAAATCCTTGCAGAGTTTCGCCTCTCATCAATCTGAGAATATTTTTTGCCAGCAAATTTCCCTGCTGTATTGCAGGCTGCGCCATCTGCGGATGCCCGTTCGGGAATTTCTCGTCTCCACTCATCAGGGCAATGTCACCTACAGCAAAAACATTGGCAAATCCTTCAACCTGGTTAAAATGATTCACTTTCATACGTCCGCCACGTCCATAAATTTCCGGAGCAAAACCATCAAGTGTATTACCTTTAACACCAGCAGCCCACACCACATTATTGGTCCGGATTTTTTCATTAGTGCTGGTATAGGCATATTTACCATCAAAATCTGTGATTCTTACACCTGTTTTAACTATTACGCCCAAACGCTCAAGATATTCCCTACCCTTGGCTGAAGCTTCGTCTGACATTACTTCCAGCACTTCATTCGAAGACTCAAACAGGTAAATTTTCATCATATTAAAATCCATATCCGGATAATCTTTCGGCAGAATGATGTGCTTCATTTCTGCCAGAGTGCCTGACACTTCCACACCTGTCGGCCCACCTCCTACGACAACCATGTTGAGTAAGCCTTCACGGGTATCAGCATCTTCGGCGGTCAGAGCATCTTCAAAATTCTGTAACACTCTGTTGCGAAGGTAAATGGCTTCCGAGACTGACTTCATCGGTATGGCATTGTCAATCATGTTTTTCATGCCAAAGAAATTAGTCCCTGCACCTGTGGCAAGCACCAGATAGTCATATTTAATGTCACCCAAATCAGTAACAATCTTGTTTTCTTCCGGCACTACCCTGTTGACATTGGTAATACGGATATGAACATTCTTCTTTCTCTGAAAAATTTTACGAAGCGGAAACGAAATAGAACTTGGTTCAAGACCTGCCATAGCAACCTGATAAAAAAGTGGCTGAAACTGGTGGTAATTATTTTTGTCAATCAGTACAATCTGGACATCTCGTTTGGCAATTTTTTGTGCAAGTGCCAAGCCTCCAAAACCCGCACCAACTATCACGATGCGCTTTTGGGTGGTATCAGGAATATTAGGTTCCATAGTATTTATAGCCGAAGCAATTTTGGATTTTTCTAATAATAAAACGCCAAAGTAAAGAATTTTGTTCGACTTTTTTAAGATTTATTGTCTGAATTTGTACAAATAAAAAACCCGTTTGATTTTCTTTCAAACGGGCTGAATTTTACTTAGAATAACATTTCATTGGGTGGTTTAATACCTTTCATGCGGATATAAATGGTGGTTTGTCCTCGGTGGTGGGTCTGATGTTCAAAAGCTTTGGCAAAAACCATTTCTTTGCTCATGTCTCCTCTGTTACCGAATTTTACCATTTCTTTCATTTGCTCGTCAGTCATACCTTTTATGGCGTTAATCACAAAATCATAACTATCTAAAACCATTTTAGTAGTTGCTGCCTTCGATTTGTCTTCTGATTTTTCAGAAGCCCCTCTTTCAATCGGGCTTTTAATGCCACTTGCCAATGAAGCAAAATTATAGTTGGCGTCTGTGAGGTGAAGCATCTGCTGCGCAAATGAACGAATATCGGGAGATGGTTTGAAATCATAACCATCATCAGGCATTGTTTCAAGATATAATTTGGTATAAGCTTTTGCTCTTTCCCATTCTTTTATCATCTGCTCTTTATCCAGTGCGCTGGCACAGGTAAAGCTAAAGACGAACAAGGTTAACAGGCTTAATAGTAGAGATGTTTT
>CALRLN020000514.1:0-4026 GCA_943368675.1 Chitinophaga pinensis | reverse complement strand
CCCGAGCAGGCAGAACAATGTACACTTATCATTCACTATAAAGGGCAATGTGGCGTAAAATCAGGAGATTTTGAAGAGTTAGCTCCTATGAGAAATGAAATTTGCAGAAGAAAAATATCGGCTGAAGTAATGCTGAAATAAGGCATGGTTGTCGGTCTGTAAAATTGTATAAATCCATTACAATATATCAATTATACCAAAAGGTCTGAATAACGTTGAACTTCCCCTCAAAACTAATAGAAGACGCTGTCGTTGAAATCTCAAAGCTCCCCGGTATTGGAAAAAAATCTGCCTTGAGACTGGTTTTGCATTTACTGAAAAGAGAAGAAACCCAGACACAGCTTCTGGCTGATGCGCTTATAGCCATGCGTACCCAGACAACCTACTGCCGTAAATGCCATAACATTTCTGACTCAGAGCTTTGCCAGATATGTAGCTCACCCCGTCGGGAGCAGCAGATTATTTGCATTGTTGAAGACACCCGGGATGTGCTGGCTATAGAAAATACGGCTCAATACAGAGGCTTATACCACATTTTAGGCGGAATCATTTCGCCGTTAATGGGCGTAGGGCCAAATGACCTGAACATAGATTCTTTGCTTAAAAGAATTGAACAGGCTGACGAAAACGAAAAAATACAGGAAATAATTCTAGCCTTAAGCCCAACAATGGAGGGTGACACTACGGCTTTTTATCTGCAAAAGAAACTTAAAGCGTTCCCGGTTAAAATCAGTACTATTGCACGCGGTATTCCTATCGGAGGAGATCTGGAGTATACAGATGAAGTTACGCTGGGTAGAAGTATTCTAAGCCGGATAGCCTACGAGTAGACTTTCTGAAAAACACCTGTTTATATTTTTAAAAACGCATGACAATGCAAAAATCAAATAAGATTCCGCGTATTAAAATCTGCTGTATCAGTAGTATTCAGGAGGCGCAGGATGCCATTAGTTCTGGAGCATCCGCACTAGGCCTGGTAGCTAAAATGCCCAGCGGCCCCGGTCCTATTGCAGATGAACTGATCCGTGAAATTATTGCTACCATACCTCCGCCCGTTGCTTCTTTTTTATTGACCAGCCGCACAGATACCAGAGCTATTATTGAGCATCAGCAATCAGTTAACAGCAATGTAATCCAGATTGTAGATGCCATTGCCTCGGGCAGCTATGCTGATTTCAGGCGTGAGATACCCACTATAAAGATAGTACAAGTAATACACGTGGTTGATGAGAAAAGCATTGATGAAGCGCTGGCAATAGCCGAACACGTAGACTCACTACTGCTTGATTCAGGAAACCCTAACCTTACTATTAAAGAACTTGGTGGAACAGGGCGCTTACACAACTGGGCGCTAAGCCGTAAAATTGTAGAGCAGGCTAAAGTACCGGTGTTTCTGGCAGGTGGCTTAAAAGCCGAAAATGTGAGAGCAGCCATCGAAAACGTACAGCCTTATGGTTTAGATTTATGCAGCGGTGTCCGAACAAACGGCCAACTGGATTTGTTTAAACTAGAAACGTTTTTTAATGAAGTTTATAAGCTTTAAGTCTTTATATTTGTGTCAGTCACATTTCAATTCTCTTTATCATAAATCCCCTGCATAAACCATGAACAGAAAAGATTTCATCAAAGCCATTGTCGGAAGCTCTTTTTTATTGAAAATGGGTGATGTTTTCGCCAAGCCGGTAAGCTTCGAAGGCATGTATACTTTAGCCCCTCTTCCTTACGCTAGCGACGCATTAGAACCGCATATCGATAAAATGACTATGGAGATTCACCATGACCGTCATCATAAAGCATACGTAGATAACCTGAATAAAGCCATTGCCGGTACAGATATGGAAAAAATTCCATTAGCACAATTGATTAAAGATATAAGCAAATATCCTGTGGCTGTCAGAAACAATGGTGGTGGGCACTGGAATCATACATTCTTCTGGCAAATAATGGGTCCTAAAGCCGGGGGTACTCCTAAAGGCAAACTCGCAGCAGCCATCAACAGCAGTTTCGGGAGTTTTGATAAAATGAAAGAAGAGTTTACCAAAGCGGCTACTACCCGTTTTGGTTCTGGTTGGGCCTGGCTGATTGTCGGCCCTGATAAAAAATTAAAAATCACTTCTACGCCGAATCAGGATAATCCTTTAATGGATGTAGCAACCGATAAAGGAACGCCTGTTCTGGCAATTGACGTTTGGGAGCATGCCTATTACCTGAAATACCAGAATAAACGTGCCGATTATATTGCCGCCTTCTGGAATGTTGTGAACTGGGACAAGGTAAGTGAAAATTTTGATGCTGCCTGATACTCACCGGAATATATAGGAATAACTTGAAAGGATTTACGCAGAGTAAGTCCTTTTTTGTGCATTCCAGGCTGATATTTAGTATTTTTTTGCTATATTTGCTCTTAAGAGTATGTTTAAAATTATAGTTGAATCTGTAAGAAAATCGTGCTATGATAAATTTCGCCATATCTGCCAAAAATTTGTTACACTCAGCCGCCAGACGCCGTTCGCATAACAACATTTGAATATACCCTAAATTAATGCTTTCTTGTATTGACTCCCATGAGTGAAGAAAATCCTAAGTACGATCCGCTTCAGCAAAAAGAAGTTATTGATGATATGTTTGAGAGCTGGTTTCTCGACTATGCATCTTATGTAATTCTAGAACGAGCTGTACCTGCCATTGAAGACGGACTGAAACCTGTACAGCGCCGTGTAATGCATGCCCTTAAAGAAATGGACGATGGCCGCTTTAATAAAGTTGCCAACGTTATTGGTTCTACCATGCAGTATCACCCGCATGGAGATGCCTCTATTGGTGATGCCATAGTTTCAATGGGACAGAAAAATTTATTGCTCGATACCCAGGGGAACTGGGGAGATATACGAACCGGCGATGGTGCCGCTGCTCCCCGATACATAGAGGTAAGGTTATCAAAATTTGCCAATGATGTGTTGTTCAATGAAGACACTACCGAATGGCAGATGTCTTATGACGGCCGCAAACGTGAGCCTACCAATCTTCCGGCAAAATTTCCATTATTGTTAGTACAGGGTGTGGAGGGAATCGCCGTTGGTCTTTCAACAAAGATTCTCCCGCATAATTTTATAGAAGTTTGTGAAGCCTCTATTGCCTGCCTGAAAAAAGAATCCTTTCAGCTTTATCCTGATTTTCTGACAGGAGGAATGATTGATATAAGTACCTATAATGATGGTGCAAGAGGCGGAAAAGTAAAAGTAAGAGCTAAAATTGCCGAGTTAGACAAAAAGACACTCGTTATTAAGGAAATTCCTTTCAGCACTACTACTACTTCGCTCATTGACTCGATCATTAAAGCCAATGATGCGGGTAAAATAAAAATCAAAAAGGTAGAAGACAATACGGCTAAAGAAGTATCGATTATTGTGCATTTAGCACCTAATACTTCGCCTGATATTACTATTGATGCACTTTATGCTTTTACCGAGTGTGAAGTTTCGGTTTCTCCCAACGCTTGTGTAATTATTGATGAAAAGCCACATTTCGTTTCTGTCAGCGAGATTCTACGTCTGTCTACTGATCAGACCATGCACCTGCTGAAAAGGGAACTTGAAATCAAAAAGCATGAGTTAAAAGAAAAGTTACTGTATAGTTCATTAGAAAAAATCTTTATCGAAAACCGTATCTACCGTGATATTGAAGAGTGCGAGACTTTTGAGGCGGTAATAGAGACTATTGATAAAGGTCTGGAGCCTTTCAAGAAAGATTTTTACAGAGAGATTGTAGAAGAAGATATTTTACGTTTGTGCGAAATCAAAATCAAACGTATTTCTAAATACGACTCATTCAAGGCCGATGAATTGATGCGCCGCCTGGAGCAGGAATTAGCCGAAGTAGAAGACAACCTGTTAAACCTTGTGCGTTATACCATCCATTTCTTTAAAGATTTGTTAAAGAAATACGGCAAAGGACGTGAACGTAAAACTGAAATCAGACAATTCGGTGCTGTTCAGGCAACTGTGGTGGCTGCCAACAATCAGAAAC
>CALRLN020000513.1:0-4027 GCA_943368675.1 Chitinophaga pinensis | reverse complement strand
CCTATTAATACAATCAGTAATAAATAACATTGAGTCATGAAAATGGTCGGCTATTCTACCATAGACAACGATTTTTTAGAGTCTAGTGGGACTCTGATAAAAAGAGGAAGGTTTTAAAAGTTATCTGTTATACGGATAACTTTTTTAGTTTAATGAAATCAAAGATTAAACGAAAAAACAGGTGGCACCAGGAAAGTGCCACCCAGTAGGTTTTATAAATTCATTCCGCCTGACACTTCAATTCTTTGAGCATTTATCCATCTGGCTTCTTCTGTACATAAAAAAGCCACTACTCCACCAATATCTTCAGGCAGACCTGCCCGGCCAAGTGCAGTAATACTTGCCACCATTTGGTTTAACTGTGTGTTGTCTCTTACCGCTCCACCACCAAAGTCGGTTTCAATAGCCCCGGGAGCGACTACATTTACGGCAATCCCGCGAGTACCAAGTTCCTTTGCTAAATATCTGGTTAATGTTTCGATGGCTCCTTTCATAGAACCATAAGCCGAATAACCCGGTAAAGAGAAACGCGCCAGACCTGATGAGACATTAACGATTCTTCCGCCATCATTTAATAAATCCAACGCCTTTTGTGTAAGAAAGAAAACACCTTTAAAATGAATGTTCATAAGTAAATCAAATTCTTCCTCTGTGGTTTCTGCAAAAGCTGTATGACGACCAATACCTGCATTATTAATCAGAAAATCGAAATGTGTAGTATTAAAAGTCTCTTTTAAAATAGACTTCAATTGCCCGAAAAAATCAGCAAAACTTTTAGAATCTCCTGTATTCAGCTGTAAGGCCACAGCCTTTTGACCCGATTGTTCGATTTGTGCTACTACGGCAGAAGCTTCTTCTTTCTGAGTGTTATAAGTTAGAATTACATCAATTCCTTTTTCGGCTATTTTTAGCGCCATGTTTTTTCCTAAGCCCCGGCTACCTCCCGTAACTAAAGCTATTTTATTTGTTGCTGCCATCGTGTTATAAATATTAATTTGATGGTGCAAAGGTAGAAGGGGGGGAGTAAATAGTGTTTGCAAGTATCAATCTGTTATTTGCAAAAATCAAATGTGGTGATTTAACATAAAGAAGATAGTTGTGCGGGGTCGAAGGCACAAGGTGAGCTGTAGATTCTAAAAAACATCAAAACAGATAATTTAAAGCTATGATGACTATATAAATAGTTGCGAAATTCAAATTAAATAGAGTCTTTATCCAGATTCTCATCAATCATTTCCTGAATCTGCTCCTTGATTTTATTCTGAACTTTATCTTTAGCAAAAACAAATGTTACAAGAATGCCCGCATATATCAGAAAAATAATAAGATAACCTAACCATGCACTTTTCAGCCAGACATTAAGTCCAACAGCCATTAGAATACTAAGGAAGATAATAACCGTAATGGAGAGGATAAATAAAATCAATGCATAAATTGCCTGTACGGCAATTCCCTCTATTTTTTCCTGAAAACCAAGTTTTGTTAATTCAAATTTTGCTTCGATGAGTTTAACGATATTATCCCGAAACTCATTTATTTTCAGCAAATCTGCCATAGTAGCCTTGTAGATTTTTGTTTAGGTAGCAGTATCTATTTTCATAGCTGCTCTTTGGTTGATGCAAGGTATATAAAACGCTGCATCTGACAAAAAGAATGACGAAATTTTCAGGTTCTGCAAACATTGATTGAGTCCAGAACCTGAATAAAAGAGATTATATTTTCGGGGGAAGCAATTTATACATAACCGGAGTAACAATACGTGTCAGTATCAACGAAGATATAAGACCCCCGATCATTACCAGCGCCAGGGGAGAATATAAAGGAGAATGTTCTAATACCAAAGGAATCAAACCACCAATAGCCGTTAATGTTGTCAGCACAATCGGAATAAATCTGGTTTCGCCAGCTTCTTCAATGGCTTGGTTAATACTTAAACCCTGTTCTTTTCTTAAGTAATTTGTATAATCAACCAATAGAATAGAGTTTTTTACTTCGATCCCCGCCAGGGCAATTATACCTACTACAGCTGTAAAAGAAAGCGTATTGCCTGTAAATAGTAATATCAGTATAGCACCAATCATACCTAATGGAATAACAGACAATACGATAAATGTACTTTTGAAAGTCTTGAATTCAAGTATCAGAATAGCCATAATTCCGAAAATCGTAATAATGATTATCGTACCTAAACCGCCAAACGTTTCCTGCGAACGCTCCACCTCTCCGGCCATTTTTATCTCATAGCCTTTAGGTAGTTTCATTGCTGTCAGTTTCGCACTAATTTCCTGCGTTACTTTTGGAGTTAAGAAGCCACTTTGTACAAAGGCAGATATAATAGTATATCGCTCTTTGTCATAATGGTTAATTCTGTTAGGTGATGTTTCAAAATTAACAGTGGCTAACTGTTTAAGCGGCACCAGATTACCGGCCTGATTGGCGATAAACATTTTAGAGAAAACATCCATATTAGCATATTGGCCACGGGGCAGACTTACATTAATAGCTATATCATCATTATCTCCCTCATTATAAGTACCAATATTTACCCCGGCAATTCCCATTCTGATAGTCCGGTCAACATCTACTGTCGGAATACCCAGCATCCCTACTTTATCTTTATTGATATTGACACGCAAATCAACATTCTGGGCAGATAATGGATTACTCACATAAATAGTCCCCTTTGTTTCTTTAAAAGCCTTTTCTACACGAAAAGAAATAGCTCGTAATGAATCAAGATTTTCGCCGAATATTCTGACAGCAAGAGGCGCTTCTACCGGAGGCCCCTGTTCAAACTGAATTACCCTGATTTTTGCACCAGCATAGTTATCGAACCGGGCTCTTAGCTCATCAATAAATTGCTCTCTTTCCGGCACTTCTACCTCATCCTGCAACTGTACGAAAATCTGTGCATAATTAGCTCTTGTGCCACCCATCGGGATAACATTATAATAGATACGTGGATTAGACTTGCCCACATTGGTAGCATAGTTTTTCACTATTTCATTCTTGCCTAATTCACTCTCTACAAATCTGGCTGCCTGATTAGTCTCAGACATGCTGGTCCCCAGTGGCGTTTCTATATTGATTAAAAACTGGGGCTTTTCAGAACGAGGGAAGACACTTGTGCCCACAACGGGAATCAAAGCTAAGCTACCCGCAAAAATAGCAAGCGCAACTAAAAGACTAATAACCGGGTGAGCCAAAGCCATGTGAAGAATCTTGCGATACGAACCCTCTATTCCACGTTTCATTAATCTTAAAACTACATTTTCGCCATGTTCTTCTCTGGGCATTAACTGACTGGCTAAAAAAGGCACAATAGTTAATGAAACAAACAGAGAGGCAATAATTGTCGTGATAACCGCCATCGGTAGACTACGGATAAACTCTCCTGCTGATTCAGGTAAAAAACAAAGTGGTAAAAACGCAAATATTAAAGTGGCTGTACAGCCTAACACGGCAAGGCCGATTTGCTTGGTTGCTTCGATGGCAGCATCTCTTCGAGACATCCCTGTGCGTAGAAAACGGGCAATATTCTCAACAACCACGATAGAGTCATCAACTAAAAGCCCTAAGGCAATCACCAAACCTACTACACTTAGCTGATTGATACCAAAACCAGCTAAATCGAGCATGGTTAATCCCATTGCCAGAGATAAAGGGATTGAAATCATAACAATAAGTGACGCCCTGAAACCGAGAGGAATAAGCGTAATTAATACCAATAAAATAGCTATTCCGAAGTCACGGGCCAATCCTAATAATCGGGTGGAAACGCTCTTAACCTGATCAAAACTCTGTTCGAATTTAATATTCGGAGATAACGTGCTTTTAAAATTATCAATAATCGGGCGGATTTGTTCTCCGGTTTTAAAGATATTGCTTCCGGCTTTCATAGTTGCCGTGACAAAAACCGCTCGTTTCCCATTCAAACGCCCGATATAACTTTCCTCTTCATAATCCAGTTTAATATCAGCAATGTCTCTTAAATAAGTAACTGTGGTGCCTGAGGTACTCACAATCG
>CALRLN020000512.1:0-4044 GCA_943368675.1 Chitinophaga pinensis | reverse complement strand
ATCAATTTCAGATTTGGCGGAAAAGCCTAAAACTGATAATTTTGTCCACAAATAAACCGTAAAAACAAAGAATGGAACAAATTTTTACAACCGCTGCGTTGACAAGTATATTAACTCTCACACTTTTAGAAATAGTTTTAGGAGTAGATAACATCATTTTCGTTTCTATTATCTCATCTAAACTTCCAAAGCATGAGCAAAAAAAGGCACGTCGCATAGGCTTAATTATGGCCATGTTTATACGTATCAGTCTGCTTTTTGTATTAGGATGGATTTTAGGCTTAGAAAAAGACTTGTTTAACCTTCAGGATATTGGATTACCTTTTAATATAGGTTTCAGTGGTAAAGACCTGATTCTATTAGGAGGGGGTATATTCCTGCTATATAAATCAACATCCGAAATCCACAACAAATTAGAGGGAGTAGAAGAAAATGTATCCGGTAAGAAAACAGCTTCGAAACTTTCAAGAGCCATTATTGATATTTCTCTTATTAATATTGTTTTTTCGATCGACTCTATTATTACTGCTATCGGTATGACAACCAATATCTATGTAATGGCCATTTCGGTAATACTATCAACCATTGCCATGCTTTTATTTGCCGGCAGTGTGGGTGGATTTGTTGAAAAACACCCTACAGTAAAAATGTTGGCTCTGGCCTTTCTGGTAATGATTGGTACATTGTTGATAGCTGAGGCATTTAAGGTACATGTACCTAAAGGATATATATATTTCTCTATGGCATTCTCGTTTTTTGTAGAAGTACTGAATATCAGAATGCGCAAAAAAGCTAAGCCTGTTGAATTACATAAAGAGATAAAATAAGGAACCTGTTTAAACTTGTTTCTTTTGTCTTCGAATGTCTAGTTTTTACTCATATTTCGTCTACTTATTTCGTCCGTAGCGTTGCTACGCACTCAATAATTAGCCTCATCTGAGCAAAAACTAGCTCATTCTCGTCATAAAATAAAAAGTTTAAACAGATTCAAGCTGAAAATTTCTGAGGGGAATGATATATATTTGTGTATCATTCCCCTGAATATATCCTGATGCAAGGTTTTTTGAAATTATTATCCTGGCTTTATACCGGCTGGTGTCTTTTCTGGTTTGTACTCATCTTCTTACTCTTATATCCCATTGTCTTCATCAGTCTGCAAAAAGAAGAGTGGAAAATTGCAGTTCATTATTGCAACAGAATATGGGGACGTATCTTTTTCTTCATGGCAGGTATGCCTGTAAAAATCACTTATGAGTCAAAACTTGATGCCAAAAAGGCTTATGTATTTTGTGCTAATCATTTTAGCTATTTAGATATAGCTTTGATGGGTACAATCATAAAAAACTACTTTGCTTTTCTGGGCAAGAGTTCTGTCAAAAATGTTCCCTTATTTGGCTATATGTTTGCAAAAGCCCATATTCAGGTAGACAGGAGTGATAAAGGCAGCAGAACCAAAGCGCTTGCCCGGGCTATTAAAGCCCTGAAAGCAGGCAGGAGTATCATGATTTTTCCGGAGGGGGGTATTCATTCAACCAGTTTTCCGCAGATGGTGCAACCTTTTAAAGATGGGGCTTTTTCTATGGCCATCGAAAACCAGGTGCCCATTGTGCCTATCTCATTATTAGACAACTATAAGGTAATGCCCGAGGTACTGATGTCATGGCACCCGATAAGGGTTATTTTTCATACGCCCATAGAAACCAAAGGAAAAACCAAGGCTGATATTGAAGCGCTGAAAAAGCAGGTTTATGACACCATTCAGCCTACATTAAATAAATATAAAGACTAAGCCTTACTCAATTTTAAGGATTATAAGTAAATTTGCCACATAATTAAACAATCAGTTTAAAGAGTAGCCAGGTACCCGCATGAAAATAGAACAACAAACTGTAAAAAAAATGGCTCATCTGGCCCGGTTAGAATTAACAGAGCAGGAAGAAGTGAAGATGGTGGAGGATTTATCGAAAATTCTGGACTGGATGGACCAACTGAAAGAACTGGATACTACAGCAGTAGAACCTCTGACACATATGAGCGAAGAAGTGAATGTTTTCAGAGAAGATATTGCGCATAATCAACTCTCGCGTGAGAAAGGCTTGAAAAATGCCCCTAAGCAGGATGGTGAGTATTTTTTAGTGCCTAAGGTAATTGAACAATAATCAATGGGTCTGGTGGCTTGCAGCTCTTCCAAAGCAAAAAAGACTAATGGCTAACAAATAGTGATATACGTCAATATTGTCGATAAAAGAATTAGCCATAAAACTCTTATTGTAAGTACCCAATACCAATGCTACTACAGCCAGAACCAGCCATGCGCCTACTGAACGCTCTCCTTTGATAAGCCCCCAGATACCTATCAGCAAAACTAATGGTACTGCCACGGTCAGTATGGCATTTAATATCTGTAGATTACCTGTTAATCTTACTATTCCAAAAGCTACAAATCCCAATGCCACTACAACATATGTGAAACTAACCGGAACAGGCTTTTTTAGTACCAGAAAAAAAGTAACAAATACTAAAGAGAACGCGCCTACTGTACCTGCTAAATGCTGAAAAAATTCGGATATAATGATTGCATAAGGTGAAAGACCCAGAAAACGGATTGCACCAAAAAGTGCTGCTATCGTAACTGATAACACGAAGGCCTCCCACAGTAAACAGACCAATAAATCAAGTTTAAACAAATAGCGAAAGAATACAAAAACGCCAACCAAGGCTAATATGATGTCAGAAATAGCATGAGAGAGTTCCATAGGAATTACACAGCATAAGGTATGAAATGAATATAAAGGGAAGTACCAGTATAATACTTCCCTTATTATCGGCATATCAGAAACACAAACTTGCTGCGCCCAGTAATCCGGCGTCGTTGCCAAGAGTTGCTTTCTTGATATTCAGTGTTTTTATGTAATAAGGTGTAAGCCAGTATTCCAGTTGCTTGTTAACAGACGGCATTATATAATCAAATGACGCTGATAAGCCCCCCCCTATCAGAATCGTTGTGATATCAAGAATTCTAATCATTGCTACCAGGCCACTACCTAACATTTCGCCTACTTCATCAAATATTTTCTGAGCCAGTTCATCTCCCTCTGCTGCCGCCGCTACCAATCCTGTAGTTGAGATAGTGCCATCAGCAGGCAGTTGGGTCTTGCCAGAGTAGCTTTTTCTCATGGTATTGGCTAGCTCCAGCAACTCATTTTTACCAATATTGCGTTCTAGTACTTTACCGTGTTTTGATGGGATATGGCCCGGCTCCATGGCATTACCGCCACCACCTTTAAATACCTGTTTATCAATGATAGCTGCCCCGCCAATACCTGTTCCTAAAGTAACCATGATATAATCTTCAGGAATATCGCCTTCGCCAAAGTAATACTCTCCTAATGCGGCGGCATTAGCATCGTTCTCCAAAAAGAAATCATGATTCGGGAAGCGCTCTTTTAAATCAGGAATAATGGTAATACCATTGATTTCGGGAATCGCTGTAATTTCGATAAGGGTTGAGCGGTCTCTTGTAATAAGACCCGGAACACCTATGCCTACCTTCTGAATATTTTTGTTTTCAAGTAATTGTATCGCTATGGCATCACCTAAACGTTCTACAAAATGCCCGGATTTTCGCCAACTAGCAGTATCGTGACTATAAAAATTCGAAAGTTTACCTGTTTCTGCTTCTACAATGCCCATTTTGACATTTGTTCCGCCAATATCAATTCCCAAATATTCAGTTGCCATTTATTATAGTTTTGTTATTTTATTCGGTAAGTATTTATTAAGTCTATCTTTTAACAGGTTTTTTTATATTTTCCTCAAAATTAAAAATAAATCTCACTTCAAGACAATTTGTTGTAAGGAAATATTGAATTTGGGATTAAATCTCTTCTAATTCTCTCTCATTCTTTGCCTCAAATTCCATTTCAAACAATTCGCCCAAATGCCTTTTCAGTTTTCCGGCTACTTCCTCAATCTCAATAAAGCGGCCCAGTTCCAAAGCCAGTGAAGTAACGGCCTTATCATCAATACCACAGGGCACTATAT
>CALRLN020000511.1:0-4074 GCA_943368675.1 Chitinophaga pinensis | reverse complement strand
TGAAGTAGTCTATTTATTGAACGACCCACTTTTCTGGATTGCTACAGGATTGCTGTTCTTTTATACCGGTAATATCATAGCCACAGGGTTTTATCATCGGCTGTGGGCATATTCTCAGGGTCTTGCCAAATCGTTGTATACGTTAAATTTTATCCTGAATATCCTTTTATCAGTTTTAATAAGTATCGCGTATATTGTAGCTTATAAAACAAAAAGTACATGAGTGATTTTGCCATTTTAGCGATTGTAACAACTGTTGTTTTTTTAATATTAGCCGTGTTTGTGATTAGTTTCATGATAATTTTTCAGAAAAAACAGATAAAGAATATTGAAGAAAAGGCTTTTCTGAAAGCCAGATACGAAAAGGAAATCCTGCAATCACAGATAGAAGTTCAGAACTCAACACTGAAATACATCGGGCAGGAATTACATGATAATATCGGGCAGTTGCTTTCGGTAACAAAAATCAATCTGGGGGTAATGGAAGAGAATCTGGCAGATAAAAATTCGGAGGAGTTTGACATGAATTTTCATCAGACTTACGATTTAGTAGCTGAGGTAATCAACGAAGTAAGAGGGCTTAGCAAAAGTCTGGATGATAATTTTGTGCAGGAGTTCGGGCTGACAGAAAGTATTGCGCATGAATTGGAGCGTATCAGGAAAACCAGAAAGTTTATTACTGAGCTGGTTATTGAGGGCGAGAAATATAAGCTTGGTTATGAAAGGGAAATCATACTTTTCAGGATTGTGCAAGAGGCCCTCAATAATGCCCTGAAACATTCAGAAGCCATAAATATTGAGGTGCATCTGCAATATAGCGCAGATAGATTTACAGTAATGATTGCTGATAAGGGTAAAGGATTTGATTATGACGAAATTATGAACCAGCCAATGGCACAGTCAGGAGCAGGGCTAAGGAATATCAAACAGAGAGCAGCCCTGATTAATTTTGATTGTGAGTTAATGTCTCAAAAGGGCCAGGGTACCAGATACATACTGATGACCCACCAAGTTTCAGATGGTCAAAGCGGTTTTTGAGATACCGAAACCGCTCTATTTGACCAGGCCATTCCGCAAAGCATATTTCATCAGGCCGAGTGCGGAACTGACACCCAGCTTCTTCATCAGATTTCTGCGGTGTGTTTCTACTGTTGTGGGGCTTATAAAAATTTTTTCGGCAATTTCGGCGTTCGTTAATTCCTGTATAACTAATTGCATAATTTCTATTTCCCGGGGGGTAAGTGGTGTATGCTCCTTTATCTCGTCTTTCCCACTGGGCGTTGCCAGGTTGGGTACCTGTGCTAAACGCATTACTACCGCTTCGCTGAAATATTTTTGCCCGTCTACTACCCGCCTGATGGCAGTTTCGAGTTCTTTTTTTTCAATGTTTTTCATAATGTACCCGTCGATTCCGGCTACGAGTGCTTCTTTAATGACTGCGGGCTCTTCAGACATGGTAAGCAGGATTATTTTTATATGCGGGAATTTCTCCCGGAGGCGTATGGTTGTTTCGATGCCATTCATTACTGGCATGTGCAAATCACTCAATACTACATCTACCTCGTGCTTATCAACAAATGATAAAACTTCCCAACCGTTTTTTACTGTGCCGGCTACTTCAAAATTGGCCATCATATCTATCAGTATACTTAGACTTTCAGCTACAATCAAATGGTCGTCGGCTATTAAAACCTTAATTTTTTTCATATTTAGTTGAGAGAGGTAAGTTTGATTTGTGCTTTACGTTTATGGCCTGAATTTATTCAGACAATGTCATTAAAGCAACAAATAAATGTCTTAAAACTTATCATGATTACCAAGCCAATCGGCGATGAACTTTTTAAAATACCTACTTGTAGTGAATTTTCGGCTTTTGTGCAGGTGATATTTTTATTATTAACTGAAACTACTAATATTTATGTCCGGCTGTGAATCTCTTTCAGGCTGAACCATCGGGTGGTTTATTATATAAATTCAGATTATCTACACAACGTAAATTCAGGGTATAAATACGGTATTGGAGTGAGAAGTTTCCTTTTGCCAGTACGGGATAAATACGGAGATTTTGAGGTTCTTTATATTGTAAATTGTTGATAGTGAATGGTTTGTGTTTTTATATTTAAAATTACTATTTGACGTATATCTCTAAAAGTTCAGTTTTGTTTAGTTAAATAATTCTTGAACCCTTTAAACATTTTACGAAAATGAAAAATTTATTAATTGGACTTGCTGTTGGGATTCTTATTGGTATTGGAATTGGGTATCTTATTTGGGGAAAAAATGAGCAAAATTTAATACAAAATTTAATACAAGATTTAAGGCAAGATGCATTAAGCGAAGATGAGAAGCGAGAATTATTTAATTATCTCCTAGAGAATTATGCAAATAAAATTGAGTTTGATTCGATTGGTGCGCGTGGTTCGAACCAAACTGATTTTATTGATAGAACGGATGCTCGAAATTTTGTAAATTTATTTGAAACCCGATTTGCATCTCCAGCACCTATGGTTTGGGAGAAAAAACAAACAAGTTGGAGGGTAGATGGGAGTAAATTGAGAGCTCTTCTAAATCAAACTGTGAAGGGAGACACCACAAAAATAATAGAATCTGTGCTTTTTGAAATGGGTATAAATCCTAAAAATCCGAATGATGTAAAAAACCAGGTAACTTTAATAATTACGGGCCTTGAGAGAGAACCCAATGGAGATAGGTATAGAGTTATGGGTAAAACAGACTTATTAAGATGGGGTACTGGGGTTGGCAAAAGACAGCATTCTGACCCGACGAGAGATTATATTTTAGAATTTGTTGATCCATGTATCCCACCACCTTGCCCTAAAAATACACTTTGATTAAAACAATGATATTATACTATATATATTTCGGAATTATCCTTCTCGGTACTGTGGTAGGATTAATAAGATTTATAAGTTTGAATACAAGTAGCAAATTCATGCTACTTGTATTATTACTTACTTTAGTAAGTGAAGGATTGACAACATCCTATCGTTTCTACGGGCTGAATAATGTTTTTATATATCACATTTTTATGCCAGTCGAATTCATTTTAGTAGGTATAACGTACTATATGGAAATTCGAAATAAATGGATAATTATGGTCCTTATCCTAGTGATATTATTTGAAGTTTTTAACAGTCTATTTATTCAAAACTATGAAATGGAATTTGGGACTTATGCATTTATAGTTCAATGTATTGTTTCTACTTTTTTTAATTTGTGGTATCTGAGAAAATTATTAGATGAAAAAAAAGAGGTAGGGTTTTACGCCTATCCATTGTTTTGGATGAGTTTAGGCTTTACAATTTTCAATATCATTAATTTATTTATGTTAGGGACTATAAACACTATAGCAGTTAAAATACCTAATATTGGCCTTATATTCAAGAATATTCGATTTTTTTCGAATTATTTACTTTATGGTTTTTTTATATTGGCTTTTTTATCCAAACAGGAATATTTAAAAGGAAGAGGAAAGTATGTTAAACTATAAAGAAACTGAAGTAATATTTACATTTTTAGCAGCTATTCTTATTTTATTATTTTTAATTATTTTTATCGTAATTTTTGCTTTCCTCTTTCAACGTCGCCAAATTAAACACCGCCAGGAAAAAGCTCTACTTAAAGCCCAATACGAAAAGGAAATCCTGCAATCGCAGATAGAAGTGCAGAATTCAACGCTTAAGTATATCGGGCAGGAATTGCATGATAATATCGGGCAGTTGCTGTCGGTGGCTAAAATAAACATGGGGGTAATGGAAGAAAGCCTGGAGGAAAAGAATTTTGATGATTTTGCTTTTAATTTTCATCAGGCCAATGATTTGGTTACTGATGTAATAAACGAAGTAAGAGGGTTGAGTAAAAGTCTGGATGATAATTCCGTGCAGGAGTTCGGGCTGACCGATAGTATTGCCCATGAGTTGCAGCGTATCAGAAAAACAAGGAAATTTGCCACCGATTTAGTGATTGAAGGCGAAAAATTCACACTTGGCTATGAACGTGAAATTATACTCTTCCGGATTGTGCAGGAAATATTGAATAATTCTCTGAAGCATT
>CALRLN020000510.1:0-4078 GCA_943368675.1 Chitinophaga pinensis | reverse complement strand
ATACCCTTTCTGCTCATTAAACTTGATATTGCGTGCTTCGTTGGTCAGCAACACATTGGCATCAATCAACCGTCCGGATTCTTCAATTTCCGGAAAATCCTTTTTCATCGTTGGTGCAAATGCCGGAAAAACCGTTGCCGATTTCCAGAGCAACTTGCCCTCATTATAACTATCAATGCGCAACCGCACAACCCTGTCGGCATCTTTATGAAACTGATCAAAACCACGTTCATAATTCACATACTGCAATATCAGCAGGCAGCAGGTCATACCAATAGCTAAGCCGAAGATATTCAGCAAAGTAAAACCTTTCCTTTTCAAAAGGTTTCTTAAAGCGATTTTTAAGTAATTGCGTATCATAATGATGCCCCTAACTGAAGGAGGATTTTTTTAATGGTTGAAAAATGTATTTCTCCGAATAGTTGGACTATCCCCCTGAAGGAGAATTTTATATTGATGCAAAAACAAATTTCTATCGTCGTCGTAGGAGGCTGTCTCAAAAGGAAAATGTGCCAAAGATTATTTGGTTAGGCTTCAACCCCACACCCTAAATCCCTCCGCTGCGGCGGCCGCTCCCCAACAGTGGGGAGGGTCAGGGTGGGGTAGTTTCCAAATATTATTTGGCCTAAAAATCTATTGAGACAGCCTCCTACAAACCAATTAAATATATCGTTTAGAATTCTCAATGCTTTCCTTCTGCACGTTCCTTTTACATTTTTCTGTTCCTTTCTCCAATCACTCACTCTTCAAACTCTTCACCGGATTCATCAACGCCGCCTTAATAGCCTGATAGCTTACCGTTAAAATAGCAATAGCCACAGCCATGATACCTGCCATCACGAAAAACCACCATTGTATATCAATTTTATAACTGAAATCCTGCAACCATTTACTCATAAAATACCACGCAATAGGGCTGGCAATCACAATAGACACAAGAACCAACTTGATAAAATCTTTGGTAATAAGGCTCGTAACACTAAACACCGATGCACCTAACACCTTGCGTATGCCAATTTCTTTGGTGCGTTGTTCGGTAGCAAAAGAAGTCAATCCATATAAACCCAGACAGGCAATCAACACCGAGAGAATAGAAAAATAAAGAAATATACTGGAGAACCGGGCTTCTGCTGCATATTGCTCGCCTAACCTTTTATCTACAAAATCATATTCAAAATATACAGCCGGGAAATGCTTTTTCCAGGCACTTTCAACAGCCGCAACAGCTTTTTGCGACTGCGACATATCAATTTTTAAAATAACCCGCCGAAACCCCTGCCCCCTCAGCATCATAGCCAATGGCTCTACTTTATGTTGCAGCGAATTAAAATGAAAGTCTTTTACAATGCCAACCACTTTCCCACGCCTGCCACTCATGTTAAACGGTTTGCCAATGGCTTTATCGGGGGTCTCCCAGCCAAAAGCAGCCACCGAGGCCTCATTCAGAATATAGTTTTGTGTAGAATCGGTACGAATATCAGAGGGGAACTCACGCGAGAAATTTCTTCCCGCCAGTAGTTTAATACCTACTGTTTCCAGATAATCATAGTCTACCATCAGCCGATAAGTATTAGAGCGTATCTCCTTACCCTTTCTATCCACAGTCTGGCTGCCATTATTGCCCATACCCCCCACCAGAAGGCTATTCGAGGTCGTCATACTCTTCACATAAGGGCTTTTCAATACATCGTTCCTGAACGCATCAATCCTGGCAGCCACTTCGTCCATTGCATATACTCTCAATCCCAGCAGCGCATCCTTATTAAAACCTAAGTCTTTATTCTGAATAAACGACATCTGCGAGTTAATAACCAGTATGCCTACCAGTAGCACAATAGTAATTGTAAACTGAAAAACAACCAGTGATTTCCGCAACCACACCCCCTTGCCCGAATTAGCAAAAGAACCTTTCAAAACAGCAGTCGGCTCATAGGATGAAATAAAGAAAGCCGGATAAAACCCAGACAACACACCCAGCACCAGCGCAATGGCCGCCATAAACCCAACCAAAGCAGGCGAGCTGAAAAGGCTGATGTCTTTATTAGTGATCTGATAAAACACAGGTTGCAGAAAATGACACAAAGCCAAAGCCAGTACCAATGAGCCAACAGCCAGAATAATTGCTTCAAGCAGATATTGCCCTATCAGTTGGCTTCTTATGGCACCCATTACTTTCTTAACACCCACCTCTCTGGCTCTTTTTACCGAGCGTGCCGTAGCCAGGTTCATATAATTAATACCCGCAATCAATAAAATAAACAAACCTACTGTACCAAAAATATATACATTAGTGATACTACTCGTAGCGCTTATCTCATACCTCAGATGCGACTTCAGATAAATATCTGTCAATGGTTGCAACGCATAATCAGCGCCCCATTTACCCCCGTACTTAACAGACAGCGGCTTAAGGTGCTTCTCATAAAACTGCGGAAACTTGGCCTCCAAAGCCTTGTAATCAGCGCCTTTGGTGAGCATTACATAAGTGTAGTAACTATTATCACCCCAGGCATTATCCGACATGAATGTCCGGCGGTCAAAAGCAATCAACGTTTCAAACGAAACCAGAAAATTGAATGTAAAGTGCGCATTCTTCGGCGCATCGGGCATCACGCCCGTTACTTTATACGGGATACCCCTGCCGGTACTATCATATAGTGTAAGCGTAAGTATCTTGCCTATCGGGTCTTCACCGGGAAAATACTTCTGTGCCTTGCTTTCCGTTAGTACAATACAATTAAGGTCTTTTAAAGCTGTTTTGGGGTCACCCTTTGTTAGTTTATAGCTGAAAACATCAAAAAACGAGGGGTCTGTCAATAATATTCCTTCTTCTGCAAACTGTTTATCTCCCTTTTTTATAATCGCGTCGTCGTTGGCAAAGCGTACGGCATGTTCCACCTCCGGATAATCATTTTTCAGCGCAGGACCCATAGCTACCGAAGTAACCGCCTGTTCAAAAACCTCCGAATCAGAATGCACCGTACCCACCACCCTGAAAATCCTGTCGGCATTCGCATTAAAGCGGTCATAACTCCACTCGTCACGCACCCACAGGGCAATAAAAGCAAAGCAGGTAAGACCAATCGTCAGCCCCACCACATTCAGCAGCGTATAAGCCTTATTGTTCTTAAGGTTACGTATGGCAATTTTGAAATAGTTTTGTATCATAATTTTGTAGTTTAGCTAATGGAGAATGGAAAACGGAGAAGGGAGAAAGGAAAAGATTTTCTTCCCTGTTCCATTCTCCTTCCTCCTTAACCCTTTTACATTTTACATTTAAAATTTTACATTTTTCAGTTTACTTCCTCCCTTCTCCTATCTCTTTCCCACAAGCCCTATGCCCCATGCCCTCTGCCCCAAGCCCTATGCTACTCCGTCTTCAAACTCTTCACCGGATTCGCCAGCGCGGCCTTAATAGCCTGATAACTCACCGTAAGCAAAGTAACAAGCAACGCCACCACAAGCACCAGCAAAAACACCCCTACACCAATATCTATTTTATAGGTATAGTCACTTAGCCATTCCTTCATGGCATACCAGGCAATAGGCGAAGCAATAGCACACGAAATCACAATCAGCGTTACAAAATCCTTCGATAGCAAGGCCCATAGATTGGTTACGCTGGCGCCTAATACTTTTCTTACCCCAATCTCTTTTTTGCGTTGCTCTGCCATAAATGAAGCCAGTCCGAATAAACCCAGACATGAAATAAAGATAGCCAGCACAGAAATAATAGCAGCCAGATTACCGATTAACTCTTCATAATTGAATTTCTTTAAATATTCACTATCGGCAAACTTATAGGCAAACGGGAAGCCCGGATTATACCTGTCAAAAATAGGTTTAATACGTTTTATGGCATCCGAACTTGAAACCCCCGGGTTGATTCTTATATTAATAAAGTTCACCCAGTCTTTTTCAAATACGATTGTCAAAGGTCTGATTGCCCGATAAGGCGACTCCATCATCACATCCGACACCACCCCTACTACATTGCGGTTTACACCGTTCCATTTAACAACCTCTCCAACGGGGTGCTTCAACCCCATGCGTTTAACCGCTGCCTCATTCAGAATTA
>CALRLN020000509.1:0-4096 GCA_943368675.1 Chitinophaga pinensis | reverse complement strand
AGAAACTAAACAATTACTATTATTTTTGCCAAGCAGCATTTACCCTGATGCGGGCAGAATATATTCAACTCATATAACCTTTATAGATGGAAATTTCAATTCATAACTGGATGCGGGCAGAATCCATAGAGACTACTATTAAACGAATTGCCGGATTGGGCTATGACAAACTGGAGATTCAGGGAAGCCCCGAGGCGTATGATACAAAAAAAGTAAGCCAACTACTAAAAGACCACGGATTGACTTGTTGGGGTTCTGTAACCCTGATGCTGGAAGACAGGAATCTACTCGCCAAAGACAAAGCCCAGAGAGCAAAATCTGTACAATACATTAAGGACGTAGTAACTATGGTCAGAGAACTCGACGGCCAGATGGTATCAGTAGTGCCGGGAACCGTAGGCAAGATTATACCGGATGGCAGACCGGATGAAGAGTGGGAATGGGCTGTTGAAGGCATGAAGCAGGTATATGAATACGCCGAAAGTTGCGGAATCCTGATAGGCATTGAGCCAATCAACCGTTTTGAAACCTACTTTATTAACAGAGGTGACCAGGCTCTGGCATTGGCTGAAGCCGTAGGCCCCAAATGCGGTGTTTGTCTGGATACTTTCCACATGAATATTGAAGAAGACAATACCTATGATGCCATCCGTCGTGCCAAAGGCCGTCTGGTAGGTTTCCATGTAGCAGATAGTAATCGTATGGCGCCCGGGATGGGCACTATCAACTGGCCTAAAATCATTGAAACACTTCGTGAGATTGATTATGACCAGGTATTATCAGTAGAGTTCTGTTCACCTCTGGATAGAACCCCTGCGAATCCATATCCAAATTCTATTGATTTGAATCCTGAAGGATTAAGCCCGGAGCAAAAGAAATTTCTGGAAGACCATGGCAGTTCTTCGGTTACAGAAGAGTTTTATACTATGCTCACCAAAAAGTCTATAGAAACACTCAGACCTCTGATATAATTATGATGCGAACTTCCGGTTCGCCGTTTATATTTAAAATATATCCTAAACGGCTATTAGCAGCCACCAACCAATACTTTTTTTTAAATGAAAATTACAAATGTAGAAGCCTTCTGGCTACGCTGCCCGATTCCTAAAGAAAAGCAACATTTTTCGGATTATGGTCTGTTAACAGACTTTGATATGACACTCGTAGTCATAACTACTGATACCGGTTTAAAAGGGTTTGGTGAAGCAAAAGCCGCAGTTGGCTCTTCGGGAGTTTGCGCCTCTATTGTTACCTGTGTAGAAAAAGAGATAAAACCTTTATTAGTAGGTAAAGACGCTCATCATATTACCCGTATCTGGGAGCATATCTATAATGGTACTCGTGACCACTATGCCTTAAAAAGAGGTCGTAAGTTCCCGATTTTAGGAAGAAGAGGTTTAACAATCTCTGCCATGAGTGGAGTAGACACAGCTCTCTGGGATTTAAAGGGTAAGGCTCTTGGTGTACCTGTGGTAGAATTGTTAGGTGGTGCTTGCAGAGAAAAAATGCCCGCTTACGCCAGTGGTGGCTGGGCTGGAACCGATAAAATTGGTGAACAATTGCTGGGTTATGTTTCGAAAGGTTTTCAGGGCGTAAAAATGCGTGTGGGTGTAATGGACGAAACAGTACAGGAGAGTATCAGACGGGTGAGAGCTGCAAGAGAAGCCTTAGGAGAAAACATTAAGTTAATGACCGATGCCCATGGCACTTTCAGCGTACCGGAGGCTAAGCAGTTTTGCAGAGGTGTAGAAGATTGTAATTTATATTGGTTTGAAGAGCCTATCAGCCCTGATAACAGACATGGAACGGCAGAGGTGAAAGCATATACCTCTATTCCGATTGCAGCCGGAGAAAGCGAATACACAGCATTTGATGTGCGGGATCTGATAGAAGTCCGGGCATTAGATGTAGTTCAGCCCGATTCTGCTATTATCGGTGGTATCACAGAAGCCATGCGGGTGGCACATCTGGCACATGCTTATCAACTTGAATTAGCTCCACATTGCTGGGGTTCGGCATTCTCTTTTATGGCAGGTGTTAATGTAGCCTTTGCAGCGCCTGCGGCTACAATCATTGAGTTTTCATTAGGAGGCAACCCGATGATGTATGATTTAGTGCAGGAAAAAATTCAGGCCATTGATGGAATGATAGAAGCACCAACCGCACCAGGCCTGGGTCTCACCCCAAACTGGGACTTTGTAAAAGAATTTAAACAAACGATTTAACAATACCTTCGTATAAACTGATTGTGCAACTTTGTACTTTTAGTGTACCTAGTGGCAAATTGGTATAACCTATAAAACTATGGCAAAAGCAGTAAAAATAAACCACGTAGCACTGGTAGTAAGCAACCTTGAAAAGGCCTGCGAATTTTATGAAAAAGAACTGGGCTTAGAACCCCTTCCGGCTTTTTTGTTCGACTACCCGACTGCATTTTTTAAATTTAATGAAGAGCAACAATTGCACCTGACAGAATGGGACGATACCTACTCTTTCAGAGGGCATATGTGTGTACAGGTAGATGATTTCAATACTATTTTCAATCGCATGAAAGCACTGGGCGTAATTGATATTCTGCCCTGGGGTAAAGTCCGTCAATTGCCTGATGGTGCCATGCAGATGTTTGTGCGTGATCCATCCGGTAATCTGGTTGAAATATCTTCGGCTCCCGGCAGTGATATTGACCCGAAGATTTTTGAAGACGAATTGTTTAAACCAGGTATCTATGTGTCAGGGCGCAATGATTTCAGAGGATATAAATCGGCTGATGCGACTTTGTATCACGACAGAACATGAAAAAAAACGTATTGCTTTTAGAAACCGTTGCCGATGAAGCAATGGACTTGCTCAATAATGCCGCCTCAGCAGGAGAGATTGAAATATTTACAGCATACGGCGATATACCCTTGTCCACTATCTTACAGGAAAACTCAATTGATGGCATAATTACCAGAGGAAAAGGGCAGTGTAACAAAGAATTGATGGAAGTTTGCCCTAACTTACAGGTAATAGCCCGTTGCGGGGTAGGATTAGATAATGTAGATGTAAAAGAAGCAACAGCTCGCAAGATCAAAGTAGTGAATGCTCCCGGCTCTAATGCTGCTACTGTAGCCGAACATACCATTGCCCTGATGTTGATGCTACAACGGAATTTGTACGAATCAGCAAGGCAGGTAAAAGAAGGTAACTGGGGATGGCGAAATCAGTTTGTGGGGGACGAATTACATGGCAAAACTCTGGGCATTTTAGGTATGGGAAATATCGGTAAACGAGTAGCTAAACTGGGAGACGCCTTCGGCATGAATGTAGTGTATCTGAATAGAGATTCTGTACAGTCTGATTTTCAGGGTTTGTCCTTAGAAGAATTACTTGAAACAGCAGATATCATTACTTTGCATTTACCGCTTTCTGATGATACACAAAACCTAATCGGAGAAAAAGAACTGGCTTTAATGAAACTTAATGCCATTCTGATTAATACGGCACGTGGACAATTGATTAACCAGCAGGCATTGCTAGATGCCTTAAATAATAGTAAAATTGGTGGTTATGGTGCGGATATACCGGCAGCGCAATCATCTGAGACAGATGAATCACTTAAAATTCATCCGAAAACCATTATTACCCCACACGTAGCAAGCCTTACGGCCACTACTTATAGAAATATGTGCGTATCAACAGTGAAAAACGTGCTTGCTATTTTATCTGGCAAAACACCCCAACCTGAGAGTGTTTTTAACAGAAAAGAGTTAAATTTATAGCCCTTTCTTGTAATAGAGTCTTGTTTTAACAACGTAGCAGCGCAGAGTTAAGCGGTTTAAACATAAATCTCTATGAAATTCCGTGCAGCAAAGAGCTATTACCTGGTATAGAAAAACCTGAAATTCAATCCTAAAAATAAAAAATGAACGCTCGACCAAACACCCTGAAATTACTTGTGCTTGTCATGGGGATATTTCTGTTTGTAGCTTCTTACACAAGCTTGAAACACAATCCGGCTACCGCCGACGAAAACCCTAAGATAACTAAACTAAAACTGCAACCAGGCTTTAAGGCTGAACACCTGTACAGCCCATCAGAAAACGAACAAGGCTCA
>CALRLN020000508.1:0-4116 GCA_943368675.1 Chitinophaga pinensis | reverse complement strand
CAGGCTCTATTGAGCAGGATGCTGACATGGTTATGTTCTTATACCGACCTGAATATTATAAAATTACTCAGGACGAAAACGGCAACCCAACTGCTGGCGTCGGTGAAGTAATTATTGCAAAAAACCGTAGCGGTACTGTTGATACGGTTCGACTAAGATTTATTGGCAAATATACGAAATTTACTGATTTAGACGGATTTTATACGCCTCTACAGGACAATTTTACGGATTTCAACACGCCAAAACCTTTCCCTACTACCAATGCATTGGAAAGTTTTGAACAAAGCGGAAATGTTCCTGGTGCAGGAGGTGCAGTGACTTTTGGTAGCAAAGCTAATCAGGCACGTAATCTCGATGAGGAAACCGAGTTTCCTTTCTAATTTTCCTTCCACTTATATATTGAAAGCTATTTTATTGAATAAAAACGTCGCTTATTCAATAAAGACTCCTTTTTAGTTTTTATTGAAAACATGAAATAGTAATATTTTTTATTGCCTAAAGTATAATTTTGCTTAAATTGCTTTCTTTTTGAAATGATAAAGAACAGCATGAGAGCAAAATACTACCTATTATCTACTTTTTTATTCATTTCTATTGTAGGATTGTCTCAGAAAAGCTACTGGACTATCAGTGGAAGCATTATAGCTGCAAAAAAAGTACAGGCCCAGTCTGCAAAAGTTTTTGTAAATAATACCTCAATCGGTACTAGTACCAACGAAAACGGGAGTTTTCAACTCAATATTCCAAATAATTTTTCTCAGATAGATCTGGTCATTTTGTATGTAGGGAATAAAGAAATTAAACGAAAAATTAATTATTCGCCTGAAATTCAAGTATTTAAATTTCAACTTGAAGAGAGCAATTTGTCCAATTCCGTAATGTCTTCTCCCATACCTGATAAGCATTGGCGGGAAAAATGGAGAATTTTTGAAAATGCATTATTAGGTGATTCGAAGTTTGCCAGGAATTGTGAAATACTGAATCCGGAAGTTATAAAATTAGAATTTGATAAAGATAATAAGGTGATTACTACTGCCAGTAAACCAATTATAATTCGAAATAATGCTTTAGGTTATGAAATTCTATATAATATAGATAAAATGGTTTGTGTTGGAACCTCCAGTTATTTTTCCGGCACTAAATTCTTTAAGAAGATTGAAACGAATAGGGTTTCAATTAAGGGAAAATGGGAAAATAACCGGAGGCGTATTTTTAGTGAGTCTTTCAGGAATTTTCTGATTGCACTTTCAATCAATCAATTGGAGGAGAACGATTTCGAGATTTACAAAATGGCAGATGCCAAATCTGTGTTTAATAGACAAACAACTTTAGCTAATGCAATAAAAGACAGCGTATTGGCGAAAACAGATCCAAATGAAATTTGCAAATATGATAATGATTCTGAAAGTTTTGTTATCCAGTCTGAAAACCCATTATTGGTTTTTGTCAGAAACAGCTTCCATCAAAAACCTCTTTTTGCTGATTTTCCATATAAATATTCTGAAATTATACTACCAAAAGGCTACGCAGAATTTACAGAAGATGGTATATTAATCAGACCAAATGATATTATTAAGAAAGCGAATAAGGGCCTAGAAGGATTTGCCACGATGTTGCCGGATGATTATTATAACAAGCGGCATGTAACACAAACCAGTGAGCCAAAAACAATCACTAAAATTGATTAGATAACTTTCTGAACTATCATCGATACGAACGGCATACTTCACAAACTATGCCTGCAACTCAAATCTTTCAAACTATACAAAAAAAGCCACAGGAAAGTGTGAATTAGTATCTTGAGGCCCCTGAGTTAAAATCTGGTAAACGGACTATCTCATGCGTATTTAGGATTGGTTAATGCCTATACTTTCAATAGGGGTTACCTTTTATAATTCCTTTAATTCAAGTTTTGCAATGTTTTCAACATGATGGGTATGCGGAAACATATCTACAGGCTGAACTTTTAGAATATTATATTTCTCGCTTAGAATAGACAAATCTCTTGCCTGAGTGGCGGGATTACAGCTCACGTAAACAATTCTTTTGGGGGCAACCTCTAAAATAGTTTTGGTAACTGGTTCGTCCATCCCTGCTCTTGGTGGATCCGTAATAATTACATCTGGATTTCCTTTATAAGCAATAAACTCCTGTGTAAGAAACTTTCTCATATCACCTGCAAAAAACTCAGTGTTAGTAATTCCGTTCACCTCTGAGTTGATTTTAGCGTCTTCAACGGCATCTTCAACATATTCGATTCCGATAACCCTTTTAGCTTGCTTTGCAACAAAATTGGCAATTGTTCCTGTTCCGGTATATAAATCATAAACCAATTCATCACCTCTTAAGCCAGAGTATTCTCTGGTAAGTTTATACAACTCATATGCCTGCTCGGAATTGGTCTGGTAAAAAGATTTTGGTCTTATTCTGAAAACTAAATCTTCCATTCTTTCTTCAATGAAAGGTTTACCGTAATAAGTATGTACATCAAGGTCATAAAAAGTATCGTTCCTTTTCTGATTTAGTACATAGTTTAAAGAGGTTATTTCAGGAAAATTTAAATGTAAATGGTTGAGTACAGCCTCTATATCTTCTTCATTATTTTGCGCAAACTGAACCATTACCATCAAATCTCCGGTTGTAGAGCTTCGTATCATTACGTTTCTTAAGAAACCCTGATGTGCAATATGGTCATAATAGGTAAACTGATGCTGATTGGCAAAATCTCTTAGCGCCAGTCTGATCTGGTTGGATGGGTCTTTTTGAAGGTGACATTTTTCAATAGGTAATACCTTTTCAAAACGTTTGGGTACATGAAAGCCTAAAGCATTTTTGCTCATATCTTCTCCCGCATTAGCTTCTTCTTTTGTAAACCACCTGCTGTTTGAGAAAGTGAATTCTAGCTTATTGCGGTAAAACCGAACGTTCTCAGACCCCAGAATAGGATTGATTGCAGGCAGTTCAAGTTTCCCTATACGCTGCAATTGATCATTTACCTGTTGCCATTTTAATTCCAATTGCTTTTCGTAGGGGATATGCTGCCATTTACACCCACCACATACACCAAAATGCTGACAGAATGCCTCAATCCGTAAAGGTGACGGTTCAAGTAGCTCCATAACATTGGCCTCTGCATAGTTTTTCTTTCTATTGTTTACCCAAAGTTTTACTTTGTCTCCCGGAGAAACGTTACTTCCCTCAATAAAAATTATTTGTCCATTATGCCGTGCAAAACATTTTCCTTCTGCTGCAAAATTTTCTACCTCAATACTCTCAATAACGAATGTTTTGTTTTTGGCCATCTCTTATGGGTCAGTTCAAGTCTATTTTTTGCAAAAATATTTAATTGATGGTTAACTTCAAAATTCAACCTTTTCTGAGTAAATTACGTCTTATTTTTAGCCATACCCTAACACTCAATAATATATATTCAACAGCCTATGAAAAAGTATCTCTACTTAGTATTTTTTCTTGCTCTTTCCTTCAAATCACAGGCTTCTCATATTGTAGGAGGTGAAATTGAATTGGTTAAAATAAAAAATCCGTCACCGGGTATCACACACGAGCTTAATTTAAATTTATTTTTTGATGCCATTAATGGTCGTCCGGCTGCTGAAGATATTTCAATTACACTCACATTTATCCGTAAAAGAGATTTATCCAGAGTTGGAGAGGCTATCTGCCAGAGAGTTTATCGTGATTTGATTAAATACATAGATCCTGCCTGCGCAAAAGGAGATTTACAAACATTATTGATTAAATATAGCGCCACCTTAAATTTACCCGATGCCGCTTTCTCTGACCCTGGCGGATATGCTATCATATGGGAAAGATGCTGTAGAAACGTTATTATTACAAATATCAAGAATCCGAGTTCAGTGGGTATGGTGTTTTACACCGAATTTCCGCCAGTAACGACCGTGAATAGTACCCCGCATTTTAAAGAGGTAATTGCTGATTACCTTTGTATCAATCAAAACTTTGAGATGGACTTCAGTGCAACGGATGCGGATGGTGATAGTTTAACTTACGAGCTAAACACTCCATGGATCGGTTATGCTACAATGGGCCAACCAAGCCCAGTAAGTATCGGAAGAAGCAGTTACCCGGAAGCAA
>CALRLN020000507.1:0-4124 GCA_943368675.1 Chitinophaga pinensis | reverse complement strand
GTAATTCTTTAATTGCTATTTCAACACCGACTTTTCCGTTTTCGGCTGTTAATACCTCATAGCCGTCTAATTCCAGGATTTCGGAGGTGTTTTCCCTGATTTCGTTATTATCTTCAATTAAAAGGATTTTTTTCATATGTGGTTGTGCTTATAAATATCGTGGCAGGGTAATGGTAAATTCTGTTCCTTTGTTTTCCTGGCTTACAAATTCAATTTTACCTTTTAGCAAATGTACATAATTATTTACAATACTTAGCCCAAGGCCGGTGCCTTGTATTGATTCTGCGTTGCTCATACGGTAAAATCTGTCAAACATATGCTCTTTTTCGGCTTCAGGAATGCCGATTCCTTCATCTTTGATACTGATAATGACCTGCGAATCTGTCAGAGTGCTTTTGACCTCTATTTTCGAGTTTTCGGGCGAAAACTTAATAGCATTTGAAATGAGATTAATGATGATATTCATAATCAGCTTAGGGTCGAGCCTTACTTCGCAGGCGTTTTGTACACTATTACAGAGTAAGTCAATTTTTTGCCCTTTTTTGCTTATGCCCTGCATCTGCTGGCATAGCTCTTCCAGTAGCTCGTCGATAAAAAATGTTTCGGGAGATACCGATACTTTGCCTTCTTCCAGTTTATTAAGTGACAGAAAATCATTCAGAATTTCGGTAAGGTTACGGACTGAAGATTTAATACGGCTTATGTGTTTGTCTCTTTTTTCATTTTCGCTTAAATTAGCATACTTCTCAACCAGCGAAAGAGATGAGAGAACAGTTGCCAGAGGTGTGCGGAATTCGTGAGAAGCAATGGTGATAAACTTCGATTTCATGGAATTCAATTCCTGTTCCCGTTTCAGGGCTTTATCGAGTTCATCCTTGGTTTTCTCAAGTTTCTGAATTGCCTCTTTTAATACAAGTGTCCGCTCTTCAACCTCAACCTCCAATTCATTTTTATAACTTACCAGTTTGTTTTCAGCTTTTTTACGTACAGTTATATCAATTACAAAGGCAATTACGTAGTCGCCCTGACTATTTCTATAGGGACTCAAACTGATTTCTACCGGAAACTCGGAGCCGTCTTTACGAAGGGCATATAAATCCATACCTCCACCCATTGACCTCGCGTGTGGATGCTCGTTGAATCCATTCCGATGATCGACGTGGGTTTTCCTGAAGCGGTTTGGAATCAGTGCTTCAATCATCTTGCCTTCCAGCTCGCCCTGACTATATCCAAACATAGCTTCGCCATTGGGGTTAACACGAACGATTTTCCCATTTTTATCCGCAATTAAAATTCCTTCAGTGGCAAATTGAAAAATTGCCTCTGACTGGTATTGAATATCCATCTCAGCAACTGTAGAAAAATTGTTCTTATTCATCGGCAAAGAAGGGGAGTTTTAATAGTTAAAAATATGACAAAAATCAGGTTTCTGGAATAGACCTGACAAAATTAATTTAATTATCATACACTATTATGATAATACTCATATTCATTGGCTCCGAAAATGCAGAATTTTGTAACATCCAAAAGACATTCGATTCATTATGAAAACTATTCTTCTTTCAACTGATTTTTCAAGGGCTGCTAATAGAGCTGTAAACATCGCAATTGAGATGGCGGTTAAACAGCAGGCTCGCCTGGTATTGTTTCATTCGTATCGTTTTATGAATACCTATGATGATAATTACGGGCTCCCGATAGATGAAGTGAAAAGAATAAGTTCAAAAAAACTGAGTGATTTAAAAAAACGGATTCTTGCCAAAACAAGCCAGCCGCCTGAGATTATTTTATGCAACCGGCATGGCCTGGTGATGGATACCATAAAAGAAGTTGTTGAAGAGTTTGGCGTTGATCTGATAGTGATGAGCAGCGTAGGCGATTCGCCACTGGGGGCAGGATATTTTGGAAGTATAGCCACTGATATGATAAATAAGCTCAGAATACCATTATTCATATTACCGCCGGTATACAGGCAAAGAAAAATCGAGAATGCCGTAATGGCCATCGATTTGAAAGAGCCCGTTGATGCAAATGTGTTTGGCAAGAGTATTTATCTGCTGAGAGACCTCGATGCCGTAGTAGATATTGTGTATATAGCAAAAACCGAAAGCGAAGCCAATAGCAATACAATAAAAGAGGCAACTCTGCATCTGAAAGAGTTATTGAAGAATGTGCCTCATACATTTAAGGTTGAAGTTGCGACCAGGCCTATTGATGCCATCAATAATTTTGTAAAAAAGAGAAAAGCGCAACTGCTGATTACGTTTCCACACTCGCATGGATTCTTTGAAAGCCTGTTTACGAGAGGGAATACGCGTAGCCTGGTATTTGATGTTGAGGTGCCGGTTTTGGCAGTACAATAACTGAGATAAATTTATAAATACAGACATATGGAGATTGTCATTGATAAAGAGATGAGTGTCAACGAATTAGCAAGAAGGTTTAATGAGATTTATCCTTTTCTAAAGATTGAAATTTATCATAATGGACATGAAGTAAGTACAGAGCGTTTTAATGCCTTAAAGGAGATTTCGAGTATGAGAAAGCCTGTGGCTTTTACGATTCTGCCTGAAATGACTATTCAGCAGATTGAACAGTTTTTCTGGGAAGAACTGGGCTTGCAGGTTAGCGTTTTCAGAAAAGTAGGCAACTCGTGGATACACACGGCCTTTACAAATAACTGGACATTGGAGCGCCAGAACCGTATGGGAAGGAATATCTTTGGCGCTATTGCATGAGTATTTTTTTAAAATACCCATGCAATCCTATTATTTTGCATTTGAATTTCAGCAGGAATTCGTTTTAATTCATCCATAGTAAAATGTATGCCTGCACTATCATAGTCAAATTACATAAAATTCTTTAAATTAAAAGTATCCGAGCCTGTTTCTCTGGCGGGTATCAATAGTGAAATGCACCATCCTGCATTTTACATTTCTTCCTGAGTATTCTTCTACCCGATTTCCGTCCGCTACTCCTGATTATCTATCAGAACCAGTTTTTCGTTTACTCGTATGTTTCTATATCTGGGGTTTTACCGATATAAAGGATGTTTTTGTGAAAATTTAACTGGTTATGCTTTCTGATGGTTTAGCGTAAGAGGTTGTCTGTCAATTATTTGAATCGCCCGAATCTGAAAATATGACAATTGTCAGTTTTTATGATGGAGTTTGGTCATAATTAGGCCAATGAGTGAGACTTAATTTTGGGAATTAATCAATACGCATACTTAATGGCAATCTTAATTTTTTTTCTGGCACACTGGTATTTATCCCTATTTTCTCAAACTTTCTTTCTGCACCGCTATGCTGCCCATCAGATGTTTACGATGTCGAAGGGATGGGAGAAGTTTTTTTATGTTTTTACCTATATAACGCAGGGGTCGTCATTTCTGAGTCCTAAGGCTTATGGTATTATGCACCGCTTACATCATGCTTATGCTGATACCGCAAAAGACCCGCATTCGCCGAGTTATTCGGCAAACCTCTTTGATATGATGTGGAAAACCAAGAATTATTATAATGATATTCTGAACGATAAAGCTGATATAGAACCTAAATTTAAAAAGAATGTACCCAACTGGATGTTTATAGAGCGTTTGGGCGATTCATGGGTTTCGAGAATCGGCTGGGGGGTGCTTTATACTTTGTTTTATATGTATTTCGCTACCAGCGCATGGGAATACCTGCTGCTGCCAATCCATTATCTGATGGGACCCGTGCATGGTGTAATCATCAACTGGTTTGCGCATAAATACGGTTATACTAACTTTAAGGTAAACGACACCGCAAAAAACCTGCTTCCATTCGATTTTCTGATGATGGGAGAATCCTACCACAACAATCACCATAAATTGGGGGGTAGGGCGAATTTCGGCATTAAATGGCACGAGTTTGACCCTACGTATCCAATTATTTTATTGCTTAATAAAATGCACATTGTTAAGCTCAAATTGAATAACGATTTGAACTATATGTAGAACCTGTTTAAACTTATTTGCGGCTCGCCGCTGCGATTTGGATTAGAAAATGGTATATTTTGACTGCGACTGCTTCATTTATTTTCACCGTAGCTCTGCTACGATTCAAATAAATGAATTGTCTCGTCTAAAATCTACTCATTTT
>CALRLN020000506.1:0-4128 GCA_943368675.1 Chitinophaga pinensis | reverse complement strand
TTAATTACTCCTGCGTCTTCAATGATTTTCCCCTCATACTGCGTTACCAACAGATCGGAATCTTTTGAGGTAGAAACAGGCAGAATATTATAGAGCTCCTCCGGTGCAATGATAATACCCGCAGCATGGATACCTGTATTTCGTACAGTCCCCTCCAGTTTCTCCGCCTGCTGTAATACTTTGGCGGTGAGGTCATTACCATGATACATAGCCCGAACCTTCTTAACATTCTCTATCTCATCAGGCTGCACGCCAATTTCTGATAGGCTCTTCGGCCCGTCAAGAGGATAATGAATCAGTTTCTGGAAATCAATTCCATAAGTAGGCTTATCAGGTATCAGCTTAGCAATATAATTGGCATCTGCCAGTGGCAATTCCATTACACGGGCTACATCTTTAATAGAAGATTTAGTAGCCATTGTGCCATACGTAATGATTTGAGCCACCTGATTTTTGGAGTATTTCTGCACCACATAATCTATCACCTTCTGCCTGCCTTCATCATCAAAATCGGTATCAATATCGGGCATTGACTTCCGGTCAGGATTCAGAAAACGCTCAAATAGCAAATTATACTTTATGGGGTCTATATTAGTGATACCGATACAATACGCAACGGCACTGCCTGCTGCACTACCACGACCGGGACCAATCATTACACCTAAATCACGGCCCGCCTTAATGAAGTCAGCTACAATAAGGAAATATCCGGCAAAACCCATTGATTTAATTGTAAACAACTCAAAATCAAGACGTTCCTGAACTTCTGAGCCAATTTCTCCGTAGCGCTTTCTCGCTCCTTCAAATGTTAAGTGCTTCAGATACTCCCATTGGTTCATCACATCATCTGAGTGAACTTTAAATTCAGGAGGAATCGGGAAGTTAGGTAACATGATGTCTCGCTTCAACTTCAGTGTTTCAACCTTACCTACAATCTCATTTGTATTGTCAATTGATTCAGGTATGTCGCTGAAAAGCTTCGACATCTCCTGTGTAGTCTTGAAATAAAACTGGTCATTGAAAAAAGCAAAGCGGGTATTTCTTGCTGTGGTATCATCATCATTAAACTCTTTAGCCGATGGAGTCGACATCTTCTCATTGGTATTGACGCAAAGCAGAATATCATGAGCCACCCAATCCTGCTGGTCAACATAGTGGCTGTCGTTAGAGGCAATTACCTTTACTCCATATTTTTTAGCAAACTTTAATAATACCTCATTTACCTTTATCTGCTCCGGAATATCATGTCGCTGAATCTCAACATAATAATCTTCGCCGAATCTGTCGAGCCACCATTTGAACTCCTTTTCACCATCCTCCTCTCCTTTTCTTAATATAGCTTTGGGTACTGACGCACCAATGCAGCAGGTGGTGGCAATTAATCCTTCTTTATATTGCTCTATTAATGCCTTGTTAATGCGAGGATATTTACCGTAAAGCCCCTCAATAAAACCCAGGGAGCAGAGTTTTGTAAGGTTTTTGTACCCTGTAGCGTTTTTTGCTAATAAAAGCTGATGAAAACGCTGGTCTTTCTGCTCTTTAGTAAATTGCTTGCGGGTATGGTCTTCAACTACATAGAATTCACAACCTACAATCGGTTTTACATTGTATTTGGCCGCTGTAGCTACAAAATCAAAAACGCCGAACATATTACCATGATCAGTAATAGCCATGGCCGGCATTTTATCAGCTTCTGCTTTTGCAAATAATTTTTTAATATCTGAAGCTCCATCAAGCAGTGAAAATTGCGTGTGGTTATGTAAATGGGAGAATTGCATATATCAGGTTTACTTATTCTACTATAACACTAAATTAATAAAAAAATCTGTATTCAATTCAGATTATTTTTCAACAAGCCGATAAAAGTATGAATACCGATAGTCGTTTTTGGCATTTTTTCAGTTGAATAAAAAGACCGTTTTGGTCGGAATAAGTTTTTTCAGTTTTTAATTTCTAATTAGCATTTTTTTAGCAATTTTACCGCTTTCAACTATTTTGCATTATTATCATAAATCTTAGTAAGAATTTAATATCCTGAAAATGCCTATTAACAAAATTGAAATTGAAACTATATTTAAAAAAATCAGTACCCTCAAAGTTGGAGTAATTGGTGATTTTGCGGTAGATTTTTATTATGACATAAATTACCAGACAGGTGAGTATTCTGTTGAAACAAACAAGGAGGTTTTCTGGGCAAGCAAGCCGCATTCGTCCTTAGGAGCGGCTGGAAATGTGGTCAATAATTTAAGCGCTTTGGGCATTAAAAATATTCAGGTTTTCGGATGTATCGGCAATGATATTTACGGTCGTGAAATGCATAGCCTTCTGCATGCGATTGATGCCGATACCCAACATTTAAAAATTCTTAACTCTGACTGGGATACCTGTACTTATACCAAGCCGATGTCGGAAAAGGGAGAATCAAACCGTCTTGATTTTGGTACTAATAATCAATTGGCAGACGAATTATTTAACGAATTACTTGACACCCTTGCCGAAGCTCTTCCACTGCTAGATGTATTAGTCATAAACCAGCAATTTCCTAACCCATTGCTTAATCCTAAAAGGATTGAACAACTTAACTCTCTTATTGCCAAATCCTCCGGCTGCCTTTTTGTATCCGATTTACGTGCCTATGGCTACTGTATCAAAAATACAATTCTAAAAGTAAATACAGAAGAAATGGCAAGACTGTTAAACATCAAAGAAATTGATGAAGCAGACGAGACCGCATGTATTGAACACGGAAAAAACCTGCAAGCCCGGATTGGTGATTGCCTGATAGTAACGCGTGGCGAATACGGTATTTTGTACCTCGATAAAGAAGAAACCCAAAATGTAAAAGCCATACCTATTAAAAATGAGATAGATACTGTAGGTGCCGGAGATACCGTTGTAGCTGCATTTTCGGCCAGCAGAGGTGCAGGGGCTTCTATTCAGCAGTCACTGGAAATTGCTAATCTGGCAGCGGCGGTTACTGTACAAAAACTCAGACAGACTGGCACTGCGACATTAGAAGAGATATTAAAAGTTTATCACACAAATTCAATTCATAATCTATAATATACCTATGTACTCAAAAGACACAGCCCTTCAACTGCGTAATGAAATAGTTGACTACCTCAATTCCGGTCTTCTCCCCTTCTGGATAAGCCGGACGGTCGATACTCAATATGGCGGATTTCTAACCCATTTTGATCAGTTTGGAAATGATTCCGGTGAAGATGAAAAATCATTGATTGCCCAGTCCCGTTCGGTTTTCACCTATTCTTCTGCTCATAGAGCCGGGTATGGTGGTGGCAAGCTCGCAGAAATGGCCAGACATGGTGTAGATTTCCTGCTCGATAAAATGTGGGATAAGGAGTACGGCGGTTTTTATTGGATGGTTAACCGTAAAGGCGAGGTAACAATTGATGAAAAAATTATCTACGGTCACAGTTTCGCTATTTATAGTCTTAGTGAGTATACCCTGGCAACAGGCGACCCAAGAGGCAAGGAGTATGCTGAAAAGGTTTTTGATTTATTGCAGAAATATGCCGTAGATACCTATTATGGTGGTTATTGGGAAATGTTTCTGAGAAACTGGGATTTAAAAGGCCTTGGAGCGGCAGGAGGCGACCGGAAAACGCTTGATGCCCATATGCACCTGATGGAAGCGTTTACTACGCTATATGAATGTACAGGCCAGCAAGTGCATAGACGTAAATTATTAGAAATAATTGAGTTATTGACCAACAAAATTATGCATCCTGAGTATGGTACAGGTATTCCGCAATTCTGGGCTGACTGGACAGTGGCACCTCAAATCAAATTTGATATTGTGTGGGGTTGGGACAGATTTACAGAAGACGGACAGAAAGCCGCCGCGGAAGATAATACAAGCTATGGACATAATTCTGAATTTGCCTGGCTATTGATGCACGCCCTTGATATTCTGGGTTTACCTTATGATACCCATCGCGAACAAATTGTGACGTCATTTAGCCATTCTGTTGACAATGGCGTTGATTGGGAATACGGTGGCGTATATGTAGAAGGTTCTCACTCAGGCGAAGTATATGACCGTGAGAAAGAGTTCTGGCAGCAGGCTGAAATGTTGATAGGTATGCTCGATGCATTCAGATACCT
>CALRLN020000505.1:0-4137 GCA_943368675.1 Chitinophaga pinensis | reverse complement strand
CTATCGCTACTTTCGGGAATTTTACAGAAAGCTCCTGTATAGCCACAGAATCAAGTGAAGTATTCCATACAAAAACCTCCGTTAAGGTCGGCATAGCCAATAGTTTCTGCAATTGAACCTTATTTACTTTAGTGCCGGATAAGGCAACCGAACTCAGATTTTTGCATATCGCTAACTGGTCTAAAGTATTACCTGTTATATCTGTCTGATTCAGGTTAAGTTTTTCAAGGTTCGGAAATTTGGCAATCAAGGCAATATCTGCATCCTTAACGGGCATTTTCGCCAGGCTCAATTCCACCAACTGGTCTTTTACTTTCGATAGATTCTCTAAAGACTTGTGGTCAAATTTCCTGCTCACAAAAAACTCCGCTTCCAATGCAGGAGAACCCGTAGCTAAAGGAGTCACGACACAAAAAGGTGTATTTACCTCTGCCAATGTACTTTCAGAGGCTTCTGAAAAGCTATAAACCTTCTCTGTGCCGCTATTTCCTGCTATTTTAAGTGCCAATGCCTTAGCTTTCGATAGAGGCACATAGTTTTTTACTGCCTTCTTCGTATCTGCTCCCTCTTTAATCCAGGTATTCAATAAAGCAATTTCCTCAACCGTCAATTGCTCCTTACCTTTCGGCGGCATATGCTCTTTTTGTTCTATTGGCAGGTAGACCCTTTGTAATAAAAGGCTTTTGGCAGTATCACCCGCTGTCCATAAAGCCCCATGTTTGCCCCCTTTCAGTATTTTCGCAATACTACTCATGTTGAGTTCACCCTTTACTTTCTGATCGTTGTGGCAGCTCATACACTTCTTTTCTAAAATTGGTAGAATGGCCGCCTGATACATACTACTGTCCTGCGAGAATCCGGGAGCCTTTTCTTTGGTTTCAAATGCCTCAAACACATAGTTTTCGCCATGCGTTATAGCTGCGCCAAAATGCCCCGCCAGTATAAAGAGTACCAATCCTCCACCAGATAGCAATTGCATCGCCTTTGTCTTATGAGATAACCTTTCATAAAATGAAGCCAATCCGTAGGTAAACAAACTAACCCCTACCCCTGTCCATTTATGCCATTGTAATAAATGAGCATCGTACCCACCTTCTCTTGATAAAAAAAAGCCCATCAGGGCAGTAATGCACGAAGTAAGCGCAGTAATAACCAATATCAGTTTTACAAAAAATGCATAGCTTTTAGGCTCAAACTCTTTTTTGAGTAATAAAACCATCACCAGAATAACCGCAAAGCCAATCGGAAGATGAAGAAGCGCAGGATGCAGCCTGCCAAACGGACTGACCCACACAGGAATCCTTACCTTCTCTTCAAAAAGAAGTAAGAATAACAAGAGGATATTGAATACAAGTAAAAGATACGAGCAAACTCTGAAAAAGCGATTCATTGATATGTTTAGGGGCAATAGGTGGTTTGAAGCAGCAGAAAAGTACTAGGCAATAATGCCCGGCACTAATTTACCTGCCACATCAGTCAGTCTGTATCTTCTACCTAAGTGTTTATAGGTCAGTTGTTCATGATTCAGGCCCATCAGATGCATAACAGTGGCATGGAAATCATTGATATGCACAGGGTCTTTGATAATATTATAACCAAACTCATCCGTTTCTCCATACACTGTCCCCGGCTTTACCCCGCCGCCTGCCATCCAGATAGTATAAGCTCTCGGGTGGTGGTCTCTGCCATAATTATCTTTGGTAAATGTACCCTGACAATAGTTGGTTCTGCCAAATTCTCCTCCCCATATCACAAGGGTTTCGTCCAATAAACCCCTTTGTTTCAAATCCATAATCAAAGCGGCCGACGAACGGTCTACATCCTCAGCCTGCAAAGGCATTTCGTTCGGCAGATTACCGTGCTGGTCCCAGCCCTGATGATACAATTGCACAAAACGCACACCCGATTCCGACAGTTTTCTTGCCAGCAATACATTGGCGGCATAAGTGCCTGGCACCAGACATTCAGGGCCATACATTTTTACAATATGATCAGGTTCTTTTGACAGGTCCGTCAATTCAGGCACAGCCGTTTGCATACGGTAGGCCATTTCGTATTGTTGTACTTTGGCCTGTACTTCCGGGTCGCCGCTTGCTTCAAAACCCAGATGATTCAGTTCAGCCAGTTTATCCAGCATTCTTCTGCGTGTATCCTTATCAATACCATCACTATCTTTCAGATATAGAATCGGGTCTTCACCGCTGCTGAATACTACACCCTGATGCGTCGAATCCAGAAAACCGTTGGTCCATAGTTTAGAATATACCCCTTGTCCATTGCCTCGCCCACGCGACAGCAATACACAGAAAGCAGGCAGGTTTTTATTATCACTCCCCAAGCCATAGCTCATCCAGGCACCCATGCTCGGGCGGTTGCCCACCTGTGCCCCCGTTTGTATAAAGGTCAGGGCAGGGTCATGGTTGATGGCCTCAGTATTCATGGTTTTGATTATACAGAGTTCATCCACAATCTTGGCCATGTTGGGAAACATATCGCTCACCCATGCGCCTGATTGCCCGTATTGCTTAAAATCAAAATACGAACCTATCAACGGAAACTTGGTCTGATTGGCCGTCATGCCCGTCAGTCTTTGTGTACCTCTGATCGACTCCGGCAGTTCTTCACCTGCCATTTTATTCAATAATGGTTTATAGTCGAAAGTCTCCAGTTGAGACGGAGCACCATTCTGAAACAGATAAATAATACGCTTGGCTTTAGGCGCAAAATGCGGCAGACCTAGCGGCAGTTGCGCCAGACTTTCTTCTTCGCCTGTAAATAAGCCGGGTATCAATAAAGACCCCAGAGCCATACTACCCAGACCTACGGCCGACTTGCTCAGAAAATGCCTGCGGGTAATATTCAATCTGTTTTTAAAAAACTCGTTTTCCATCGGAAAAATTTATGATAATGAATCAGCATTACAGAATCGTTAAGAAACTGTTTGAGTTATTAGTGTACATTATAGCAAATCAAACACTTACTTAAGTATGAGTACTAAATTAATTGATAATATTTCTACAAAAAATAACAACTAAAAATTGTATCCTATAACATCATTTCCTGTTGAGGCGGACGGCCAGTCTACAATTAAAAATCCTGAAAAAATTTATCCTAAAAGGATGATATCATCAGATTTTAATTGGCGGACGGCTAGTCTTGGTTACTTTTTTTCAGCTAAAAAAAGTAACTGCCCTCCAAATAAGAAATAAAGGAAAAATTATAGTTAAGCATATCAAAACTTATTATCAATTAAACCTTTCCTTGTACTTAAGCAAAATTATTTGTTAATATTTTACAAAAAATAACAACTAAAAATTGTATCCTTTAACATCATTTCCTGTTTGAGCACGATTAAAAATCGTTAAAGAAATTAACCCAAAAGGGAAGCATTATCAGATTTTTAATCGTGTGAGTTTAAATGATGGCTGCTTTTTTGGTTACTTTTTTTCAGGTAAAAAAAGTAACTGCCCTCCAAATAAGAAATAAAGGAAAAATTATAGTTAAGCATATCAAAACTTATTATCAATTAAACCTTTCCTTGTACTTAATAACAATATCTTATTAAACCCTCATAATAGCCTCTTCCATATTATATAACATCTGAATTGTCTGCATTAATGCTGCTGCCGACGCCTTGTCTTTCACAGCTTCGTGCTTGTACTCTCCTATATTCAAAAGCCTTTCGGCTCTTTTGGGGTCTTTTTTCAGTAGCCCGGCTTCGCTTTCGTAATACTGTTTAAGAATCGCCATTTCTTTCTCTTTCGGCAATCGGCAAAGCACTTTTCTGAAAGCCTTCTGCAATTTCTCTTCTATCGGGCCTTTTTCCTGTGCCAGACTTTCAGCCAATACCCTTGACCCCTCAATCATCTGCGGGTCGTTCATCATTACCAATGCCTGCAAAGGTGTGTTTGTCCTTGCCCTTTGCACCTCGCACTGGTCACGGTTGCTTGCATCAAAAATCAGCATGGTGGGTGGCGGAACAGTACGTTTAATGAACACATACATACCCCGGCGATAGAGTTCAGAATCATGGTCCTGTACGTATCTTGACAAACTGCCTCTACCCGAAGTAGCCACTTCCCAGAGTCCTTTTGGTTGATAAGGTTTGATACTCGGCCCACCGATTTCATCATTCAG
>CALRLN020000504.1:0-4144 GCA_943368675.1 Chitinophaga pinensis | reverse complement strand
AGTTTGCGTGGCTCTCTTGACAATTGCAATTCTACCTGCTCCATGTGGTTGGAATAAATATGAGTATCACCGCCTGTCCAGATAAATTCGTAAGGTTCCAGCCCACATTCCTGAGCAATCATCATGGTCAACAAAGCATAAGAAGCTATATTAAAAGGCACACCTAAAAATACATCGGCACTGCGCTGATACAACTGGCATGATAGCCTATTATCGGCCACATAAAACTGAAACAATGCATGGCAGGGCATTAATGCCATCTGCGAAAGTTCACCCACATTCCAGGCTGAAACAATCATACGGCGTGAATCCGGAGAGTTTTTGAGTTGTTTCAATACTTCCTTTAACTGGTCGATATTCTGTCCGTTGGGGCTTGCCCAGCTACGCCATTGTTTGCCATAGATTGGCCCGAGATTACCGTCGGCATCAGCCCATTCGTCCCAGATAGATACGTTGTTTTCTTTCAGATACGCTGTGTTAGTTTCTCCTTTGATAAACCACAACAACTCATGTATAATTGATTTGGTATGTACTTTTTTGGTAGTTACAAGTGGGAAGCCTTCCTGAAGATTGAAACGCATCTGATAGCCGAAAACACTCAGCGTACCTGTGCCTGTACGGTCTGTCTTTTTTGTTCCGTTTTCAAGAATATGTTTTAGTAAGTCCTGATATTGTTTCATGGGGTGTTATGCCTGTAATATTTTTGCAAAGGTAATAAAATTATGTGTGGTAGAAGACAGGGCAATGCCCTGTCTATACATTTTCATCAAAAATATTTTAAATTAATCTAAATCACTACCGCTTTATAAAAACGCAATAGGTGCTGCCAGACAGGAATCCGGAATATCAAAAGACTCTACCAGCGGCACGGCATCTGTTCTTATTTCCCAACATAACTGGTTAACAAGCTTTCTGATGGCTTTTGTCTTGACGGCCTCCATATAGCCTTCTTCCAGATACCATCCTTTATTTTCCTCAATCTGAGATAACGCAAACAACTGTTTTAACTTCGTCAGAATCGCCTTTACGCCTTCGTCTTCCACCGCACTTACTGCCAACTGAAATTGCTCCAGCATCTGCCTGTCGAGATAAGCCTGCGCCACATCAAGCATCTGGTGTTGTGCTACATTAAAGGCATCGTAAGAGTCCAGACCACCATCGATAAGTTTTTTCAGGCGTTTGGCTGCCGATGCCAGAATCACTTTTTCACGGTATTCAAAGGCATTTTTATGAAAAGTATCATCCAGCAGGTGGGCTTCATCGGTTTTTCGGGTTGCCATCGGGTTTTTCTGCATAATGACAGTCCTGGTTTGCTCGTAGACGTAATTCAGCATTCCCATACTGTCCATATTCTCAAACGACTTTCTGAATTCGGCCAGACGGCTTTTAGCTACCAACTGAATTAACACTGTGTTGTCACCTTCAAAAGTGGTATAAATTTCAGTATCGTTTTTCAGTGCATCAATACGGTTTTCTGACAAATAGCCTTTGCCGCCACACGCCTCACGGCACTCCTGCAAAATATCCCGAGTGCTCCAGGTCACGTAAGACTTCATTCCGGCTGCCAAAGCTTCTATTTCCTGCATCTCCTGTTCGGTTCGTTGCAGAAACCGATTGGTAAGGTATTGCAAGCCAAAATGCATCGCATAGGTTTTGGCCAATAGCGGTATCAGTCGGCGCTGGTGCATCCGGTAATTTAATATAGGCACCTCTGACCCACCCTCCGGGCCGAATTGCCGCCGTTGGTCACCGTAAGTAATGGCAATCGTTAATCCGGATTTAGCCGCAGAAAGAGCAGAGCGGGGTATGCCTATTCTGCCACCAACCAGCGTGCCGAGCATGGTAAAAAAACGACGGTTATCGCTAGGTATAGGGCTTTCAAACTCGCCTGCCTCATTTACAGCGGCAAAGCGGTCCAGCATATTCTCTGCCGGAATGGCTACATTATCGAAACGAATAGTGCCATTATCTACCCCATTCAATCCCATTTTCAGGCCACAATCGCCAATCGTGATGCCTGGCAGGGTTTTTCCTTTTTTATCACGCAAGGGTACCACAAAGGCATTTACGCCATAATCTTTACCGTCTATTATCAGTTTGGCAAAAACAGTTGCCATTTGCCCGTGCCTAGCCGCATTACCTATATATTCTTTTTGTGCATTCGGGTAGGGCGTATGAATAATAAAGGTGCGGTTTTTATGATCATAAGTAGCAGTAGTTTCTATACCTTTTACATTTGAGCCATGATTGGTTTCGGTCATGGCAAAGCAGCCGGGCAGTTCTAACGTGCCAATATCTTTCAGGTATTTTTTGTAATGCTTTTCTGTACCCAGAAACATCACACTCATGCCCCACAGCCCGAATTGCACACCGAATTTAATGACCAGGCTCAGGTCATGATAACTCAGTGTTTCCATAATGGCAAAATAATCAGCAATGTTTTCACCTCCGCCATAGGCTTTCGGGTAAGCCATGTTTCCGAGGTTTTCATCGGCCAGTATCTTGCACCATTGGTACACCTTCTCACGGTATACCTCCGTATCTGTTGCCGTTTCATAAGCAAACTCCGGGCGGCTTATGATGCTTTTTACTCTGTTGATAATATCTGTATAGGGGCCGTCCAGTATCCGGGTGAGTTTGCGGGTATCGAAACTACTGGCGGTATGATGAACCGAGGTAAAGGTGTTTTCGAAGGTTCTGAACTGGCTGATGGCCTCTTCGCCTGACAACCCGATGTTTAATTCAAGGTTGGTAAAGACTGGTTCGAGGTCAATAATGGTTTTATCGTTTCCGGACAGCCAGACAGCTATGTCAAAAATGTCTTTGGCTTCGGGTAAGGCCTTCACTCCTTCCTGAATTTCGGTTTTCCATTGAGCCAGCAGCTGTCTTGAAGGTGGGGACGAAATAGTGATATTTGCCAGCAATTCTTTTTGTTCCTGCTCCGTCAGCCAGGTCTGGCTATCAATAAATTCTCTAAGGCTTGTCAGTTCTTTCTGGGTCAGGAGGTCATCAGACCATACTAAATAAAAAAGTGGCAGAAATGCCTTCAGTTTTGTTTTCTCCATACTATTCCGTTGTGTTTTTGCTGCGGGTAAAGATAGGGAATTAATACTGAATGACGAATGGAGAATTAGAGAATATTGAGGTAAAGGTGCATCTTTGTCTTTTGAAGAAATCCTTAAAACGAAATATTATGTGGCAGTTCATTTATGGGCTCACATATAAAACCTCAGCCCCTTTTCAATCTTTTCTAAGGTCTTCACAATTCTGTCGGCTTTGGTTTCGTCGGTTTTGGCTGAATAAATCCAGTTAATAAACCCCTTTTTTTCGCCATCGCTATACGTCATAAATTTTTCATAAAGTCCGGGTTCATTCTCCAGGCATTCTTTTAGTTCATCCGGAATTTCAGTCGGCAGGTCATCAGCATATAATATTACCCTTACAGTATCGCCTGCATTCTTTTTTATGGCCTTCCTGATTTCCAGTTTCACAGGCAGAAAGAGCCTACCGTTTCCCATTGGAGCCAGGTTATAATTTTTTATTTCAAAGCCATCAATCGTGCCTCTTACTCTTACCCAACCAAAATGATTGTTTTTATTTTGGACAACCTCCGGAATTTCGGCATAGGTCCAACCGCCTTTGCCCTCAAATTTCTTCAGTAAGTATTCATTATCAACTATGGGCGAGTCCATTACTTTTTAGATTTTTTGGCCAATGGGTTAAAATCAAGGCATAGCTGTATCCAATGGGCTAAGTCCTGCCGGGTTCTGAATCCGTTTTCTGTTACATAAACATAGCCTTTCATAGCTTTGCCTGTAAATTCCATGGGTATACAATTGCTGTTTTCCAGCGCTGCTTCAGAGGCCTCCTCTCCTAGCCTGCAAAGGAGTACATCTTCACCAGTCTTTTTGTCGATATGTGTGCCACAACACATTTTATCATCAACCATAATACAGACACCGCTGAACATTTTCTTTTCAGAAAAATCCACCTGCTTTTCCAATAAGGTTTCTCTGATCCGATTGAGAAGATTTTCTTTATAGGGCATTGCTTTGGTATATTTATACTTCTGTGATAAAGATAGTTTTTATCAGGGAATTTAAAAAAAGAGAGGCCAAAAATTATTGTCGGGTATATTTCCGGA
>CALRLN020000503.1:0-4145 GCA_943368675.1 Chitinophaga pinensis | reverse complement strand
CATAAAAAAACAAACAATTAAAACGTTATAAACTTCTTGTGCTCAAATATTTAGGGCTTTTCTATTTAAGCATGCCCCTGTACTACAATCACAATCTCTCCTTTAATAGCGCGATTGGCAAAATTAGCAATAATTTCTGTTAAAGTGCCTCGCACATTTTCTTCATACATCTTGGTGATTTCTCTTGATACACAAGCTTGTCTGTCAGGACCAAAGGTCTCTGCGAAATTTTCCAATGTTTTGAGCAATCTGAAGGGTGATTCATAGAAAATCATGGTTCTTTCCTCATTAATGAGAGATTTTAATCTCGTTTGCCTGCCTTTTTTAACAGGAAGAAAACCTTCAAAGGTAAATCTGTCGCAAGGTAAGCCGGAATTGACTAAAGCAGGCACAAATGCGGTGGGTCCTGGTAAACAATCTACCTCTACCCCATTTCTGATACATTCTCTAACCAGTAAAAAGCCGGGATCGGAGATAGCCGGAGTTCCGGCATCAGATACAAGTACTACTTTTTCTCCTTTTTTAAGCCTTTCTACAACTTTTCCTACAGTTTGATGCTCATTAAAGGCATGATGGCTCAGCAAAGGCTTAGAGATATTCAAATGTTTGAGAAGAAAGCCAGTGTTACGCGTATCTTCAGAAAGTATCAAATCAGCATCTTTCAATACATTAATCGCCCTTAATGTAATATCTTCTAAATTGCCAATTGGTGTTGGTACAAGAACAAGCTTCACTATATTTTTTTCGACAAAAGTACGAATTTAAGCGCTCAACTGGAAAATTATACAGAATTAAAAACCTATTTACGGTTTTTTTTTGCTGAAAACACCACAAATTAAGCCGTTTAATAAAAAACTGGCCTTTATTTGATATATTATTTTCAAAAATTTCTGAAAATACTTGACAAAGCAAAATTTAATATATAGTTTTGGACAAACAATAAACCTTATAAGCCATGTTATTAGCCGCCCTTGCCCTCGCCGTAGGTGGTCTGATGATGACCAAGTTACGTGCCACAACTGAGCTTTATGCTCCAAAAGGTTATATGATGAGCTTACAAGCTCGTCCCCGTAATGTGTATTCTTATTAATTTTAAGTTTCCTGATTTTAAATTCAAAAGTTTGTATTACAGCTCAAATACCTATTTTCACTACAATTTTTGAATGTTTGTGCTTTTTTTTAACTAAAATTACCCCGAAACTGTCATATTTTAGGACAAAAAAATCCAATTCTTGACAAAAAGTTTTTTTAGTTATTGCTTTGTTTCAAAGAATTATAGAAAATTGTACTCATTAAACGTGCTTAAAACTATGTTACTACTTACTATCGCATCACTCGCTTTTGGTGGTCTTTTAATGACCCGTATGAATGAAGAAAAAGAATTATACGCGCCAAAGGGTTATTTGGCTCGTTTACAAACTCGTCCTCGTTCAGTATACGCCTGGTAATACTCCTGTTTAATACAGATTACGTTGCTTAGAATACACGTTTGGTGTATTTGATGATATTGTTTTTGCTTTCCGGACAATGAGACGAATCCTATTTTACAAGAAAAACAGATTTTTCTCCAGGTCTTCAATGATAAAGTCAGCCTCTTCTAGTCCGATATAGAATCGGATTATACTTGCTTGTGGGTCTGTCTCGCTAACAAATGCGCATTTGGGCATTATTAAAGATTCATGTCCTCCCCAGGAAACCGCAATAAGAAAACTCTGTAGTGATTCACAGATTTTTTTAATTGCATGAATGTCTTTATTTTTAAGTGAAACAGTAAACATCCCCATTGGCATTTTCATTTGCTTATTAACAAGGTCAATTTGAGGAATAGTTTCTTCAAACGGATACCATATTTTGTCAATTTTCGGGGATTTCCTCAGAAAGTCAGGTATTTTTTTGTACTTTCTGATGATTGTTTAAGCCGGATTGGTAAAGTACGGAGACTGCGTAGCATAAGTCAGCCATTTTGTGGTGACAATATATTCCCAAACGTCATATATTCATTATAGAATATTTGGGTTATTTTCTCTTTTGTACCACATATAGCGCCTGCTACTACATCACTATGTCCATTATAATACTTAGTGGCAGAGTATATAACTATGTCTATCCCATACTCGAGAGGTTTCTGACAAAGAGCCGTGCAATAGCTATTGTCTATAATCGTTGTAATTCCCTTTTTTCTTGCGAATTCTGCTATTTTTTCCAGATCCTGAATCTCGAATGTCCATGATATTGGTGATTCCAGATAAATTATGCGTGTCTTTTCTGTGATAGCATTAGCAAAATTGTTAATGTCGGTTCCGTCTATGAATGTTGTCGCGATACCAAACCGTGGAAGTGTATTGATCATTAAATTTGTTGCCCAGCTATAAACGTTTTTTACAGAAACGATATGGTCACCCATGCTTACCTGCGACATAACAGCATTAGTAATGGTAGCAGCGCCACTTCCGACCATCAGACAATCTTCAGCCCCTTCTAAAGCAGCCATTTTCTGGCAAAGCATATTTACTATAGGGTTATTACCTCTGGTATAAATATGTTCCTGTTTTTCATGAGTAATAGCGTAGGTAAATTCATCTACTGTAGGATAGGCGAATTTGCTGGTTTGAACAAACCTATTAATACAAGACCAAAAGCGGAGATTAAGGTTAAATTACTCGTATTTTCTGGGAAACTGAGGTTATTGAGATTTATATTCTCGTTTACTCCGAAAATAATACCTATTAATACCAATATAAATCCCTCGGGAGTATAGTGCCCGAAAAATGCCTGACCCAATACTTGAGCCGATAGCTATCATGGTTAAACTATAAAGACTTATGGCTTTTTTAAACTGGCCAGACATCAGGGTTATTAGTTTAGGTAAAAAAGATAGTTAAAACATACTCTTTTCGGATTTTTTTATACACTTGTGCTGGATTTATTATGGCTGAGAATTAAATGTACTGCATATATATCAAGGTAAGTGAAAAATATTCAATTCTCAGCCATAATAATTTAATCTATAAAGTGCTTTTTTGCGGGATTTCGTATAAAAAAATCTACTTTCACGGGATTTCGCATCTTTCAGCAGTGAATTATCATTTGTAAACAGCTGACTATCAGCACTTTACAATCACACTTAAATTACAAAATACCAGGCTTATTTAAGCAGTTTATCTATGGCTTTAGCCAGATTTCTGTCTTTATCTGTAACGGTATTGCCTGCATCATGGGTTGAAAGGTCAATCTTAACTTTGTTCCATGCATTTGACCAATCAGGATGATGCCCTTGAGTCTCTGCCAACAAAGCAACTCTTGTCATAAATGCAAAAGCCTCTGAAAAATCTTCAAACTTGAAGGTTCTGCTCAATTTGTTATTCTCTTCTTTCCACATAGTCTATTTTTTTTAATGCGTGTGATAAAACCATAATACAATATACAACAAAAAAGCCGAATCGTATGATTCGGCTTTTGCAGAGAGAGAGGGATTCGAACCCCCGGACCTTTAACAGTCAACGGTTTTCAAGACCGCCGCAATCGACCACTCTGCCATCTCTCTGTTTCTAAATTGTTTTGCAAAGATACGGCTTTCATCAATTAATGTCAACCCCTCGTCAAATAATTTTTAGTTTTTTTTTCCTTTCAGAAGCCCTTTAAAAAGCGTAAATTTGTGAAAATTTTACGAATACTTCTTTTTGTGGAAACAATCGAACAACTTCCAACTTTCGAAACTGCCAAAAAGCTTGGCTTATTGCCCGAAGAATTTGAGAAAATCAAACAAATCTTAGGACGAACTCCCAACTTCACTGAACTATCTATTTTTTCAGTTATGTGGTCGGAGCACTGCTCATACAAAAACTCTATTGTATGGCTAAAAACATTACCTCGTGATTCTGACCGGATGCTGGCGAAAGCGGGTGAGGAGAATGCAGGTCTGGTTGATATAGGTGATGGTCTGGCATGTAGCTTTAAGATAGAATCACATAATCACCCTTCTGCACTTGAGCCCTATCAGGGGGCCGCTACGGGAGTCGGTGGAATCAACCGTGATATTTTCACGATGGGTGCTCGTCCTATAGCTCAGCTTAATTCTCTTCGCTTCGGAAACATCACCTCTCCAAAGACCCAGCGCCTATTAAAAGGTGTGGTAAAAGGAATTG
>CALRLN020000502.1:0-4162 GCA_943368675.1 Chitinophaga pinensis | reverse complement strand
TCTTCAATTAACAGATTTTTATGGGTTGCATAAAATTCATTGTCTTACTGATGAAAATTTTACCATTGCAGAGTTTATAAATAAATATCAACAAAACAGAATAATTCAATTGCATGATGGAAGTGAAGATATTGCTCTCATGCGTATATATGATTGGGATTTTTTATTAGAAAACAGTTATGTCAAAAAACTTTGGGATATATCAATATTATTACCAATAAAAGTAAAAGAGGTGTGGGAGTATAAGCATTTTAGTATTTCGGGAGAGAACAATAGTTTGATTTTGCAATATTTTGGTCTTGGGTTTGACATGGGAAAATTTAAAGACAATCTTGATAAAGATTTAACCTTTGTTTTTTACTCAAAATCTACTGTTTGGTTTGATGAAATAGAAATGGACTTTACCTCGATTGGAGGAGAATTAGAAAAGTTTGGGTACTCAACTTTTGACCCTCCATTTGATAATAGACCTACAGCTTACCGGATTACGCCAAGGTTTAATAGTTTCTTACGAGACCTAAGGAAATTGACTGAGGAACTGGAAGGAAGATTTGAAGTTGGAGAAACTATAATTCCAGGGACCGGCTCTACTTTTAAAAACCCAGAAGGCTACATCCTCCTCGACGGCCAAGTGGTCTTTCAAGAAGACATAGATAGTGGTAAAGTAAAAATACCTGATTGAAAATAAAGAAATAAGACAAAACAAAATTCACAACCAAAATGAAGCGAACTTTACGTATCGTATTAGTTGGAATACTAGCTGTGACACAATGGTTTCAGGTTTCTGCCAGAAACGGTGGCAATGATGACCCTAACAAGTCTGCCGCGCAACCAACTGGCAAAGTGAAAAAGTATTCAAAATACCGCACTTTTATGCCCGCCCAACAAGTGGTAGACAGACAAGTGCTGGTGGGAGCAGAAGAGCAGATAAAAAGTCTTGAAAACATCAGCTTTAATGCAGCCTTTAGTCCGTCGGCGACATTTCTGGCCGATGCGCCTGTGAGCGAAGGTACGGAATCTGAACGGGATATAGCCAAAAAGGTATTAGACGATGCTATCGCCAAAGGCTACATGCTTCGGTCTCCTGTGTGCGCAGCCAAAGCAGGGCAAAGGGATTTCTATGATAAAAACAAATAACTAGTTAAGGGAAAAGTTAAATTTTTCTTGTTTACGAATCAGAGCCGAGACTCTGAGAGTAGCTCAAAAAAATGGCTGCACTAGGCAATATTTTAAATATAGGGCATTTAATACACCTAAGAAGAACTATTGAGTATTTAAACGCTGGAAACGAAATTATTTTTGAAGGAATTTCGCAGAAAGGAGATATTTTGAGAAAAATTGGCACATTTCAAGAAGCAATACAAATGAAAGCTGTGGTTGAAGGGACCGGACCACCATTCCATCATATAGGTGCAGCCGCTCAGCAATTCGCAACAACCGAACCTCCGCCATTAGGCTATTTAAAATCAGTTGAACTCCATATTGCTTTAACAATGCATCCTCTAATGACATCATCTACAAGCGAGTTCTTACGAAGGTTAAATAAATGGTTTGTGGATACGAAAAATCTACCAGTTAAGGGACAAGCATTAAAAGATTTGGAGGAAGTTAGAATTTACAATTCACAAGGAGTGCATGTATTTAAGTATGACCCAGTATCAGATAATTTTATAATCAAATGATTTTTTTTTGGAGCCATTATATAAAAAATTCTTCCTCTATTAATTTTAGCCTTAAAATACCTATTAACGAGGAGAATTACATACAAAAAATTCTAAAATTCGACTCTTGGTTTTTTGAGAAAGGGGCACAGTTTGGGATGTATAATTTTATTGAGACAGAAAAAATTAATAGAGGTGAAACTCAAAAGTATATCAATGAATATGTTTCTTCTCGAGAAAAAAGGATGTTTAAGCGAGATGCAGAATTTATCACTTTAGGTGGGGTTTTTAATTGGGACTACTCGCTTAATTTAGTTAAAACACAAGGTACGTTTCATACAATAAATATACCAATATTTGAAAATGGTCAATGGCAATACCAATCTGTAAATCCTTTTGGTATACTAGAAAGAGAATCAGATGTATTATATGATGATGATTTACACGATTTTAAAAAAAATAAAATATGGAACAATATTGTAGAGATAGTTTTTTTTTCATCTTCAAATATATGGTATGATGAGATAGAATATACTCAATTAGAGGAATACCTTACTTTTAGTCCACCAGTCGATAATCGGCCAGTAGCTTATAGGATAAGTCCACGATTTAATAGTTTTTTAAGAGAATTAAAAACCATGACATATAGTTTGGAGGGAGAGTTTATATTACATACACACTCTGAAAAACTTTCGGCCGAAGGCTACATACTCCTCGACGGCCAGGTTGTTTTCCAGGAAGACATAGATAGCGGTAAAGTAAAAATACCTGATTGAAAATAAAGAAATAAGACAAAACAAAATTCACAACCAAAATGAAGCGAACTTTACGTATCGTATTTGTTGGAATACTAGCTGTGACGCAATGGTTTCAGCCAAAAACGGTGGAAATGATGACCCCAGCAAGTCTGTTGCGCAGCCAACAGGCAAAGTGAAAAAGTATTCAAAATACCGCACTTTTATGCCCGCCCAACAAGTGGTAGACAGACAAGTGCTGGTGGGAGCAGAAGACCAGATAAAAAGTATTGAAAACATCAGCTTTAATGCAGCCTTTAGTCCGTCGGCGGCATTTCTGGCCGATGCTCCTGTGAGCGAAGATACGGAATCTGAACGGGATATAGCCAAAAAGGTATTTGACGATGCTATCGCCAAAGGCTACATGCTTCGGTCTCCTGTGTGCGCAGCCAAAGCAGGGCAAAGGGACTCTGAGGGAACGCATTATTGATTATTTCAAGGCCAGATTTTTTACTCCAATAAACCAAAAAAATGCCCACCTACAAAAGCAGGCGGGCATTTTCAATCTATATGTTCCTTTTCACTTCAAGCCAATCAAATCACACAAAATCCTCTCCGACTCACTCAGAATCAAGTCTCTGTCTTTTCCATCTTTCTCACCTGTGCTAAGTTTGTTGACGGCTGTTCTGTGTTTTTCGTTTTCGTCTCTTTCTGCCTTGCGTTTGGCTTCGTTCAACGAAACTACAGTAATGTCTTTTGTTTTACGATATTCCGCCAGGTCTTCTACCAGTTGTTTCATGGCAGGGTCTGAATTCAGGCGCTCGGCGTACTTCTCCTGTAGTTTAGCAATCACTTTCTCGTTGATAATATTCGTCTTTTCGTAAGTCGAGGTATTAATCTGGTCGAAAGGTAAAGCTGTTGGTTGAGAACTCTCTCCCATTTCTTCAGGGTCAAATGGTGTTGGTAACAGAATATCTGCTGAAACCCCTTTGCGTTGCGTACTGTTACCTGTCACACGATAGAATTTCTCCGTAGTCAGTTTCAGTTGTCCGTATTTTTCTTTCTGGTCAAAACCCACATTAGCCGAGGCTTTTTTGTCTGTAGAAGCAGTTTTCGGCGACAACAGGAATTGGTCTAAGTCAACCAACTGTTGTACAGTACCTTTACCGAACGATTTCTCACCTACAATCAGCCCACGTTTATAATCCTGAATAGCCCCTGCAAAAATCTCTGATGCCGAAGCACTGAAACGGTTCTGCAGAATCACCAACGGACCGTTATAAGTTAATTCAGGGTCGGTATCGCTTTCTACATCTATGCTTCCGTTATTATCACGGCGCTGTACTACCGGGCCTTTCGTAATAAACAAACCAGTCAGGTTAATCGCCTCTGTCAATGAACCGCCGCCATTGTTTCTTAAATCAATCACCACGCCCTCAACACCTTTGGCTTTAAATTCTGTCAGGAATCGCTTTACATCTTTGGTAGTACTCTGAAAATCTCCGCCTTTACGGGCATCTTCAAAGTCACGGTAAAACATCGGAATATCAATTAAACCCAGTTTATAGTCTTTACCATTATATTTAAACGGCACTATTTCGCTTTTGGCAACTGCTTCTTCCAGTTTTACCTTTTCACGTACCAGTCTTAACTCTTTGGTCGTTCCACCGACAGGTGCATCACCCGGTAACAGACGGATACGCACCACAGTTCCTTTAGTGCCTCTGATCAGCTTCACGGCATCATCAGTCAGCCAGCCAACAATAT
>CALRLN020000501.1:0-4177 GCA_943368675.1 Chitinophaga pinensis | reverse complement strand
AGTCAAAGAAAAAACTACAACTCCCACAGCTACAGCGGCTAATCCGAATAAAACTCCTTTTTTCATTGTTGTATTAGATTTTAAAAAATAATAGATGATACTGATAACTTATAAACGTAAGAACCTGGCAAAACGTTGTGACAAACACTTAAAAATTTCTTAAAATTTTATTTAACGGCAATTTTTCTTTTTTTATCCTATATAATTAGTAGGACACAACACAAAAAGCACTAAAATTTACTTGAATTGTTATTTACGTCATATTTTTTGTAACTTTTACAATTGTATTCATTAACAGGTTCTTAAAAATTAAGCAAATTTTGTCTTTAAGATTAATTTAAGTTTGCGGTATATAATTTTAAGAAAGTATTTCATTAAAAAATTAAGCAAGTTTTGAGCCAGAAAATAGGTTTAGTTATGCGTTCTACAGGTTCCTGGTATGAAGTTCGTACTGAGGAGGGACATATTTTGCAATGTCGCCTGAAAGGAAAGTTTAAAATAAAAGATTTAAAAGTAACAAACCCGATTGCCGTCGGCGACAAAGTAGCCTACGAAATTGAAAGCGAAACAGAAAATACTGCGACTATCTACGACATTCTCCCCCGTGAAAACTATATTATAAGGCAATCGGTACATAAAGCTGCGCATGGCCATTTATTAGCGAGTAATCTTGATCAGGCCGTTTTGATTGTTACACTTACTTTTCCCCGCACTTCTCTTGGCTTCATCGACCGCTTTTTAGTGGCGGCCGAATCTTTCCGTATTCCTACCTTTCTGGTCTTTAATAAATACGATATGCTCGGCGATGAGCAGATTACATATCAGACAGAACTTGCCGACCTATACGAAAGCCTGGGATATCATTGCCTGTTTACCTCAGCCATAAACAATATTGGCGTAGAGGCATTCAATGAATTACTCAAGGGGAAAGTATCATTAATAGCCGGGCACTCGGGTGTTGGTAAATCTACCTTAGTAAACGCCATTGCTCCTGATTTGGATTTGCGCACCTCCGAAATCTCAACCTTTGCCAATAAAGGTGTACACACCACCACTTTTGCCGAAATGTTTGAAATCAACCCCGGAACTTTCATCATTGATTCGCCAGGTATTAAAGAATTAGGGCTGGCTGATATTGAAAAAGAAGAGATAAGCCATTATTTCCCAGAAATGAGAGACCTCCTGAACGAATGCCGTTTTCATAATTGTCTGCATATTGATGAACCCAAATGCGCGGTGAAAGATGGTGTTGTAGAAGGCACGATTGCCGAAAGCCGATATAGCAGCTATCTGAGCATGGTAATGGGAGAGGATAATCGGAAATAGAAGCAGGTAGCGCGAACGTCCGTACGGCGGCCGCCCGTTCGCAGTTACTTCCCAGAGTTTTCAATCAGCTAAATCAAAGTTCCGATAATTTCTTCGGCGAACGGCGAACGTCCCGTTCGCCCCACAAAAAAGCAACTCCTAATACTACAGCCACCCCCAATATACTCCCCGCAAAAACGTCTCTCGGAAAATGCTGGAATAAATATACCCTCGAATACCCCACCAGCATAGCTAAACCCAACCATAAATAACCAAGTGTTCGATGCTTAGCCACTAATAAAAAATAACAGGCAAACGCAAAAGCAGTAAATGTATGCCCTGACGGAAAACTCTGCCAATGATGTATTTCGAGGCCGTCAATCACATGTATATACCTGCCACTTTTCTCATACACCTCCATAGGTCTTGGCAGATTAAAAAGATTTTTCAGGGTCGTAGATATAATTCCTTTGGTAATCCAAATAATTATAAGCATTATTGCTTTGTTTTTTACGTCTTTTTTTTGTTTATAATATTGGTACAGGTATGCTGCCAGAGGTATTAACCAGATACCGTCTTCGCCTAAAAGCGTAATCAACTGAAAGAAAATATCCAGAAAAGGGTTATTGTGCCGATTCACCCAAAATATCATTTCAGTAGGGGTAAATACTATCTGTAAACAGGCCAGAATAATCAGCCAGAAAAAGAACAGAATAAAAAACGAACGATGACTTCTAAGAATTTTAAGCATTTTCTATAAAAACTTTCTTAATTCCAAAATTAGCAGTAAATTTGCAACCTTTCTGTAAAAAAGTGAGCAAGGTATTATCAAAATATGACATTCACATTCAGGGCCTCGAAAATAAGCGTTATACTTATGAATTTGAAGGAGGCAATGAATTTTTCGAGTTTTTTGAGCAGGACATTATTACCAGCGGACATTTTAAAGCCCAGGTGATAGTTGACAGAAACTCGACTCTATTGCAATTGTTTTTTGACATTGACGCAGTTTTAGGACTGACTTGTGACAGGAGCCTGGAACCATTTGATGAGCCCGTTCATGTGATAGAAAAATACATCTATAAGTTTGGTGACAGACATGAGGAAATCACTGACGAACTGGAGATGATTCCGCAGAATACTGCAACAATTAATATCGCTCAGCATATTTATGACTTTATCGGGGTTTCGCTTCCTATGAAGAAACTTCACCCCCGGTTCAGGAATGAAGACGACGAAGAAGAAGAAAAATTTATATATTCGACAGACGAAGGTGGACAGGAAGAAGAGGAAGATGATGCGATAGACCCACGCTGGGCGGCACTTCTATCACTGAAGAATACAAAAGACGGACAAAATTAAGATAAATATAAAGTACAAATACATATTAGTACTGCGCTTGGGAAAGACAGTGTTAATTAAATTCGATTGAAAAATGGCACATCCAAAACGAAGACATTCGACAACAAGAAGAGATAAACGTAGAACGCACGATGCTTTATCGACTAAAGCATTGGCAGTAGACGCAACAACAGGTGAAATTCACCTGCGTCACCGCGCACACGTATTTGAAGGAAATTTGTATTACAAAGGTAAATTAGTGGTAGAAAGCTACGAAAAAGCATAATATTTTTCGTAAAATACTTGATTCTGAAACTCTTTTGAATAGATACAATCTTAGCAAACCGCTCAGGAACAAGATCATAATTATTCACTAAAGCCATTCCTTTATGAAAATTGCCGTTGATGCTATGGGGGGAGATTACGCTCCTAAAGCCATTGTCGAAGGTGCCATATTAGCTGCCAATCATTTACCCGAAGGTACAAAAATCGTATTAGTAGGTAAGCAGGGTGTTATGTTAGATATTTTACGAACGTTAAAATATCCTTCTCATGCTGTTGAAATGGTTAATGCAGATGACATTATCGAAATGAGTGAGCATCCTACCAGGGCATTTTCTCAAAAACCCAATTCCAGCATTGGAGTTGGGTTTAAACTTTTAAAAGAAAAGCAGGTTGACGCCTTCTGCAGTGCCGGCAATACCGGTGCCATGATGGTAGGCTCTTTATTTACCCTAAAAACCGTAGGCAATATCCAGCGTCCACCTATTGCAGGCTTTTTCCCATTAAAAAATGGAGGATACAGCCTTATGCTTGATATTGGCGCAAATGCCGACTGTAAACCGGAAGTATTGGCCGAGTTTGCAGAATTAGGGTCTCTCTATGCTAAATTTTCGTTTGGTATTGAGCGTCCTAAAGTTGCTTTGCTGAATATCGGTGAGGAAGAACAGAAAGGCTCCACGGTTGTTCAGGCGGCATATCAGCTATTAAAAATCAATAAGAAGATAAATTTTATAGGTAATGTAGAAGGTCGTGACCTGTTTCATGGAAAGGCCGATGTAATTGTTACTGAGGGATTTACCGGAAATGTGATTTTTAAAATGGGAGAATCGTTGTATGATTATGCCGCAGAGCAAGGCATTCAGGACCCTCTCATTGACCGCATGAATTATGAAGTAGGCGGTGGTAGCCCGATTATCGGTATCAGAGGCAATGTTATAGTAGCCCACGGTATTTCAAGCCCGGAAGCCATCAAGAATATGATTTTTCTGGCCAAGCGTCAGGTAGAATCAAAGGTAACAGAACAAATAGTAGAAGCATACGAAAATAGATAAGCCCGTAGTGTATAACATTACAGGCTTATTTTTTGTTAATTATAGTGATACTTTTCCTACTGATAAACTAACCCCAGTAACGGAAAGAAACCTAAATATCTCCTTCTGTTAAGGGGTTGGAAACCATTGTACAATGAAACTTAGAGCAGCTATCACAGGTGTTCATGGCTACGTGCCAGAAGATATTTTGACTAATG
>CALRLN020000500.1:0-4199 GCA_943368675.1 Chitinophaga pinensis | reverse complement strand
CAAAACCTGCTCGGCATTCAGGGTTTTTACTGAATCCTGAGCATGGGTTAAAGCAGCACTGAAAATTATGATATATATTAAAATCTGTTTTCTCAACATATAATTCATTTGTTTTTTGCCATGTCGTCTGTTTTCGTTGCCGACTGTTTCAGGGTATAATAATCTGGTGGGAAACCATTAATATTACGCCACAATTCATACCAGATCGGCACATCTTTCAGTAAAGCAATCCCCAAAGCACCGCTGCCTATTTTTATTTGTTCCGGCCATTTTTTATCAGATGAATCTTCTGTCACTATCACTCTGAAAAGCCCGTTTGGACTGATATTATTCTCAAATGCTACAATTTTGCCACCAAAAGTACCGTAACTGTTATCTGGCCAACCGCTAAAAATGATGGCAGGGAAACCATCAAATGTAAAACGTACCTTCTGACCAATATTTATTAATGGCAAATCAACCGGGCGAACATACATCTCAACAGCATAATTAACTCTTGTTGGTACTATTACTACAATGCGCTCGCCTTCTTTCAGAATTTCTCCTATACCCGATTTGCCGGCTTGTGTAACCTGTCCGTCCTGTGGGGCGAGTATAATATACATGCCGTTGCGAATCGTATAATTACTTACCTGGTTTTCAAGCTTTGCTACATCGCCTTGTCCGGTGGCAATCTGGCTCAGGCTTTGAAACCGATCGCCTTCGGCCTTGCTTATTTTTTCGGTATACTCCTGCTCAACGCCGTTTTGCTCAATTTTCACATTCGTTACTTCCTGTTGTGTTTGAGCCAGTTTGTTTTCTACCATTATTTTCTTGGCAAGGGCATTCTGATAAGACAGGTTTCGCTGTTGCAGTTGGGTCTGCGAAACCAGCCCTTCATCAAACATTTTTTGTTGTCTGGTGTATTGGTCCTTTGCCAGATCAAACTCATTATTTACTGCCTGTAATTCGGCACGTTCGCCTGTCAGTTTATTGTCTAATTGGCGAAGTTTGTTGTTTAATTGCTCAATTTTTAATTTTTTAGCATTATTCAATGCCTCTATTTGTGCATCAACCGTAGTGATTTTGCCCTGATAGTAATTGATTGTGCCTTTCTTTGCCTCAACCTGCTGTTGAGTCCGGCCAACAAGATTCGGATCCAGATAATCTTCTTTTATTTCGGAAATTTGCAGAATTGTATCACCTTTCTTTACGAAGTCGCCCTCTTTTACCCACCATTTCACAATTTTGCCCGGAATAGGCGAGTTAACATTCTGTGGGCGTTGCTCTTGAAATAAAGTAGTAATTGTACCTTTTGCCTTGATGTTCTGGGTCCAGGGCAAAAATAGTATTACTGCAAAAAACAACATGATACCTGCAAACCAGTATTTCACTTTACTTTGTCTGTTGCTGCGATATACATTGTCGAATGATTTTATCTTATAACCCCTGACTAATCCATCGGACTGCCCCATCGGAAAACTCTTGTCTATCTTTATGTCATTCATAGCTTTACTGAAATTTTTAAATACACCCTTAAACAATTTTACCATTTTCTAACTGATAATGATAATCACATTTTTGAGCGAAGGCCTCATCATTGCTTACAACTATGATTGTTGTGTTCTGAAGTTTATGAAGTAAGTAATCAACTATTTTTTCTTTTTCAGTTGCTTCTAATCCTTGCCAGGGTTCTTCTAAAAGCAACAGATTGGGTTCGTTGGCAAAGGCCCGCAACAATAATATTTTCTTAACTATTGTACTTGGCAGTTTCTTGCCCGCAGAATCAATCTCAGTTTCAAAGCCCTGTTGCAAGGTATCCAGATAACTTTGAATACCCAGGTTTTCGGCAATTCTGGTTACATTTTCAGGCAGGATACCTTGTTTATTCATGCTTATATTTTCCCAGACAGTGCCCCTGAAAATATCCTGCTGATTGAGATAAACGCCAGTTTTATTGCGTAAGGTCTCTAACTGATAGTTCCCGATAGGGATATTATTAATGAGAATAGATCCGGAAAAATCACTGAAATTCCCGCTGATTACTCTCAGAAGCGTAGATTTACCTGAGCCCTCATGCCCAGAGATGCAAACTTTGCTGTTAGCAGGAATCGAGATATTAATGTCACTAAGCGCTTTTTTGCCATCAAGATATTGAAAACTAAAATCAGAGATTTTGATATTTACGCCGTTATTTTGAGTATTTAAAACCAGACTACCCTCTTTTTCTAAGGGAGTTGAGGTAACCGAAGCCAGTTTTTCAAGACCCGTAATTATGTCATAAACATTATCCAGACTTCCGATTAGTTTTTCAACAGCAGAAATCACGGTCAGAATTACGATTTCTGCAGCAATAAATTCACCAATATTCAGCTGCTGGTTCAACAATAAATAGGTGCCTACAATAAGCATTGTGGCTGTAATACCTACTTTAAAAAATACCAGAGCTGTGTATTGAAGCAACAGTACATTAAAATGGGTGGTACGCGCTTTAAGATAACCCAATACGTTTTTATCGGTTTTCTGTAAATTCAGGTGTGCCCCCTGACTGAATTTAAAAGATTTAATGACTCTTGCTATTTCTTCCAGCCAGGCTACAACCTCGTATTTATAAGTGCTTTCTTCTAAGCTCGACGTCCACCCTTTTTTACTTGTAATACGTAAAATGAACAATAGAATAAATACAAGTATAAACCCGAAAACGATAAATATCGGGTGATACAATGACAACAAAATGAGTCCGAAAATGATCTGTATGGTTGCTGTCGGGATGTCTAACAGAAGTTTGGATAAACCTTTTTGCACATTCATGGTATCAAAAAACCGATTGACTTTCTCGGGCAGATAATAGTTATCTACTTTCTTCAGATCGAATCGGGGAATAGTTTCTGCAAACTCAAAAGCATTACGGGTAAAAATATTCTGCTGGATTTTCTCAATAATCTTCATTTGATTTATTTGCATAATGCCCACCATCAGTACGCCAAGCACAACCACAAAAATCAGAATATAGATTGATGTAACCATTGATGCACCTAATACGAACCCTATGATTGCCTGCACACCTATCGGTACACTCAGTTGCACCAGACCACTCAATATTGCATAGAAATAGATTGACGTAATTTCCTTCTTTTCGATATAAATTAAATCCCACAGCCGCTTTGTAGGAGTCGTTTTCTCAGCCATATCATCTAATTGTTTATTGATACAAATATATAATTACTTTTTTATATGATAGTAATACTATTTCATATATTTGCAAAAATATTTTATATGATATTATTACTATAGATATTTAGAATTTCACTATTTTTACAAAAAAGATGTCATATTATGGATTTTCATATAACATTTCGGGTAAATGAGAAAATTTATTTACGGGATCCCGAAAGTAGTGAACTCGGTAAACAGATTGTAAAAAAGGCAATAGATCTTATTTATGAACTGGGCTTTGAGCATTTTACATTCAAGAAGCTGGCGGTAGAAATGAAAACAACAGAAGCAACCATTTACAGATACTTTGAAAACAAACATCGACTGCTTTTGTATATACTCAACTGGTATTGGTCATACCTGGAGTTTCTACTGATATTTGAGCTACAGAATGTCAAAGATAACCATGCAAAATTAAAAACAATTATTCAATTGCTGACTCACGAACTACCCGAAAGTGCGGGCAGGCTCGATTATAACAAGAAGTTTTTAAACCAGATAGTAATTGCTGAAAGCAGCAAGGTGTATCTGGTAAAAGAAGTAAATGAGATAAACAAAAATGAGGCTTTTAAACCCTATAAAGATTTATGTGCAAAAATTGCAGAAGTAATAGTAGCTTATAATGCTACTTATCAATATCCGAAATCGTTAAGCAGTACACTCATTGAAGCCGCACATCATCAACAGTTCTTTAGCAATTTTTTACCAAAACTCACAGATGTAAGTCATCAGAATAGAGATGAGTTTACGGCCAATTTCCTGGAAGATTTGCTTTTTAAGGTTTTAGGATGATTTGTTGTAAAGCCTACCCATGCACCCTTTCATCTACAGAATTTTTACAGGCTTTTTGATATTGCAAATGGTTTATGACCTGTTTTTGCCAGAATAATATTTTGAGCACGCAGAAAACAAAAAAGTCACTCTGGATTCAGAGTGACTTTTTTGTTTTCAAATTACCGTTAAGGGAATTTGCAGGGAAAATCTATATTAAAATTGCCTAAGTC
>CALRLN020000499.1:0-4207 GCA_943368675.1 Chitinophaga pinensis | reverse complement strand
CTCGTTTTTATTATTGCAAGGTCTTGAAACGCTCACGTTAAGAGTAGAACGAATCAGCGAAAACGCCTTGAAACTGGCGCAATGGCTGGAAGCCCATGATCAGGTAGAAAGTGTTAATTATTTGGGTTTAGCCGGAAACCAATATCATGAGTTAGCCAAGAAGTATCTGAATCGTGGTTTCGGAGGTGTATTGTCTTTCAAATTAAAAGGAGATAAAGCCAGAGCTTCAAAATTTGTGGACAGTCTGAAATTAATAAGCCATCTGGCAAACGTAGGAGACTCAAAAACATTGATTATTCATCCGGCCTCAACAACACACTCGCAGTTATCAGATACCGAACAGCAATCAGCAGGCGTTGAACCAACACAATTGCGTATTTCGGTTGGTATAGAACATATCGATGACATTAAAGCTGACATTGAGCAGGCCTTCTCGGGTCTTTGAGTAAAACCGGGTCCTTATAGCTGAAAATCAGTAAAGATATATCCGTTGAGGAGAATAAGCCTTTGCAGGTTTATAAAACGTACAACGTGGTTTTTTGTACTCTGATAAGCTTCGTTGTTTTAATAAACTAATGAGGCAATCTGGCTTGGCTTATTATTAGCCAGGTCAGATTTTTTATAAAGCATTAATAACCTTAAAAGAAATGGAATAGTATTATAAAATTAATCTACTAAGTTTATAGGATTTATAGAAATATATACTATATTTGTTTTCTTAATCATCAGCACTATACAAAAACTAAACTAAACTGGAAAAATAATTACACTTCATCTGCAAACACCATGATTTCAAAAAAAGCAAAATATGCATTGAAAGCCTTAAAAGTTCTGGCTGAAAAGTATGGTGAAAAAGATTCACTAACGGTTACAGACATTGCCAGCGAAGAGAGTATTCCAAGAAAGTTTCTTGAAACGATTCTGCTTGAATTAAGAAACAATGGATTGCTTACAAGCCATAAAGGGAAAAACGGGGGGTATTCGTTGAGTGTTGAACCCAGTAAAATAACGCTGGCTCGTATCTTGCGTATAACAGATGGTCCTATTTCTCCAACATTGTGCGTTTCTATTTATTATTATGATAAATGCGACGATTGTGGAGAAGAAGAGACCTGCCCGATTCGCCCCATCATGCTGAAAGTTCGTGATGCTAATCTGAAAGTCTATGAGAATACCACCTTGCTGGATTTTGTCAGTAAAAAGGAGTTAGTGTATGCCTGATTTTATGGTATTTCACAAAACGTATTTTAAGGTAAAAACTGAACTTTAATATTGCCGCTAAAAAACGTAACTTTGAGCAATAGCAACGGTTAATTATAATAAATGGTAGCACAAACAGATTTTGATGCAATAGTTGTAGGCTCTGGCCCCAATGGGCTTTCTGCTGCCATTGCCTTACAGCAAGCAGGGCTATCAGTATTAATAGTAGAAGCAAAAGCCACTATTGGGGGTGGTTTGCGTTCGGCCGAACTGACACTTCCCGGTTATGTTCATGATATTTGTTCAGCCATACACCCTTTGGCAATAGCCTCTCCTTTTTTCAGAACCCTTCCGTTGCATGAGCATGGTCTGGAATTTATCCAGCCGCCTGCCGCCGCCGCTCATCCGCTTGACGACGGTACAGTTGCGCTGCTGACCCGCTCATTAGACGAAACAGCTTCAAGATTAGGAAAAGATGAGGCTATTTACAGAAAACTGATTGGTTCATTGGCTGCAAATTTCCCGGCTATGGTCAATGATATTTTAGCGCCTTTAAGGATTCCTGAAAATATAATTGATTATACAAGATTTGGCCTGAATGCACTTTTGCCTGCTGAGTTTATAGCAAAACGGTTTTCTACCGAAGCAGCCAAAGGTCTTTGGGCGGGTATGGCAGCTCACTCTATTCTGCCCTTAAGCAATTTTACTACCTCAGCTATCGGCATGGTATTAATGGCGGCAGGTCATGCATATGGCTGGCCAATACCCAAAGGAGGCTCCCAGCAGATAGCTAATGCCTTGGCTTCCTATTTCAGATCTATAGGTGGTAAGATAGAAACCAGTTTTTATGTAAAATCTTTAAGTCAATTGCCAGCCGCAAAAGCCATATTATTTGATGTTACCCCACAGCAGCTATTACAAATTGCAGGACATACATTTTCTTCCATTTATCAATGGCAGCTAAAAAAGTACAAGTATGGTATGGGCGTTTTTAAAGTAGACTGGGCAATAGCAGAGCCTGTTCCGTTTAAGGCTAAAGAAAGCCTGCTGGCCGGAACTGTGCACATTGGAGGTACATTTAAGGAAATAGCTGATGGTGAGCGACAAATCTGGAAAGGTAAACACCCCGATAAGCCCTTTGTATTACTGGCACAGCAAAGTCTGTTTGACCAGTCAAGAGCACCTGAAGGCAAACAGACACTATGGGGCTATTGCCATGTTCCGGCGAACTCTACAAAAGATATGACTGAGGCAATTGAAAACCAGATTGAAAGGTTTGCCCCCGGATTCAGAGACAGAATACTGGCCAGGCATATAATGAATACAGCCCAGATGGAAGAGCATAACCCGAACTATATAGGTGGAGATATTAATGGCGGTGCCATTGATTTAACCCAACTCTTTACCAGACCTGCCTTACGCTGGTCTCCATACCGCACCTCAGCCAGGGGCTTTTATATCTGCTCAGCTTCAACACCTCCGGGTGGGGGAGTGCATGGCATGGCAGGGTATCATGCAGCAAAAAGAGCCCTGAAGGATCTGTTTTAAACCAAAATCAATTTATATTGCTATCCAAAACCACTCTAATCACTCTTAAACATGTCAAGCACTACTAAGAAATTTGCTTTAACCGAAGACTGGACCGTCGTCATTTTGGGATTCTCTATTATTTTATTAGCCGTTTCAGGCGTTCTGCTTCCGGTACCTTCTTTTGGCTGGAGTAATTCTGCCGAATTATTTGAAAAAGTATTATCAATCGGCAATCTGCAAAAAATTCTTATCCAGTTACTGGCGGTAGTGCTTATTGCTGTTGCAGGGGCATTCCTATTGGGCAATTCAGTCAAGCCTTTTTTAACCGGTTTGCCAATCGTGTATTTTCTGACCATACTTGCTTTAATTATAACAGGAAACAGTGCCGTAAAAGACTTGAATCTGGAGGCCGTAATTTTCAGCCTTTTGATAGGCTTATTAATTGGCAATACGCTTAAACTCCCTGATTGGCTCAGGGCATCGCTTTCAACTGAGGTATTTGTCAAAATCGGTTTAGTGTTATTAGGTACAGGAGTTATTTTTTCTGACATCCTGAAGGCAGGTTCTTTAGGCTTGATTCAGGCACTTGTGGTAGTTATCTCTGTTTGGTATTTTGCCTTCTGGATTTCGAAGAAACTGGGTATCGATGAAGAAATGGCTATCATGCTTTCAAGTGCTGTTTCTATCTGCGGTGTTTCAGCGGCTATTGCCACTTCCGGCGCTATTAAAGGCGATTCTAAGAAATTGTCCTACGTAATATCTCTTGTATTAATTACGGCTATTCCGATGATGATATTCATGCCATATATTGCCAATGCTATTGGTCTGTCACAAGCCGTGACCGGGGCGTGGTTGGGAGGAACAATTGACACCACAGGTGCAGTGGTTGCAGCTGGTTCATTAGTAGGAGAAGAAGCACTTAAAACGAGTACCATCGTTAAATTCTCACAGAATGTATTGTTGGGCGTAGCTGCTTTTGCCATTTCTGTCTACTGGACCTACACAAACAATCCTCTGGCAAAAGATAAAGATACTAAGCCATCGCTGGGCGTTATCTGGGAGCGTTTCCCTAAGTTCGTGATAGGTTTTGTGGCAGCTTCTCTCTTATTTTCATTTGTAATACCTGCTGATACGGTAAATACCGTTAAAGCCAGCCTCAAAAACTTTCAAGGCTTGTGGTTTGCCCTGGCTTTCACGAGTATAGGGCTTGAAACCAATTTCTCTGACCTGTTCAATAAAGACAGCAGAAAACCACTGTATGCGTTTTTAATAGCACAGACCTTCAATATATTCGTTACTCTTGTTATTGCTTACTTTTTATTCAGATAGTATCTGGTATTTATATAACCGTATTTCGAATCGGCTTTCTGATTTTTTCAGGAAGCCGATTTTTTTTGCCTAAAAATGAACTCAATTCTTTGATAGAAATGTTATGCAATAAAACAGTAATCTAGTAAGTTAATAGGTTATATATTCT
>CALRLN020000498.1:0-4207 GCA_943368675.1 Chitinophaga pinensis | reverse complement strand
ATAATCATATTTGGTACGAAAACTCGAAACTGGTTTCAGGTAACGAAGATTATGAATAATATCCTGCTTGGTAAAGGTGTTTGAATCAGGCCAGAACATCAGATCTCCGGCCCCAAGACCTAAACCGCTTCTATGTGTAAGCAGGTCTTTAATAGTAAACTCTTCCGTAACGAATGGGTCATACATTTTAAATTCCGGAATAAAATCCCGCACTTTGTCATCCCATTTCAGTTTCTTTTCGTCAACCAGCATTCCTAAAGCGGCGGCGGTAAAGGCCTTGCTATTGGAAGCGATACCGAACAAGGTGTTTTCATCTACCTTTTGTTTGGTATTCAAAGAGCGTACACCATAGCCTTTGGCATGTATTACCTTGCCATCTTTTACAACTGCCACAGCAATACCCGGCACATCAAAAGTTTTGAGGGTTCTTTCTACCAGGTTGTCTATTTCTGCTGAGGTGATTACCTGAGCTTGTGTATAAGTACTCAAGCAATATAAGAAGAAAAAAATCAGTAAGGATAGTTTAGGTATCTTCATGGGAATTCTATTGTTTGAATGTTTTTGAGAAGTGAAATAAGACTTGAAACGCCCTTTTACAAAGATTAGAGAAAACACTTTAATTAGCAAGAAAATGGCAAAGATTGCACTTGAATTAATAAACGAAGCTTGACTCGAGAACCGTTTAAGAACAAAAACACCTCTCCTTCATACAAAGAAGAGGTGCCCTGAAAAAGTTTATATGTAAATCCTTACGGACAGGCAGGCATAACTTTAGCTTCATATACGCCTCCTTGTGAAGCCTCAAAGCCAACGCCAAGTAAGATATATTTATTACCTGTATGAGTGGCTTTCCCTCCCAGACTGATTTTATTAGTTACCTGTAGTGATTGTGCTATTTTAGTTTGATCCACCGTATTTGCTACATCGTCAGTAGGGCTGGCCAATACAAGAGGAGGCAGGATAGTTGAGCCAGATGGCAATACTTCAATAACAGCACTACCTGAAATCGACTTATTACATTTTCCTTCAACATCAATGCTTACCAGATTAAATATAGTTTGCGCTGTGATTGCATTTGTTACGACACTTGCCTGACCTTCAGCATCGAGTGTGACGGAAGACGTAAAACCATTTGACTGGTAGGAGACATGTGCAAATGGAGTACCTGCAAAACTGAGCGTTCCGGATGAACCCGGACATACAGGGGCTCCGGCCGTCATAATAACTGATGCTTTTGCTAATACAATCAATGGGGCATCGCCTGAAGTAACTACTCCGCATTCTCCGGTAACCTTTACTCTATATCTGGCACCATTATCGGCCAATGTACGGTTGGCTAATGTTAATACCGAAATATCAGAAAAATCATTATTCAAAGGCTGATTAAAACCACTTGCGGAAGGTGCCTGCCGTTGCCATTGAAAAGTAAGTATGCCTTCTCCGGTGGCTTCTCCCATAAATACTGCCGTTTCACCTACGCAAACAATTTGTCTGGCAGGGTTTCCGGTTATCTCTGTAGGGGCTTTCACTATTATTTCTGATGATAAATCGAGTAGTGTCTCACAATTGGTGATGTTATTTTTCACCTTAGTAAGATAGATGTTCTTGGTATTATTTGCCCATAATAATGTTTCAGTAAATGAAGCCTTACCAGTAGAATCTGGCGTAACGACAACTGTTTTTACGGTTCCTGCATCATCTATTTTGTAGCTAATGGTATACGCATCTGTACTTAGTAAACCTGTCAGGTTAAAGGTAGCTTTCTGCCCTGAGCAAAACGTCGTTGCTTGTGTAACAGAGGCAACTGTTGCGGGAGGATAAGTGTACAAGCCATAAAAATAAGCTCCACCTTTCAGAAAAGTCAATAAAGACATTGTTGGGTCAAATGAAGAACCGACTAACAGGGAAGTTTTACTAATCCCCACCGATGTACCAAACTGGTCGCCCAATTGTATAGTTGCCGGAATAATCAGTTTTTTCTGTATCCAGTTGCCGGCAGCATTTTTCTCAAATACCACGGCCGCTCCTTTACCAAAATCATTTGCATACGCACCAACAATGGCAGTATTGTCATTGATACCTACCGAATAGCCATAGGCCGCATTATCAGTTATATCAGTAGAAACAAGTTCTGTTTTTAAGAACCAGTTTCCTGTTACATCCCTTTCATAAATAAAGGCTTGTCCTTCTCCGTTCGAATCATCAAAACTGGCAGCGATGATAGAGTTACCACTAATGGCTACTGCCTGACCGAAATCGACTGCGGGATCCAGATTATCCGGAGTAAAGGAATCTTCATGCAGAAACCATGATCCTAAAACTCTGTGATAAATAAATATGGCTCCGGAAGGCCCTTCTCCCGGTGCTCCTACAACCAACGTATTTCCGGAGACACCAACTGCGTAGCCATATTCACTTCCGGAGCCACCATCAGTCAATTCATCGGTATTTACCCATTCTCCGGTAAGGTTGTTTCTTTCATACAGATAAACACTCTCATATCCATCTGCGCCAATGGCCATTATATTATTTGAAACGGATATAGAAGCACCGAAATAATCTCCCGGAGCAGCCCCTATAGGCATCGTTAATTTATTTATCTGGCTCCATGTGTTATCAGGTAGTTTTCTGAACATATATACTGCACCTGCGCCACCATTCTGACCAACTGCACTCACAAATACGGTATCTCCAGTTACCGAAATAGCCATAGCAGAACCGAAATCATCCCCTGCCAACAGGTCAGAAGGTGCTAACTGCGCCATTTGAGACCATTTACCATTCGGATTCATTTTGAAAACATAAGCAGCCCCTTTTTCATAGGTTTTAGACCAGGCTCCAACTACCGCAATGCTATCAGAGAGTGCTACCGCATTACCAAATTCATCACCTGTGGTCACTTGGGTAGGCACCAACTTACCATTATCTTTTATTGTCTGAGGAAAAGTTAAGAAAACCTCGTCGGTAAACGAATCGCAATCTCCGGTCACCCGGCATCTGTAATAACCCCGGTCCGCTAAAACAGTACTGTCTATTGTAAGAGTATCATTATCTGCAAAAGGAATATCCATATAATTACCATCTGCCTGTCTTTTCTGCCATTGCAATAATGGCTCTCCAGTTACTCCAACCACAAGTATCGCTTTATTACCCAAGCATGCCAAAACTGAGGTTGGCTGCGCAGTAATGTCACTTAGAACTGTAATAGTGGTACTCACAAATGAGCTAAAGCAATCTGTGAAGACATGGCTCTCACAACGTACCTGATAAGTAGTAGTTGTACTTGGGTAAACATTAGGATTAATAACCGGAGTAATCATATTATTAAGGTACCAATGAGGATCGGAGTCTGCATCGCAGGTTGCAGCCAGAGTCGTCACTACTCCCTGACATACATCCTCATTTGGCGTCACACCTGTTGGAGCAGGTGGTGAGGTAACCTCAACATTGATATCCAAAAAACCGCTGGGACATTTCGTAAGACTTTCGCATCTGACCTTATAAGTAGTAGCAGCGTTTAATGCATTAATCTGGGGATCTATTTCAGTAAGCCCGTCATTCAGAAAGAAAAAAGGTGTGGCATCACCACTACAAGTAGCTGATAAAGTGTGACTACTACCTTTGCAAATAGTAATCGGCGAAGAAACTATCGGATTATCATTTAATGTGGAATACATATAGATAGTAACTTCCTCAAAAGGGCTCAGATAAGAATTAGAAGGGTTCTCGCATCTTACATAATATGTTCTTGTCTCCATAGAAGTGATTGTCGTAGACCCGAGCGGAGTTACAGAGTCTGACATATACCATGATACATTTCCTTCCGGGCAACTGGCCTGCAAAATGACATCATTACACTCACACGCCGACTGAGTTCTGGTAACATTGAAAGGTTTGTCTACGGTAATAACGACCTCAACAGCGTCACTTATATCACAAGTGCATGATGATTCGCAAACAGCAATATATTTGGTTGTTTCTGTAACATTAAAAGTCAGAACCGATAAAGCAGGAGTTGCCAATGATTCTTCATACCAATTAAGGACGCCTGAAGAGCAGGAAGCAACCAGACTGATTTCTTCATCATATTCTACTATTTGGCTGGTTGTTACAACCACCGGGGGAGCTAATGTCTGGGCAAAAGTTATCTGGCAACTAAAGATTAACAAGCAAAAAAACAGGAATTTTTGATAAGGTTGTAAATAGA
>CALRLN020000497.1:0-4215 GCA_943368675.1 Chitinophaga pinensis | reverse complement strand
GCGTAGCGATGAAAGAAAGAGTTATTCGGATACATACTCTGCATCTGGGATGCTGTATAATAGGCCTTCTGATGCTGGTTTTCCATCGAATAAATCTGCATCAGAAAATACTTAGCTTCCATACGTGTATAAAAAGCGTTCTGGGCTACGTATTCCAATTGCTTGATACCCTCATTTTTTACACCCTTTCTGAAAAACACCAGCATAGGTTTCAGGGATGGGTAATTTTCAGGAATCCATTTAGAATAATAGTTATACAGGCCATCACCAATGGCCAGCTCAGGGCTGAAATCCCCAAAACCTCTGCATTTTTCAAGATACTTCATTGCCTGCTTGCTTGCCCAGGCGGCTTTAATCCAGTTCTCCCGCTCAGAGTGTAACCTTCCTTTGACAGCATAAGCAGCCGACATAAAAAAAGCTGCCTCTTTATCTTCGCTATCATCATCCAACATGTCGTCAGCCAGGTCAATGGCTTTATCCATATTATAAAAACAGGCATCATCATACTTCTCATTTTTACTATCAGGCAAAATCTTCCACCATTCATTAAGCCCGATTAGGAAATAGCCAATCGGATGCTCCGGATATTTCACTATCAGCCATTTAAAATCACGTTCAGCCGCATCATAATTAAAGTTATACATATTATTGATGGCCTGTGTGGTTTCTATCTGAATTGCACGATTAGCCAGCAATACTTCATGATGTTTTTTCTTGGTACTACCGCCAAACCACGAAAATTGCGCCTCTGCTGTTTGCGCTACTATCAACAAGATCAACCAGCTATATTTTAATTTCATTTCTATCAATATTTTCAGATTAACGACGAGAGCAAAAATAAAATTGTAAAACTTAAAATTTTCTTAAAATTATTTTTCTATCGCAAAATTACTAAATTGCAACCGATATTCAGGCATTTCATTTTTCAGTTGCCAACAATTAAGCATGAAACAAATCAAAGACAAAAATTTTGTTCCTTTCATCGATTCACAAGCACTTCAGGCGCGTATCAGAGAACTCGCCCAACAAATAAACAAAGATTACGAAGGAAAAAATCCCTTATTGATTGGTGTCTTAAACGGCTCTTTTATGTTTATCGGAGATCTGTTTAAATCCATCGATATTGAATGTGAAATAACATTTATCAGAGTTGCTTCTTACCAAAGCACCGAATCTACAGGGCAGGTGAAGCAGATTCTTGGCCTGAAAGAAGATATTAAAAACAGACATGTGATTATTGTAGAAGATATTGTAGATACCGGAATGACCATGCAGGAAGTACTCGGCAATCTGGCTTCGCAAAAGCCTGCTTCTATCAAAATACTGACTTTGCTATATAAACCTGAAGCATTAAAAGCACCTTTGAAAGTAGATTATGTAGGTTTTGAGATAGAAACCAAATTTGTAGTGGGTTATGGTCTGGATTATGATGGTTTCGGAAGAAATTTAGATGCTATCTACGTATTAGCACAAGATAATTGACTTCCTGGTAAACGCTATAAATCTAATAAACGGCAAATAATACAAATCTCCAATTGATTTGTTATTCATAATCTTAGACGTTTAGCAAAAGCCCTTGCATGTTTTTACATCCCAATAATCAACATAGGATCGGCAGGACAAGTAATAACGGCTAAAAATTTGTTATGGCTTAACTACCAGAACAACCTGATTTTTATCAGCCTTCACAATTTTCTTCCGAAAATCGACCCATTCATTATAAGCATTGGCCGGATGACGGCCCTTAAACATACTAACTTCACGATTATAAATAATTACATCATCTTTTATTTCAACTTTGGCTGAGTACTTACCAAATTTGGATTCTATTTTTACAGGTTCCGGTAAATATTCGGCAGCATAGCCTTTGGGAATCTTAAATGAAATGTTATCAATATCAAGATAATTGGCATTCAATTCAAGTTCTGTTTTTCTGTTGGCATTGGGTATAGGCAAGCTGCGTTGCTGGTTCAGCACGTTAGGTGTTATAAATAATCTTGCGCCACTTTTATTGGCTATGTTTCGCAAATGCAGGCTCAGTTTTTCTTCAACAGTGGGCAGTTTTTCCTTTTTTTCACTTAACGAAAAGTTAAGTATTTCTACACTAGGCAGACTCAGGTTTTTGTAAAGCCATTTTTTCTGGTCATCACTACTTAAAGAGTTGGCTACCTGCGCATATATCTCGTGCTGTAAACCACTATATTCAGTTTTAATATCAGCGGTGGCTTCCCCATTTTCCTTTATTTCAATGGTAGCAGTTCTTAAAAGCTGATTATCGCTGTGCTTATACGTAGGGGTTCTGATAAGCTTTCCTCCATTCTCTGTCACCAGAACTACATTTCTATCACCTGTAAAGCTCCCCAGATAGCCAAACGGGTTATCCTGACTCGTACATTCAAGCCAAAGAGTATCCTTAGGCATAGGCACGCACAAAATAACATGATTAAACTGAAACGAAGGAAAATCTGCCTGAATTTCGGCCTTATTCTCTCCGGCTCTTACCAATGCCATATAGGAAGGTATACCCAGATCTTTTAGCATTGCTTTGGCAAAATTGGTTAATGCCTTGCAATCTCCATAGCCTTTAGCTGCTACGTCTGCCGCTTTCATAGATTGCCAGCCTCCGATACCAAGCTGAATGCTCACATATCTTGTATTGGCTTGCAGATACTCATAAACTTTACGCACCTTGGCTGTAACATCAGGCTCATTTTTTACCAGTTCTTTTAATCTGGCTACTAATTCTGCAGGCAACCTATCTCTATCTGCATTCAATGCACCATAAAACAGTCCAATATCATTCCATGAATTTATTATTCCGGTATAGTCTTCTACCTTAAAGCCTGTGGGGCCTGTATAAACTGTAGGCATTATTCCGGCATAGCTCGGGCTGTTTGGCTCTCTTTCAATGGCTTTTATGTTGCTTACCTCCCATTTATAATTAAATCGGTTATCTTCATTGGTCATGACTACTTTTGAAGGCATATTCTGTTCTTTATACCTCAATTGCAGGCCATCGGGCAATGATACCCTGAAAGAAGATTTTTCTACGGCCGTAAATTCAGCATTATCTAATACTGCTTCCCACGTAGGGTAAAACATCATATTCTTATCTGTATACTGATATGAGTAATCAATGGTATACGGATAGACAGTATGCGTCAATGAAGCAATTTTAACATAACTATCCTCGATTGAATTCTGACCGGAAGCCGTACTAAAACTCTCAATATCATCTCTTTTTAACCTTTTTATCTGCTTGCCGTTGGCATCATATATATGTGCTTCAATATTGCTTACTTTGGTAAACTTATTATAAAAGATTACCAGATTTGCGTGGTCATTGCCTTTCTCATCTAAAATGGTAACGGTACCTTTTATTTTCATTACAGCCTCACCGATGTCTTTTACATAAAAATCGGTCTCATGGTTGCGCACTACAGCATGCGCTTTTTCTTTCAGCTCTGCCGGAATGGATAAGGCTGAAAAATTCTGCGCCATTGACTGAAAACTTATTAAAATCAGAATCAGGTATTTCATTATCTTTCTATTTTTTCTTTAATACAATCTGCTCGTTATGTTTTGCAACTATCTTATCAAAAAACTCCTGTAAAGAAGAATATTCTTCTGCGTGATACAACGATTTCCGGAACTGGATACGGCTCGTTACAGTGAGTTTATTTTCATTTACAACAATCAGGTAGGTGAACTTACCCCCGTTTTCAGGTAAGCTAACAGATACATTTTTAGGAGTTTCAACAACTGAATAACCTTCAGGAAGTTCGTAGCTTGCTATAAAAGTTTCTTCTACCGGATAGGCAAAATCAATCGGATACAGTCGTTCTTTTGCCTTCAACAAATTTTCCTTCTTTCCTTCTGAAAGCACAGGTTGCAGATAAAGCGTATTTCCTGCTTTTGTTATATAATCGGTAGAACTCAAGTTATACTGTACCTCCATCGGTGTTTCAACTTCATCAGTATGGACAAAATCTACCTTTTCAATTGCCCATGTAGCATTCTCTTTTCTGGCTTCTTCCAGATATTTCGCCTGACCTATATCTTTAAATTCTCTTTTTTCCATTAACCCACTATAACCACCATATGATTTGGTAAAGCTTCCCTTTATTTCGCCCTCGGCATCAATACGCATATTTGCTCTTTTAAACCTGATATCTCTCTCCGTCGGTACAATTGTTACAAATCTGCCTTTAGTCG
>CALRLN020000496.1:0-4222 GCA_943368675.1 Chitinophaga pinensis | reverse complement strand
TGCAGAGACCAACCAATACAAATACTACATTTGCGGGACATTTACGTGCTTATACTAAATAAAACCTTTTTTTACCATGACAAAGAAGATTTTCCTTGGCGGTTTACTAATCCTCTGTGCTCTGCTTTTCAACTCCTGCGGTAATATTATTGAGAATAATTGTCCGAATATTTACTACGATGATTTAAAGATTACCGTTGTGCAAGAACCCAAAATTGTACCGGGCAGCAGTAAGCTGAGTATGATATTGAAAGTAAATGAAAATTCGAGCAGGTTTCTTCCGGTTTCGGGACTGACAACAGGCAATTTCAAAGTTTACGAAAAAGGCGGTAATGATGAATGCCCTAATGCCATTTCTGAAAGTGAAGCGAACAAGCAGTTCTCGCCGAGTCCGCAGAAATTCAGACACAATACCATGATTGTACTCGATTTAAGCGCCAGCGTTACTTCCAGCGCCTTAACACAGCTTAAAAGCTCAACCATCAGTTTTATCAATAATATTATTACCACCTCGGGCGATGACTCATATCTGGTAAGTGTAGCCTGGTTTGATGGTGAAGATAAACTCAATACATTGGTTGATTTTACCTCTAATAAAAACCAGCTAACCAATGCCGTGCAAAACCTGAGCGCCAGTATTTCCAAAGACCCATCGACTGATTTATATGGAGCGGTTATCAAATCGGTTGACAGGGCCGAACAGCGATTAAAAGATTTGCAGAAAGAAAGCTATATATCGGCTTATTCGATAGTAGTATTTACCGACGGCACCGACCAGGCAGCGCGTTATTCGAAGCAGGTGGCGCTTAATAAAGTAAACGGTGCCAACCCTAAAATTTCGGTGTTTACAATCGGGCTGGGTACTGAAATTGATAAAAGCGTATTAACGTCAATCGGTAAAAACGGCGCGGTATTTCCACAGAATAAAAATGAACTGGAAGCCAAATTCATAGAATTAGCCAGAGTTGTAAGAGGCGAAGCCAACAGTTATTACCTCTTTGAATATTGCTCACCCAAAAGAGCAGGGAAAGTCGGTCTGGTATTGGTAGTATCGTATGATGCCAAAAAAGGCACCTACGCCACAAGTTTCGATGCCACGGGGTTGACTAGCAATTGTTATTGATACGGATTTAGTTTTTATAGAAACCTCCTTTGAGTTTTTGGCTTGGGGAGGTTTTTTGTTTTTGGCGCATCCGTGCCTGTAACTCTAATATACATTATTGTATATATACAAATTTGTATATATAATTTCCATACATACCCTTAAACAAAACCCCTCACAAATGGTTGTATAGATATTCAATAAGTTAAAATCCCAAAATCATGAACCCGACAATTGAAATCAAAAAAGACCCGAATGAGAAAGAGATGATTGTAATTACCTTTGAAGACGGCAAAGAGATAATTGCGACCGTTACACCAGAGGGAGATTTAAAACTACGGGCATTTAATGCTTCTATCGAAATGAAGCATAGTGGGGTTGAGAGTGTGCTTTTGAAGTTGAAGTGAAAAAGAACTAATCTACATGGATTAGTTCTTTTTATAACCCGAAAAGTCGAATAAAGAATAATATATACTAAGGCTATTTACCTTCGTTTTCTGCAAATGGTTGCAAATAAGTAATTTTAAGACGGCATTAACGACGTTTCTTTACCCTCTCCAAATCCTTCTGCAATTCCAACACTTTTGCATCTAGTTTAACTCGGTCTTTATTGATTTTGATAACACTATCCCGCATCACAGCTATAACCGATTGAAAGGAGGTCGTCATGCCCTTGGTGAGTGCATAAAGCTCAGTGGCGTTTCGGGTGTCTATCAGGCTTTTGGCCAGCCATTCTTTGTGCAATAGCAAGGAGTCTTTCAGAATCTTTGCTTCGGTTTTCAGGGCTTTGTTTTCCTGAGTCAATGCCTTGTATTCTTTCAGTTTTCTGAAAGTGCTTTGTACCCATATTGTCCCTGCTATGCCTCCCGCAATGGAGATGCCTATCATGATTAATCTGAATCGGTTCATTGGCTATTGGCTGGGGTTTCAGTTTTGGTCTCCACTAATTTCTGCACGTCTCCCCCACCTGTATTCACAAATGTTTCTACCTTTTCTATCACAGCAGCAGGTGTACGAATACCAAATATCTTTGTAATATTTGTTTTGATAGACAGAAATTCGATTCCTGCAAAAAAGAGCATGGTGGTCATCATCGGAATGTTGAGATAATAACTATTAATAAACGGCTCTCCGTCTTTGATATTCATCAGAAACAACATCATTGTGAACGTCCATAAGGCTATCAGGAAAATTACATAGCCCAATACCTTTTTGATAGCTTTTTCTTTCAATACCTTATAATCATATTGCCCCTTTTGTCTGGCTAAACGGATACCCGTATAGGTATCAATGCCGATAAGCAAAAACAGAAAAATAAATAGCACGCCATCAACCTGCCACGATTCTACAATAAATTTTAGCAGTGCGGCCAGCAATGCAAAAAATGAAATCATAAATGGATGATTCATGATTTGCTGTTTAAAGTTGAACATCATTGTTTTCATGTTGTGTGGAAAAACTGTCTAAATATTATCTGATAAAACACGGGTAACTTCTCCAACCAGGCGGTCGAAGAATGCATCATATTGCTGCATATCTTTCAGATTAGATATGAAGCAAACCTCAATCAATACGTTCCGCCCGGGTGGGCGCATCATTCCGAGTCGAACATGCCGGCTATCCCGTTCTGTCTTTACGCCTCTGTTTCTGATTGACAAAACCGAGGCAATCGTATTTACTAATGCTTTTGCAAGATTCATTTCTCCGGCATTGGCATTATCCGGAATATACACCTCGCAGCCGGTAGCAGAGGGGCCTCCTGCGTTGAAATGTAAATCACAAACTATATCTTCAGGCTTTGAAACTTTAGAAATTTCGTTGATTGTCCGGTTTAGATTCCAGTCGTCATGATCTTTCCAGACATCCACTCCCCTTTCAGAAAGTAGCGTGGCTATGGCATTCCGTAGCCGGATAGTTTCATCAGCTTCTTTGCGACTATTGTAGATTGCGCCTGCATCTCTTTTGTGATGCCCGGCAGTTAAGAATATCATTTTTAAAATATTTGTAAGCGTTGTGGATTTTCATGATTGAGATTATACTATGCAATTATTATGCTTACGGCCACCTGTTATTATTGATCTTGATAACCCGCTGGTTGATATTCAGTTGCAGCATCTTACTGCGGTCGATTCTGATTGTCTCAGTAGTCCCGGCGCTTGTGGTAGCCTTACTTTCGTTATAGGCAATATTATCAGGTGCATTATTATCGGCATGGTATACATCAAACCGACAGGCAGCATCATAGACAGTGATTTTTACATCATAATATCCACCGGATGCCGGAATCGGCAACCAGAAACGGCAGTCTTCTGTGATATAAGGCAGGTACCTGAACTCAGGGTGATTATTATTGTACTTACTATTTTGTTCTGTACTTGTTACCCCGAAAGATTGTACACACTTCACCCATACTACTCCGGTATTGTCAATTATTTCAAGCGTACTTCTTGTTTTCGTACCTGATGGGTAAGTAATACCGAATGCACTAAGCAAAAACGGCACCCTTGTGGCGTTGTAGCTTTGTTGCAAAGTAGTATACACAGGCGCACCATTAACATCAAGAGAAACCCTGCCGTAATAGCTGTTTTTTGTTGTATTGTCTCGTATGTAGTAAGTCTGACAATCAAAAAGTGATAGCGTATACGGAAAATCTGTAGTAGAAGGTGAAATTGTATTATCGAAATTATACTCTTTTCTGGTTTGGTTTGTTCCTCCTGCTTCTACCCACTTATTCAGACCAATACGTCCACCAGGGCTTGACAATAGTTCTCCAAGCGTAACAGAAACCGACGGCGCAACTGTCTGACGGCTATTATCATTATTCTGGTTCATAATGGGCTTCAGATACGCTAATAATCTTTTTAGCATATCAAAATACAGTCCGTGCTTTGCCATGCCGATAAACAGCATATCTTTTACCCCGTTTTTAATTGCTGCTTCTCCTGATGCCCTCATATTGGGCTCAACTACGTCTACCGGAAGATTACTATTGTCACCTCCGCCATAGTCAATATGATGCAATTCTGCCATTAACTTGTTGGGGTAGTTTTGCGTATAATCCATTGACAGCGACATGATACTATTCCGGTTATCAACCCCGAAAGCCGTTTTTAGTCCGTC
>CALRLN020000495.1:0-4226 GCA_943368675.1 Chitinophaga pinensis | reverse complement strand
GCGCTTGTCACCACCACGGGTTTCAACAGCACGGCTTAATTGCGAAAGCGCAATAACGGGTACATTTATTTCTTTGGCAAGATTTTTTAACGAACGCGAAATAGTAGCAATTTCCTGTTCACGATTGCCTGATTTTCCACCGCCAACTTCGGCAGTCATCAATTGCAAATAATCAATAATAACAAGACCTATATCAAACTGAGCTTTGAGACGACGGCACTTGGCTCTTAATTCCAGAACAGATAAGGCAGGGGTATCATCAATATATATTGGCGCTTTAGACAATCTATCTATTCTATGATGCAATTGTTGCCACTCGTGACTTTCCAATGTGCCTTTACGTAGTTTTTCACTATCAATTTCTGCTTCTGCTGAAATCATCCGGAGCATCAGTTGTGTTGAAGACATCTCTAATGAAAAAATAGCCACAGGTGTATTCCACTCAACGGCTGCATTTCTCATGGCAGATACCACAAAGGCTGTTTTTCCCATTGCAGGGCGAGCAGCGATAATAGTTAACTCAGTATTCTGCCAACCACTTGTAATACGGTCAAGCTCAGTAAAACCACTTGCCACGCCGGTAAGACCGTCTTTATTGTTTTTCTTTTTTTCAAGCTCTTCAATAGTAGTTCTCATGATGGAGCTTGCATCTGCGTAGCTTTTGCGAATATTCCTTTCAGAAATCTCAAAAAATGTCTGTTCAGTTCTATCCAGAAGATTAAAGACATCAGTGGTATCTTCAAAGGCATCACGAAGAATGTCTCCTGCTACACGAATCATGTCTCTTTTAATGGCAGCCTGCGAAATAATACGGGCATGCCACTCTATATTGGCCGCAGAATTGACTTTGCTTGTCAGTCCCGCCAGATATTTAGCCCCACCTATAAATTCGAGTTCTCCAAGACTTCTTAATTGAGAAGTTACAGTCAATAAATCAATAGGCTCTGATTTACCAAAAAGTATCAAAATGGCATTATAGATTCTTTGATGGGATTCTTTGTAGAAACTGGCTGCCTGCAAAATATCAACAACAGTTGTTAAGGCATCTTTCTCTATCATCAAAGCACCCAATACAGCTTCTTCCAGCTCAGTAGCCTGAGGCGGAAGTTTACCAGATTCACTGCGGGCAGTTTCCAAAAAGAAATTTTTTCCAAATCCTCTTTGGTTCTGGTTTCTGTTTGATTGATTATTTGGGTATCTTTGTTCCATAATGTTATTGCAATGTTAAGAAAAAATACGCTCTCAAAAAACAAAGCATATTCGCACAAACCTCTTTACTAAAAGTTAAACGCCTGATAATCAAATAGTAATTCAAACTGGTGCATTTTTTTGTGGAAAAAACGTTTGATATTGTGAATAATTTTTGATTTTTGGCATAAAAATTCAGTTACCATTGAAAAAACTAAATTTTTGGGTTTAACGTTCTTCTAAAAACAAACAGATTTATTTAAATAAGTAAAACAAACTCATCAGAATTTTGACAGAAAAAGTATTCACATTAGACGAAGTATCATTGATAGATTTTCTCGGAGTAGAAAATAGTAATATCAAAGTTGTAGCGGCGGCGTTTCCGGAAAGTAAAATTATTTCAAGAGGAAATCAGATACTGATTAAAGGAAATAACACTGAAATTAATAAAATCTCCGATATACTTGAATCTTTGCTTGAACATTATCAGAAATATGGCAGATTAAGTAACGAGCAGGTAAAAAACTATATTCAACAGGACATAGAGTCGGCTAATCATGAAACCACTGACGATGATGTAATTCTATACGGTACAAGGGGTATTGTAGTTAGAGCCAAAACTGCCAATCAGAAAAAAATGATTGAAGCAGCTCAAAAATTTGATATAGTTTTTGCTACAGGCCCAGCAGGAACCGGCAAAACCTATACCGCAGTTGCTTTGGCTGTGAAAGCATTAAAAGATAAGGAGGTAAAAAAAATTATTATTACCAGACCTGCAGTAGAGGCAGGAGAAAACCTGGGTTTCTTGCCTGGTGATTTAAAGGAAAAAATAGACCCTTATTTAAGACCTATTTATGATGCGCTTGATGATATGATTCAGGCTGAAAAACTGAAGTTTTATATTGAGAACCGCACGATAGAGATAGCGCCATTGGCATATATGAGAGGTAGAACACTTAATAATGCTTTTATTTTGCTTGATGAAGCGCAAAACACAACGCCAAATCAGATTAAGATGTTTCTTACGCGTATGGGGCCCCTTTCAAAGACCATTATCACAGGTGATAAAACACAGATTGATCTACCAAAAAATCAGAAATCTGGTCTGGCAGATGCTTTAGATGTTCTCAAAAATATCACCGGAATCGGTTTTGTTGAATTAGATGGCAGAGATGTAGTACGTCATAAATTGGTGAGAGACATATTAAATGCCTATGAAAAAGCCGAGAGTAAATAATGTTCCTAAGAAAGTTACTGGCATTGCAACCATAGGCTACTAATTTCACGTCATTACAGCATGAAAAAAGCTTTATATTACACATCTCTGTTTTTCTTGTTTAGCATACAGGCATTGGCACAAAAAACCCATTTTTGTGCCAATGCGGCCAGCGATTCAATCAGATTGCAGAAAGATCCTTCAAGAGCAATTAAAAAACTTAGGTTTGAACAGGCTCTCCAAAATAAGCAACGTTCAGGTATAGCTCAAAGCCGTCTCGCGGCTGATGATGAAGTTATCAGGATTCCTGTTGTAGTTCATGTTATTCATGATCAGGTTGATGGTGCAATTAATGGCACTAATATTCCTGATGAACAGATTTTTTCACAAATAAAGGTATTAAACGAAGATTATCGAAGAAAGGCAGGTACCATGGGTTTTAATAATAGCCCGATCGGAGCTGATACAAAAATTGAATTTTTCCTCGCTTCAAAAGATCCTGATGGTAGTCCCTCATCAGGTATTACTCGTCATTATAATTCTGCTACAGACTATAACTTGCTTAATGATAATGACCGGATGATATTATCAAGATTATCATATTGGGACAGCAACAAGTATCTTAATATATGGGTTACTGCTTTTAGAGACCCCTATATTGGCTTTGCTGAATTTCCTTATGCTGAAACGATAGATGGACTTACTGATGAAGTACCGGAAGAGTTGGATGGAGCTTTTATTGATTACAGGGTTTTCGGAAAAAAAACTGGTACAAATACCAGCGGGCTTTATAGTTTCGGACGTACAACTACACATGAAGTCGGGCATTGGCTCGGGTTGATCCATACCTGGGGAGATGAATATTGTGGTACTGACTTTGTAGAAGATACGCCACAAGCTAGTAGTAGCAACAATACTAAGTTTTGCGAAGATATATTTTCAAGTTGTAAAGGTATACCTACAAGAAATCTCATTGAAGATTATATGGATTACTCTCCTGATTCATGTATGAATATTTTTACAGAAGGACAAAAGCAAAGAATGAGAGCGGTGCTTGACCTAAGTCAGAGACGAAAAAGAGTGGTTAATTATGCAAAGTTCCAATTACCTCCATCTAATACACTTGCCATAACACTTATTCCCAACCCTACAGCAAAAGACAATGTTAAGGTTCAGGTTTTATTGCCTGATTTTCAAAATTTCACTATTTCGTTGATTGATGTAAAAGGCAGAAAAGTTTATACAGAGACTTTTAAAGATTATCCAAGTACGGTAGTAACCCTTAAAACGCAGGATTTGTCTGCCGGAACGTACCTTGTGAATGTTGTCTCCGGTCAGGAACGAACTATCAAGCGATTGGCTATTTTTTAGACTGCTCTCAGTTAGTTCTTTTCTTCCTCTTTTTTTTAAAAATGGCATTTTTTGTATCTGCTAATTGAACAGGTATCTGAATTTTTGTTGAATCCCATAGAAGATTCATGTCGAATGCATTTATTTTATCTTCAAACTGAATAGTAAAACCCTCATATATTTCGGTATTTCTTGTAACAGGTATTTTAAAAGCTAATATATCCTTGGTAGAATCGTAGTTAAAATCACCCCACTGCCCAAGTTGAGAGTTTATAATGATAGTCCAGCTTTCCTTATCCGGTATCGTAAATAATGTATAAGTGCCGGCGGGTAAAGGTAGTCCTGCAATGACAACATCTGCTGTAAATGTAATTTCTGTGGCCTCATTAGCGCCGGTTCTCCACAATTTACCGAAGGGCACCAAATATCCGAAAACCTCTCTTCCTTTCTTAGTTGGCTGACCATAGGTACA
>CALRLN020000494.1:0-4241 GCA_943368675.1 Chitinophaga pinensis | reverse complement strand
AAGAAAAATTGTAAAATTTGTTGTCGATCTAGGGCATGTAGATTGACAAGCAAAAGTTATATTAAACTCAGAAAATCGTAGGATTCTATCTTACGATTTTTTTTGTTATCATTATATACGAGGTTTCTACTCACCAGGATTTAAAAATTTTCAGTTTTTTCAAAACTTTTCATGTCGGCTATTCCTCCACAAAATCACGGCAAACCGTGATTGACTTGCCTATTAGCTTCTGATACATTTGCTGGCTTAATTTTAACATTTTAAGCCATGAAAAACTCCTTTATTATTCTAGTATTCTTAGTCAGTAAAACCTTTGCTCAATCTACCACTCTTTTGCCCAATGCAATTCAAATTCCCAATGTGTCCTCTTTGGGTACTTGCAACACCGCCGCTAAAGGCGCGCAGGTTTTTAATACAACCGATAGTAAAATGTACTTCTGTAATGGTGCTATGTGGGTTAATCTTACTGGTGAGGCAGGGAGTCTCACTTTGCCTTATAGTGGTAGCGGTAATAGTGCAGCTCCGACCAGCCTGTTCATGCTTACTAATGGGGGCACAGCTCCGACCATGAGCCTGAAAAATACAAGTAATGGGTATGGATTAAATGTTGAAACTGCAAGCTCAAGAGCAATAAATGCGGTTAGTACATCAGGTATTGGTATCAGAGGAGAGAGTATTAGTAATTTTGGTGTTTTTGGTGTAAGCACTAACAATATAGGTATCTATGGAGAGAGTGATTCATATTACGGAATTTATGGCAATAGTGGTACAGGCGTAGGTATATATGGAAGCAGCAGTACAAATTATGGGATTTACGGCGTTTCTTATAGTAATTTCTCAGGGTATTTCGTAAACAAGGCAAAAGTAGGTACAAATCTTGCCATAGGCTCGCTTAGTTATGATCAGACCATTGCCAGATTACATATTAAAGCGACTAGTAGCGGTGGTTGGGGACAACACATACGGTTAGAAAATGGCACTGACACTGGTTACGGAGAAATATTGCATGACGAAGATGGTTTTAAATTTAGAAATTTTCAGGCAGGCGAAAGTTTTATTTTCAGAAATGCTGACAATAACACCATTGCTTCTATAAGCGCTATAGGAAACCTGGCCCTGAATAATGACGCAACTATAAATAATAATCTTTCTGTTGGCGGAAATGTCAGCTTAGGTGGTAATCTTACATCAAACGGTAAAGGAAGTGTAGTAAGCAGTTCGGCTACTCATCAGAAAATTGTCTATTTAGCCGGACATTTTGGTTTTGGGCTTGTAGCCGGAGCTTATGTAGACGGTGCAATAGATTATGAAAATTTTGGTGGGGTACCCAAAGTAATGATTGCACAGGTAGAGGGTGGTACCGGAGACTGGCATAAAATATTGGCTACCCCATTCAACGTTACAGCTACGGGCTGTAACATAAGATTCGCTAATGTAAGTAATGCTACAATAAACCTGACAGGCACCTGGCATTTTACCATAATTGGCCCTAAATAAGTGTCTATTTGTATTATTCTAATAAATCTCCGAATATTTATATAGTCAATATTCTGGGTATAAACCGCTTGTCCTGTCAGAATTATCATTGATGTATCACATAAAAACACTCATCGGGTAATATCCTATGTTCATCACCCTAAATCTGACACTTATCCTTTTTCCGTTTCAGGATTTAGCATTCTGATGCAAATTTGTATCGTTAAAAACTAAATCATGAAAAAAGGTACACTAATCATTATTCTTATTGCTTCTATTTTTACTTCATTAAGCCCTGCTATGGCACAGTTCCCGATGGGTGGAAGTACTCCGGCAAAGGCATTGCCAGGTACAGAGGCACCTAAAGGAAACAGCAAAGTTTCAGGCACAATTATCGATTCAACTACTAATAAAACTGTTGAATTTGCAAGTATTGCATTACTTGATAAAAACACAAACAAGCCAATAGACGGAACTATGGCTGATGAAAAAGGCAAATTTACTATGAGTAAAGTAGCCGCAGGTACATTTAAGTTACAGGTTACTTTTATTGGATATAACACCAAATCTATAGATGTTACTTTAGCTAAAGGACAAGAGCTGGATTTAGGAAATATCACTATTTCGAGCAGTGCCAAAATGCTTAACGAGGTAACAGTAACCGGACAAGGCGCACTTATCGAAGAAAAGGTTGACCGTCTGGTTTATAATGCTGAAAAAGATATTACTGCCAAAGGTGGCGATGCCGCAGATGTATTGCGCAAAGTACCTTTATTGACTGTTGACCTGGACGGTAACGTTTCATTAAGAGGTAGCCAGAATATCAGAGTTTTAATTAATAACAAACCAAGTACTATCATTGCCAGCAGTGTGGCAGATGCCTTGAAGCAGATTCCTGCCGATCAGATTAAAACCGTTGAGGTAATTACCAGCCCGTCGGCTAAATATGACGCAGAGGGTTCTGGTGGTATCATTAATATCATTACTAAAAAGAATAGCTTACAAGGATTAAGCCTCAATATTGACGGAGGTCTGGGCAACAGAGGTTCTATGCTTGGCCTGAACGGAAGTTATAGAAAAGGTAAAGGTGGAGTAACTTTAGGTGGTTTTGGACGTGGTATCTATAATACTGTTACTAAAACTACGCTTGACCAGACAAGTATAGTAAATGGTGTTTCGACTGTAACCAAACAAACCGGTGATGGTTCGAGCCATGGGTTATTTGGCCAGTACAACCTTGGTTTTGATTATGATCTTGCCAAAAACCAGAGTCTGACAGCCGGTGTTCGTTATGGGGTGCGCAACTTTACGACACAACAAGACCTTATTACACAATTATACAACAATGGAGTACTTAATTCTGATGCAAGTTCGAGAAGAGATGTAGATGCAAAAAACCTGTCAGGAACGGTTGACATGAACCTGGATTATCTGCACACATTCAAAAAACCTCAGCAGGAATGGAGCATTTCAACATTATACAGCCGTAATGATCTGAAAAATAATTTTGATGCCAATCTGATGAATCCGGGAGGTGAAACATTAAACCGTCAGCGTAACCTTAATAGCAATCTTAATCAGGAATTTACGTTTCAGAGTGATTACCAGACACCAATCAAGAAAAACCAGATGTTAGAGTTTGGTGGTAAGGGGATCTTCCGTGAAGTAACCAGCGATTATAAATTCCTGTTAGCCGGCCCAACCGGAAACTACTCGACTGAAATCAATCAACCACAGGGCGAATTAACATACCATCAGAATATTGCAGCGGCTTATAGCTCTTATACTTATACTACCAAGAAGCGCTATACAATCAAAGGTGGTTTGCGTTATGAGCATACTTTTATTGATGCAAGCACTAAAGAAGGTGGCCCGATTGGTGTAGGTGATTATGGCGTATTGGTACCAAGTATCAATGCCTCAAAAACCATTAAAGGTACAACTTTCAAACTAGCCTATAACAAACGTATCCAACGCCCGGGTCTGCAACAGTTGAATCCTAACTTCAACTCTGCCAACCCTCAGAATATCACGGTGGGTGACCCTTCTCTGAAGCCTGAAATAACTGATAACTTTGAGTTGACACTGAGTAAAAACATTAAGAAAACCTTTATCAATGCTTCATTCTTCGGGCGTATTACCAACAATGCGATTTCGCAGATACGTGTACCGTCTGATACTCTTGAAGGAGCCATTATTACCACTTACAAAAACATTGGTCGTCAGCATGCTTATGGTACCAATATTTTTGCTAACATTGCAGCTACTTCGAAGATTAACGTAGGGTTATTTGCCAACATTATCTACAATACATTAACCGGACAGGTATTAGGTACAGATAATGTATCACAAACAATTACCAACTCGGGCTTTAATGTGAGTGGAGGGTTATTTTCGCAGGCAACATTCAAAAATGGTTGGGGAGCACAGGCATTCGGGTTTCTACAAGGTAATCAGGTTCAATTACAGGGTAACCAGGGTGGATTTGCTTTCTATACTGTAGGTATCAAGAAGGACTTTAAAAACAAGAAAGGCAGCATTGGTATTGCAGGAGAGAACTTCTTTAATAAACGTTTTGCGATTCATTCAGAATTACAATCGGCGCAGTTTAATCAGGTTAGCAATATATATATGTATAACAGAGGTGTACGTCTGACATTCAGCTACAAAATCGGTAAAATGACGGTTGACGCTCCTAAAAAGAAAGCCCGTTCAGTAAATAATGATGACGTGAAAAGCGACGGACAAAGTGGTGGAACACAGGG
>CALRLN020000493.1:0-4254 GCA_943368675.1 Chitinophaga pinensis | reverse complement strand
AAGGCTCATGGGTATCAATGGCTTTTGATGACAAAGGTCGTATGATTGCCTCTGACCAATACGGTATTCTATACCGCCTCACTATCCCTGCCATTGGCCAGGGAACTACGCCTAAAGTAGAGAAATTAACGATTCAGGGAGATACTGTTGCTCTGGGAAATGCACAAGGCTTATTATATGCTTTTAATAGCCTGTATGTAATGATGAACAACAGTGCAAATAAAAAATTCCCAAGAAAAAGTGGATTGTACCGCTTACAGGATACCAATGGTGACGACCAGTTTGATAAGGTTACTTTAATGAAAGAATTGCATGGAGACGGCGAGCATGGTCCACATAGTGTGATACTTTCGTTCGATAAAAAATCTCTTTATATAGTAGCCGGTAATTATACTGACCCTCCGAAATTTGACTCGTATCGCCTGCCTCCTAACTGGAAATATGATAAATTATTCCCACATATCAAAGACCCGAGAGGGCACGCTACTGATCGTACAGAACCGGGTGGCTGGATTGCCAATGTAGACCCTGATGGCAAGCATTGGGAACTGGTAAGTGGTGGTTATAGAAATACCTATGATATTGCTTTCAATGAAGTAGGAGACTTATTTGCGTATGATTCTGATATGGAGTGGGACTTTGGTTTACCATGGTATCGTCCAACCCGTATTTGCCATGTAACCAGCGGCAGTGAGTATGGTTGGAGAACAGGTTCGGGTACATGGGAGCCTGTACTACCGGATAATCTTCCTCCGGTTATTGGTATCGGACAAGGCTCACCTACCAATCTCTTGCATACCAGAGATGCCAGATTTCCGGCAAAATATAAAAATACATTACTGGCATTTGACTGGAGCTTTGGTATTGTACATGCCATTCACTTAAAACCAAGCGGCTCTACTTATACGGCTGATAGAGATGAGTTTTTATCAGGCTTACCTCTGCCTTTGACTGATGGAGCTATTGGTCCCGATGGCGCTTTATATTTCCTGACAGGTGGACGCAGATTGGAGTCGGATCTTTACCGGGTATATTATAACGGACCAGAAAGTACAGATGTATCGGTTGCTACAGCTCCCACTAAAGAGAATACTTTAAGAAGAGAGTTAGAAGCATTCCATGGCGAACCTAACAGTATGGCTGTAGATAAGGCATGGCCAAATCTCAATCACCCTGACCGCTTCATCCGCTATGCCGCAAGAATGGCTCTGGAACACCAACCTGTTACTGAATGGCAGGATAAGGCTTTGGCAGAAAAAGACCCTGTTAAAGTGATTAATACGATGATTGCTCTGGCTCGTCATGGTAATTCAGATCAGAAAGAAAACATCCTGAAATCATTATTAGGTGTCAATTATCGCACTTTATCTGAGTCTCAGCAGGTAGATATATTGCGTGCATTTGAATTGGTGTTTACCAGAATGGGTATGCCAGCTGCTGCTACTAAAGCTAAAGTAATTGCCTATATGAATCCGAATTTCCCATCAAGCGGTAATGAGCAGAACAAAATACTGAGTAGAACTTTGGTTTATTTAGATGCTCCGGGAGTAGTTGCCAAATGTGTGGCTATGTTGGATAAAAAAGAAGCAGCAGGAGCAATTGCCGGAGGGCAAACAGCTACCTCATCGGCCGATTTAATCATGCGTAATCCTGCCTATGGCTTAGATATTGCAAAGATGTTGGAAAAAACACCTCCGGTTCAACAAACCTATATCGCTACCGTTTTAACTGCCGCTAAAACCGGATGGACGCCACAACTGAGAGAAAAATATTTTAAGTGGTTGGGTAATGCTTTAAACTATCGGGGCGGAAATAGTTATATAGGCTTTATTGACAGAATGCAAAAGCTGGCATTAGCCAATGTTCCTAAAGCACAGGTTGCTCATTATGAAAAATTATCAAGAGCCGACTTGCTTACAAAATCAGGTAACGACTTAGTAGTGCACAACTATCCGAAAGGACCTGGTAAAAACTGGAAACTGGATGTAGCGGTAGAAACAGTTGAAAAAGGTTTGACGAACCGTAATTTCCAGCAAGGTAAAGATATGTATAATGCCATTACCTGTAGCCGTTGCCATAGTATACGTGGAGAGGGAGGGAATGTTGGCCCTGATCTAACCCAGTTAGGTACGCGTTTCTCTACAAAAGATATTTTAGAGGCTATCATTGACCCAAGCAAGGCAGTATCAGACCAATATGCAGCTACACAGTTTATCCTGAAAAATGGAGATTCAGTGGTAGGTAGACTGGCTAATGAGGATAATAATGCTTACTACGTTTCACAAAATCCTTATGCTCCTGATATGCTCATGAAATTAGCGAAAAAAGATGTAGCTTCAAGTAAATATTCGTCTGTATCAGTTATGTTGCCGGGTCTTATTAATGGTTTGAATGAGGAAGAATTGAGAGATTTAATAGCCTATCTGAAATCTGGGGGTAATGAAAATCATGAGATGTTTGCGAAGAAAGGTGGGAAATAATAGGATTTTCCTAATGCACACCGAATAAATTCGGCGCCTAAATTAACAAAGGCGGACGCCGCACGGAATAATTTATATATGTAAGCCGGACTTAAGTCCGGCGCTGAATGAAAAAATACTTTTATTACTTTAGACGGCGAATTCATTTGCTGTAGTTCCAAATTGCCTTTAATCAAAATCATAAGGTCTAACCTCTAAACTGACAGCTATGATTAATAAAAAACTAAATTTTATTAGAAGATTTGTCATTCTTCTGGTTGGATTTTCATCTTTGTTTCTGATTGAAAGCCAAGCACAAAAAAGAGCGAAACCAATCAATGTGCTGATAATCGATGGGCAGAATAACCATAAAAACTGGCCGCAGACTACTCAGTTGATGAAAGGCTATCTTGAAGAAACAGGGCTTTTCAAAGTTAGTGTGGCTACTACTCCACCAGAAGGAGGAGACATTGAAACATTCAAGCCGGATTTTTTCCCTTATCAGGTAGTTGTAGCAAACTATAACGGTAACTCTTGGCCAAAAGCTACCAAAGATGCCTTTGAGGAATTTGTAAGCAATGGTGGTGGTTTTGTAAGTGTGCATGCGGCAGACAATGCTTTTCCTGAATGGGAGGCCTACAATAAAATGATTGGCATAGGCGGTTGGGGCGACCGCAATGAAAAGTCTGGTCCTTACGTTTATTATGATGAAGAAAAGCTCGTGTTTGTACACGATAATAGTGCAGGGCGTGGAGGTAGTCATGGGGTAGAGCACCAATTTTTGGTAAAAGTGCATAACACTAAGCATCCGATTACCAAAGGTTTACCGGAAATATGGCTTCATGAAAAAGATGAACTCTACGACCGACTACGAGGACCTGCCGAAAACATGGAGATATTGGCCACAGCCTATAGCGATAAAGAAAAAAGGGGCTCAGGTAGAATAGAACCTATGCTGATGACCATTACTTATGGCAAAGGCCGGGTATTTCATACTACACTTGGGCACGGCAACTATTCTCAGAAATGTGTTGGTTTTATTACTACCTTGCAACGAGGTACCGAATGGGTAGCCACAGGCAAAGTAACACAGGCTGTGCCTAAAGACTTTCCGACGGCAGAAAAAGTCAGTATCAGAGAAAATTAATTTCATAAGAAAAACTATTCAATTTTAACAAAATAACAATGGAAGCTAACTCATCCCGTCGTTCAGCCTTGAAGAATATCATTGGTGGAGCGGCCATATTATCAGCCCCAATGAGCCTTACTGAAACTTTTGCAGCCAATGAAAAAATATTAGGTAGCGAATTGAACGGTAAAATCAACCATTCGGTTTGTCGGTGGTGTTATGATAAAATACCTTTAGAAGATCTATGTAAAGCAGTGGTTGCAATGGGTATGAAATCAATAGAACTACAGGGACCTGAAGAATGGCCTACGCTTAAAAAATACGGTCTTCATTGTGCTATGCCCTGGGGAGCGGGTAAGGGTATTGAAAATGGATTTAACAATCCGGCTTTGCATGATGAACTCGTTGCCAGTTACGAAAGTATTTTTCCGAAACTGCAAGAGGCAGGTTATGACAAAGTGATATGTTTTTCTGGTAACAGAAAAGGGATGTCAAACGAAGAAGGTATGGAAAACTGTGCAATAGGTTTAAAAAGGCTAATGCCGTCGGCTGAGAAATACGGTGTTACGATGGTAATGGAGTTATTGAACAGTAAGGTAAATCACAAAGATTATATGTGCGACTATAGCAAATGGGGTGTTGATTTATGTAAAAAAGTAGGCTCAG
>CALRLN020000492.1:0-4262 GCA_943368675.1 Chitinophaga pinensis | reverse complement strand
ACTACCTCAGTCAGAGGTATATCAAACTGGTCCTGAAAGTTTTTTAATTGAATGGAAACTGCAGGCTGAGTCAGGTGAAGATCTTCTGAAGCTTTAGTTACACTTTGAGTTTGTACAACTTTTAAAAAAATCTGCAACTGATTCAGGGTATAATTCATAAAATATATTTATAATTTTCATTACAAATATAAATAAAAATTTATTAATCGAAATTTTCAATTTTGTGCCGTTAAAAATAAACCCAGTTTAAAATGACAAAAATAACAATTGCCAAAGGAGATGGTATAGGCCCTGAAATAATGGATGCTACACTTGGAATAATTTTAGCAGCAGGAGCCAAAATTGAACTTGAAGAAATAGAAGTAGGTGAAAAAGTGTATCTGTCAGGGAATACTTCTGGTATTGCTCCAGAAGCCTGGGACATTATCAGAAAGAATAAAATTTTTCTGAAAGCTCCAATTACAACACCACAGGGCGGGGGGTACAAAAGCTTGAATGTAACTACCAGAAAATTTCTAGGGCTTTACTCAAATGTAAGACCTTGCATGAGTTTACACCCATTTGTCAGTACCAAGCATCCTGTAATGGATCTTGTTATTATCAGAGAAAACGAAGAAGATTTATATGCTGGCATTGAACATCAGCAAACTGACGAAGTTGTGCAATGCCTGAAATTAATCAGCCGACCCGGCTGTGAAAAGATTGTTCGGTATGCATTTGAATATGCTAAACAGCAGAACAGAAAAAAAGTAACCTGTTTTACTAAAGATAACATCATGAAACAAACTGATGGCCTGTTTCATCAGGTATTCAATGAAATTGCACAGGAATATCCGGAAATAGAAAACGAACATTGGATTATTGATATTGGCGCAGCGAAAATGGCCGATACGCCAGAGGCATTTGATGTAATTGTTATGCCCAATTTATATGGAGACGTGCTAAGCGACGTAGCTGCTCAGATTACGGGGTCTGTGGGATTGGCGGGGTCGGCTAATATCGGAGAAGAATGTGCCATGTTTGAAGCAATACATGGGTCTGCACCCAGAAGAGCCGGACAAAATGTAGCTAACCCATCAGGTTTATTACAGGGAGCAATCATGATGTTGAATCATATCGGACAAACGGATATAGCAGAAAAAGTCCAGAATGCATGGTTAAAAACATTGGAAGACGGTATACATACCTATGATATTTTCAAAGAAGGAATCAGCAAACAAAAAGTAGGCACTAAAGAATTTGCTAATGCCGTAATTGCCAATCTGGGTAATAAGCCCACTCTTCTGAAAGCTGTATCTTATGCCAATAATTCCAGTTTGAATCTGCCAAAATATAAACGTAAACCAGCTGCCAGGAAAGAATTAGTCGGTGTTGATGTGTTTGTTCACTGGGCGGGCTCGGATCCTGATACATTGGCAGACAAAATCAAGAACATTGAAAGTGACACAATCAAGCTAAGCATGATTACCAATAGAGGTATAAAAGTGTGGCCTAATGGATTTAAAGAAACCTTTTGTACAGATCATTGGAGATGCCGATTTAAACCTGCTGAAGGGTTTTCAATGAATAAGACAAATATCATTGAGCTTTTAAATAAAGCGATTGATGAAAACATTGATACCATTAAAACAGAAAATCTTTATTCGTTCGACGGAACACTAGCTTACTCACTAGGACAAGGTCAATAAATTTTCTATTATGAATATACAACTTATACAAGGAGAATTCAGCCCTGGCGATGCTCTGGAGCTTATAACTGAATTGATACATATGAAAATAAAGTTTCATGAAAGTAAAATAGCTAAAAATACCAATGAAGAAGATATAAAATACAGGGAGTCAAAAATAAAAAGATTGCAAAAAGAACTCTTCGATTTTAGAAATGGTATCAGCAGGAAAGGACAGAATTTAAGATTAGAAGCAGTTATTACTATTGACTTTCCCTTACAAGAATAGAGTTGAGGTTTACATCTCTGATAATAATTTTCTTTATAGTAAAGGTGTATTTAGCACCTTTACTATTTACATGAATAGCTTTTAGAATTCGCATATTATATTATCATGGCAAATAAACTGTTTATCGTATGTCCTTTTTCATCTTTAGAGACTTTTATACGAAGTAATTACGGCAATGAGATTTTCTTTCTGACTTATGCAGGTACTGTACTGGAACCGGACAATTTTATATATAATTTAGGTATAAAACAGCTTGTTTTTAAAGAGAAAATAAAAACTATTTACATAGTCAACGATACTTCTTGCAGATTTATTAATAGTATTATTAAGAGAAAACAATTAACCGGACTAACATGTGAAAAAGTAATTGAAGAGTTATATGTTGATTATTATTTCACATATTTTGAAAGCCTGCCATTATCTGAACAACTGTATAATCTGGCAGAATTAAACATTAAGAACCAGATAAATAGGATTTTGGATTCTAAATTATTTAAAGATTTTATTTATAAATCGGGCATCGAAATAAAAGGTATTATTACTTCAAAAGAGAATAATTTATTGAAGGAAATACAAGTTGAGGATTGTAAAGATAGAATTTATAAGAATTGAAAGCGGATTTTTATCAGTTTAATATCTGTTTCAAAGTTTCTTCATTATTTTCCTCAAAATAAGGATGATGGTACTGATGGAGTTTCATAAGTATTTGCAGTAAGTTGTTTTTCTCTTCTGTATTGAGGTTGCCTACAATATGCCCGGCCATTTTCTGAATGCCGTTTTGAATAAGTCCATATTGTGCTCTGCCTTTATCAGTTAGTGATAAAAGCTTTGAACGGGCATCAGCAGGGTTATCCCGTTCCTGCAACATTTCTTCCCTGAGTAATCTTTTTAATACCTCATTGCCTGACGATTTCTCCTGAATACACATACGTAGTACATCTATTTTCTTAAACTCCTTGTCAGGAAAGAGAGAAACGAGCACGGCAAAATCATCAAGTGAGTAGATTTCAGTATGACGAAAAACCCTACGGGCATAAAACTGTGCGTATTTATAAGCTATACCCAGAAACATTGAAATCAATCCGTCTTGCGAAGGGATAAATCTTTCTGACTTTGGTTCTGACTTATTAGCCTCATTAATTATCCATGACACAAATTGTTCTTTTTGCCAGCTTTGCGCATGAGTCTGTTGCTGATAAGTTTCAGCCAACGCAATAATTTCCTTTAAAACAGTATAATCCATACTTTATTATTAGCGAATAGTATTCTTTAAAATAGTATTATATCATACTATTAAAAATATAATTATATTATATAGAACAATTTAATCTGGTGTTTTGTTCTATATAAAACTAATCTAATTCATTTTGTATGAAATCTATTAAATTTTACTTCATTTTTTTCTTTCTGTTGGTTACTTTTTCTGTTTTTGCTCAGAACACCGGTAGCATTTATGGAAAGGTAGTTGATAAAAACACACAAGAACCTCTGATCGGTGCTACCATTAGTGTAGAACAATCAACCCAAGGCACTACCACTGATATAGAAGGCAATTTCCGCCTTACCCTTTCTGTGGGTACTTATAATCTGAAAGTAACTTTTGTTGGCTATCAAACGATAATTAAATATAATATCAATCTTACTTCAGGCAATGCTCAGTCGGTTAATTTCGAACTGCAGGCTGAAACCGCCAGTCTGGGTGAAGTAACTATTAAAAATCAAAAAGAAAAGTCGGCCATTGCTTCTGATGTCATTACACCCCTCTCTGTTCAATCGCTTACAGTAGAAGAAATCAGAAGTAATCCCGGTGGAAACTTCGACGTATCGAAGGTTATTCAGGCGTTGCCGGGTGTAGCCGGAACAACCGGTAATGGGGGTTTCAGAAACGATATTGTTTTGAGAGGTGGCGGCCCGAACGAAAACATTTACTATCTTGATGGTATTGAGATTCCGGTACTTAATCACTTTTCAACCCAGGGCAGTGCCGGAGGCCCTGCAGGTATTATAAATACTGCCTTTGTGGAAGACATCAAACTTAGTACCTCTGCTTTTAATGCGCAATATGATAATTCTCTTTCAGGAGTTTTTGAAATTAATCAGAAAGTTGGTAACTCTGAGCGTTTGCAAAGCAATATCCGTTTAAGTGCTACCGAATTGGCTGCTACTTTTGATGGTAAGATTAACGATAAAACCAATTTCTTACTTTCGGGTCGTCGCTCATATCTGCAATTGCTGTTCAAACTGATAGACCTGCCCATCAGACCCAATTATTGGGACTTCCAGACTAAAATTACGCATCAATTAGG
>CALRLN020000491.1:0-4265 GCA_943368675.1 Chitinophaga pinensis | reverse complement strand
GATTTTTTCTTTGTATGTTTGTTCGGTTAACGTAACGGGTTCGTTATTCTCCGAGAAAGCCTGCCAGTCTTTCAGGGTATTCTGCGCCAGCACATTAAATGAAAAACCAAGTAAAGAGCAAATAATAAATGATTTGATTCTGAGCATTTTCATAATAATTTTATTAAATTTTGAGTGATAATTTTTTGAACTGCAAGATGATTGGCATCAATAAAAATTATAGCCACGATATTGAATTGTTTTACAACTGTTTTACGATTGTTTTAATAAAAGTCTGATTATGAGCGATATAAACCCGATAGATGAAGAGCTACTAGAAACGCTTAAAAAAGAAGTGGCACTGAAAGCAGGACTTGGTCTGCTTGAAAGCTGGACGCAAAAAGATTATGAGTTTCTGATATTTTTTATAGACGAGAAATCGGGTGTAAAAATAAGCCTTACAACTATTAAACGTATATGGCGCAATGAGTACAACCGCCTGCCACATATTGCCACCTTAGATGCACTTAGCCTGATTGCCTATAATAAAGACTGGTTATCGTTGAAATTGGACTCTGCTAAGTCAGTTATTAAAAGCAGCCCTGTCCAGTTATCAGAAAACAATAGCATTTCTGCAGAAAAGCCAGAGAAACGGGCGAAATTAAAACCCTCTCATATTCTGATTGCAGTAGTGCTTGTATTGGGGATATTGCTTGGACTAAGCGGTGTTACGGATATGCTTTTCAAAAAACATATCAATGCTTCTGCTATACAGTTTTCGGCCAGAACCTCAGTAAATAATGTAGTACCTAATACAGTAGTGTTTACCTACAATGTAGATTCGGTTGATGCTAAGAAATTCTATATCCAGCAATCATGGGATAAAAGACGTAGAGTTGAGATAACAAAAGGCAACCATGAACAAACAGACATTTACTATCTGCCGGGTTATTATATGGCGAAACTGATAGCAGATGATTCAATTATCAGAGAAATTCCGGTTCATATCAAAACCGGCAATTGGGTAATTGCGGCTCATCAGAATACTATTGAAAATAAAATACTACCTCCTGCCGACTGGCTGACCGGTGGTATCGTAGGGGTAAAACCGGAGGTTTTGATCAATAATAAAATTGAAACCAGTGAACCTTTCTTCCTGACTTTTCATAATAGCCGTGATTTTAATATCGATGGCAATAATTTCGTTTTCTCTTCTGCCTTTAAAATGGATTCAACAGGTATTGTCTGTCCTGCCGCTGCGATTCTTCTGAAAGGTGAATACGAATATATGCATGTTAATATAGGTGCAAAGGGCTGTGAAAGTGATATTAAGATGAGTATTGCTGAAAAGAAGTTCGACGGCAAAAATATGGATTTAACCGCCTTTGGCACACAGATATATTCCTGGCAGAACATCAGGATTACCAATAAAAATCAAACCATCAATATTGAGCTAAACGATAAAGAAATATTTAAAACCACCTATACCAAACCATTAGGTGAGTTGAAAGAAGTAGGCTTTATTTTTAAAGGCAATGGCAATATTAAACAGACTAAAGTTGATAAACTCTAATCACTCATTCACACAATCATCAACTTCTCAATTACACCCTCCGGTCTCAGCCTTAAATATTGTCCCTTTTTCAGCTTTAAAGCCAGGGGATAGATTGATTGCTGCCGATTGATAGGTTGCCATTGTACCTGTTCCATCAATTTGGTTATTAGCGTTAATAATTCCTCCTGTGGCTAATGCCTGTATTGTTTGTCCACCTGCTACAATATTATTTACGGGATTATAAAGAGAAAGAATTGTCTGGCAATTCCCATCAATATTTATTAAATAATCCTCGGTTTCGCCTGATACATAGTTTCCACAAGGAGCTAACGGTTTGTCATCCATAGTCAACATTACCCTCATTCGGGTATATTTTTGCGCTACAACTGAATCTGGAATTGTAAATGAGCCTGAGATATTGCCACTATTAGTTGAATCCTTCGTAACAAAAATTCTGTCCGTGTTTTCAAAAATACCGTTTTTATTAAAATCTATCCAGATGGAAGCATGCACAAAAGGTCCTCCTACACTCCCGGGATAAATAATAAAATTTTGCGTCTGACCTTTATTTAAAGTACGAATAGGAGTAAAATTAAACACTTGTTCCCCTGCTGGAACGCACTGGTAGTCACGACTAAAGAGTACAGTATTAACCTCAAAAGCAATCATCTTCACAGGCCAGTTTTCACAAGGATAAGTATAGGTCGTATTGCAGTATTCAACCGGCGGTTGATTATTTGTAGTAAAACCAGAACCGGTAAAAACTGAGCAATCAATCTTTACACGCCAGTCGTATACAGTATTTGCCAGAAGACCTGTAATAATAAGACCTTCTTTGGTAGTTGTTTTGGTTATCCAAACATTCGATGAAGCAGGTTTATATTCAACTGTGTAATCTCCTTCTCCCACCGGATGATCCCATAAAAGATGAGCAGTATTCTTAAATACATTTATAGCCGTTAGATTAACAGTGGGTTTTGTATTACCCATGCAAGCCTGTACTTTTTTTCTGATCAGATTACCAGGTAATACGCCAAAACCATTAAACAGATTAAAACTAGCTCCTCCTATATCATAGTAACTCATGATAGTACCCCCCCATTCAGGAAATGGGTTCAGATTACAAGAGCCTCCGTTTCCTGGTCCTTGCTCAATCGTCCAGTAATTATCAAGCGCTCCACAGGGCCATAAGCAACTGTTTGTATGTGGTGAACCTAAATTATGCCCTATCTCATGGGCAATTACCTTAACAGCCCTGGAATACGTAGGTACCTCTACTACTGTATTGCCTATACCTGTAGCTACAGACCAACCTTTACTGCACAACACATCTATTGCACCCATGCCTCCTCCGAAAGGTTTGCCTGACAATAGGTGCGCAATATGCCCATTGAAATTTCCATTTAAGCTGTCAGTTAAATAATTGCCAAAGGCGTGGTAAAGCTGGTAAAAATTAACTGTATAGGGTGACATAAAAGGCTCATTCCTGTCCCAGATTTTGAGTTCAGAAATCTGCACATCTATCCATTCCCGATTATATAACACTATCACTTGTGCAAATAAATGAGTGACAAAATTAGTTGCTGTTACCATACTCGAATCCTGATTTTTAAATATCTGGTAGTCGGCTTCAAGATGAATCAGCACCGGATTACAGGCCTGAGAACTATCCCGGACGGGAGCAGTACTACATGAACTAACGTCGGCCACCTGTCTGATTTTTTCTTCACTCACCCCACAATCAAAAGTTTTTTTGTTTAATAGGTCTTTATCATTATACAATACATAATTTTCCGATTTCCTGAGTTTTCCTAAAACATGATTACCATCTTTATCAGAGATAAATCCACTTATTTCTTCATTGCTGATACTTAAAGCTACCAGAGAATTATTGTCTCCTTTAATAATACCTTTGTAATGTGTAGATTTATTAAAAGGCACCTCCTGGTTCCTGGCGTTCAACAATCTGAAATCCGGGCCATATATCTGAATCGGTATTAATTCTAACTCAAAAGCTTTATTGGTAGAAGAAGGAATAGTCAGGTTCAAAAAGGGGACCTGCTTTTGCGAAAGGATGGCCAATTCTTTTTTATTTATTGATAATTCAATAGCAGAGCTGTTTGCTACAAAACTATTTTGTCTGGGAGAGGTAGCAGAGGGATAAAAAAGTTTGGAAGATTTTAATGGAGTAAGACGTGTTTTAGTCGAGCTAATTTCTTTAGAAATTTTATGTTGTGCCTGAACCCCAAAAACAAGCATTGAAAACCCAATCAATAAAGACCATGTTTTTTTCATTATAATAGGTTATTAAATAAATGAATCAAAAAATTAATACATTCACTTGCGGATTCGTAATAATCATAGTTATAAGCGAGAAAATACTGCGAAGGCTATGCAACAGATAAAATACAATGTAATGAAGCAATTGTTTTTATCATGGCTTTTTAGTTAATACTCTCTGAATCACTAATTTAACTGATAGAATTCATTATTTCAAAATATTATGGATACTATTATTTTCAGGTACTAATACTTCGTTAGTAATTATATACAGACCCTATAAATACTTACTATTAAAGAGCTTTTTCTGATATGCAGGCTATTACCGAATTTTTAACTGATAATGAAAGATGATACACATACCCACACCCGAAGAATTTAATTATAAAGAGCTGATAAGGTTTTTATCCCGCAATGAAAAAGAATGTCTGCATACCATTAAAGACAATGC
>CALRLN020000490.1:0-4279 GCA_943368675.1 Chitinophaga pinensis | reverse complement strand
CCCAGAATCTCAGACCTACTTTAATTTCAGGCTCTTTCAAACCAGTATTGCTGGGATTTGTATGAATCTGTGTTTTATCTTCGCCTGAAAAGCTCTTAATTATGGTATGTTCTGAATCAAATGTTTTTTTTGCCTGCTCTGCTCCTGGTTGAACTACAGCCTTTAAAGGCTGTGAAACATAAGTTGCACGGCATTTGGGGCATCTTATATTCGTAATATTTGAATACACTTCTATTCTATGACCACATTGATGGCAAATTATCATAAGTTAAATAGGTTTTTGTCAATTTAAGCCTAAACATCAATTCCCAAAAGCAGATACATCGCTATGGTTGTTGAAGTCTCCCGAATTAATCTCGTTCTCCATATCAACTCTATAAGGATCATCATTTAATGCCGATATATCGTTTTCGTCAATTATCGGTTCGTCTTCCGGCGGTCCGATAAAATTATCGTCTACAGTAGTTATTGTGCTACTTATTTCATGTTGTTGTCCCATTGCATTTTCAACATCTTTAGGGATTTCAATATCACCATCCTCAACTTTCATAGGCGAAATATCCCATTCATGAGTCGGGTGAAAATTATCATCTAAAAAAGCCGCATGATCTAGTTTTCCATCGCCATCAGTATCTTTATAGTAAAGAATTTTCCCGCTATACTCACCGATTAGTTCATTATATTTACCCGGTTCCCCATAGGCCAGAAACTCGACATTATCCATCGTTACAATATCATAAGTTGTAGCTGGTATCGGTGTAGGCTCCGGTTCTACAGATGTATTTAAAGAAATAATATCTCCGTTTGTATCTGTAAAAGAATCAAACTTACCATCACCGTCAGTATCAATCAGCTCACATCTCATGTTATTATCTTCATAATACCACTTATCTGCTTTACCGTCTTTATCACTATCTGCAGCTATTATCTTCCCTCCGCTCGGTGTTTCCGCCACTACCATCTCTACTTCAAACCCAGCAGGACAGTTTACTACGCTACCATCTTCCACTTCATACTTGTAAGTAGTAGTATATGGCTTGCCCCGATAAATGAAAATCTCTCCCGGACCTCCCAACTCTGCTCTGGCATGAGCAAACGCCTGTGAGAAAGTTCCACAACCCGAAAAATCATGTAACCCGTTAGGGCCAATAAGCTGATGGTTATGTTCTTGGGTTGGAGTTGATGGTTTTGGAGGCTCTGGAGTTGGTGGTCCTGGATTTGGCGCTGGACCAGGCTTAATAGGATTATCCTCCAATGTTGGCCTTAAAAACTCATCAGATAACTCGTCCTTAACACTGGCCGCAACCTCGAGTTTTACTGGGGATACTTCTCCGGCTGGTTTTGTATCTGTCGTATTACTACTTGCTGTTCCGCCCTCTTCATCCATACTTTTTTCTACCATAGAATACCCAAGGGCAGCAATACCAACAGTAAACAGCGCGGTTCCTGCTACTCTGACTCTTAATCTGCGAGAAGCGCCGGCTTCATCAGATTGTCCTTCCTGCATTCCTCCAAGTCCTGAAGAAGAATTACCCATGCCTCCCATTCCGAAAGGCGACTGAGACTGCGTTTGGTCATACATAATATTCAGTATTTAAAGTATCTTTATTTTTTTTCTTCTATCCACGGGGCTTTACAAAACGCACATTGCCCTTGTTTTGCCAGCAGTTTCCATGATGTTTTGCCAAAAGATCTGCTACAACTCGGACAAATATAATCTACCTCAAACTGGTCGTTTAGTTTAGTTATTTTATCACGCGGGCTAAGGGAGTTCAGGAATAATGTAACAATAATAACAACCAGCACGGGCAGACCTATTTTAACTACTCGCATGGTTGTATCATCTTCCTGTCCAAGTATTGCTATAAGCCCGACACTGGCGGTACTTAATGCAAAAACCGCGCTCCTCAGGCTATTGATTAAAGTGTCTTTTTTGGTTAAGCGGACACTTTCTGTTTTATGATTTTCATAAATATCTTTCAGAAGCAGGAAATCCGGCCGATACTCCTTCGCTACATGTGCTTTAGGCAGAGGCACTTTAGCAAATGTCAATACCTCTTTTATATTTAACGGCTCGTTCTGAATACTAACAAACTGCAGCACGTCATCTATTTTGATCGGATATGGTTTGTCATTTTCTAATATCTGCCCATTCAGGAATGTCTTGTTAACAGATTTGGCGGTGACTGACATCTTCAAGGGGTTTTTACTTTCAATGCTTAAATAAGCATGACGCCTGCCTATAAATTTATTGTCGGTTTCAATTTTGAAGTCAACCCCATTAACACTTGTATCTGTTGCCGGGTCTCTGCCAATTTTAATAATCATGCTTTTACTCTTATTTACAGTTTGCCAATTGTACTTTTAAACCTTCTACCTGTGCCTTAAGCTGCCCGGCCTCTCCGTTAAGCTTTGTATTTTCTAATTGCATCTGAGCAAGTTGGCTATTCTTATCATCATTTGATGACTGAAAATCAACCTTTTGCATAAACGCTTCATGATAACCAATATAATTATGCAGGAATGTTACTATGTTATCTATGAATGTAACTACTGCTTTACTCCTAGCCTCCTTTTTGCTGGTAATCATGTTATCAATAACAATTTTGATATTTTTGGCCGTTCTGTCTGCTTCCTGTTTAAGAGTTGCCTTTTCTACAGCCGGACCACTGCTGACCAGTTTATTATCTATTGTTAAAATCTTATTAGACAAGCTATCAAGTGTTTTTGTCAGAGTAGTAAGCCTTTCAAATTCTAGAATCTGTCTTTTTAGCTTATTCAGATCCTCTGTGTTGGCGCCACCGCTATTTTTGAATATATAGAAGAAGGCTACCATAGGAAGAATAAGCACTAAAATATAAATTGCCCAGAATCGGAAAATTGCACTTTGGCGCTCTGATTGGTTTTGTGGTCTCATAGTAAAGTTTAATAGTTAAAATTTCCAGATTGGATTATTGGGTGATGGTGTTGGGTCAATTGGTTGTTCGGTGTAATGATGGGTTTCGCTTGTCCGTTCTCTTTCTCCGTAAGTAGATATTTCATTTATTACTTTGAGATAGAACCGGAACACTTCCGCGAGTACCTCAAGATGATCCGATATTTTCTTCATAACCGGTTCTATATCATCATGATTATAAGGGTCTCTTACTATCTCTGCATACTTAGCAGGCGAATACCTGTGATGATTAGGCATTTTATTCATCTCTTCAGAAATCTTTCCTTTTTCCTCTTTGCCTAATGTATTCATCAGATGAAAATGCATATTTAATGCTTCCAGAAAAAAACTGATTGTCTCTATAGGCGGGATGTCCTTATCATACAAATCAATGCGGGTGATATTGGGTATCATAAACTGATTTGTGTGTTCTGCAATGTACATAATACTCCCGGCGAATACTGTGTGCAAAAGTCTCTTGTAGGATCTTACTGTATGAATAATTTCTAAAGACAACGACATTATTTCTTTAGATTTATTCTTTAGTTTAATAAAAAGTGCGTACAACTCCCTATGAGACGATACACTCATGCAGGGAGGAAAATAGAGTTCTTTTGTAAATATTCTGTTCGTTAACCTCACTTTACCAATAACCAGAGAGCTGCGATAGGTGGATTGATTCAGAACGAAGTTTGAAGACAATACAAAGTCTATTTTGTAAATCGGTTGGGTATATGGCTGGCGGGTTGGTATCTCTTCTTTTGCAGGTTCGCCAACTGGCATTCTTTCAAAAGGATTTGTATGGATTATTACATAAATATCATAGGGCTGGCTATCCAGATTAAGATAACTCACCATTTCGTTTACATTGGTATGTTTTGACAAATGAGAATTAATAATCTCAATCCTGTTGCCATTTGAAGTAACAGCTCTGCAATTTGTCAGGTTGACGCTCAGCGATTCTCCATTTGCATTTATTTCTACCTGAAAGTTGTTTTCGTTGGTTTCGTTGACAGGCAGAACTCCATAATAAAATCTATTGAGTGCCAACATCCGGCTATCTCTCAACCCATCCACAAAAGCATTATCGGTTTCAATAAAGTGCTTCTGGCTTATCTTCATGCCACTTACCCAGTTTACAGGCAAATGTGATATATTTGTTAGCATAGTCTTATCTTATTTAATTGAGCTGACGTGCAATAATATTTTTATTATTTAATCCAAGTTCCTCACAAGTTTTGTCGGGGTCGATATATTTATTTCCAAAAAAAAGACGATTAAAAAAACCTTCTGCTCTGATATAAAAATGCCATTGCGTGCCTGCTCCCAATTCATTCCCCAGGT
>CALRLN020000489.1:0-4280 GCA_943368675.1 Chitinophaga pinensis | reverse complement strand
CTTTTCAGTACCGTCAGCTGTACCATCACTTTTCCATAATTCGAACTCACTTCCGTTCTGTCTGACAAAATACATCAGATTATTCATTTTTACAATATTCCCGTAGATTGAAAAACCGGGCTTTACCAGCGTAATTGTGTTTCCATCAGTTCTGTATAGTGAATTACTACTAGAAAAATATAGCTGATTATTATAGTCTATCTTGGCAGCGAGAAAATAAGAACTATTCCCTTCAATGGTATTAGCAACTAAAGTTGTGCCTGCTTCGGTACCATCAGTTTTCCATAATTTCGTGTTGAAGTTTGAATCATTAGCATTGAAGAAAATTGTATTCCCGACTTTTACAAACTCTCTTGGATTGCCAGTTGCAGGGCCAGGTAGTATATCTTTTAATAATTTAGTGCCGACTGCCGTTCCGTCCGTAATCCAGGTCTCATAGCCAGTAGCACTTATGTTTAGATTAAAATATATTTTATCTCCCGAGTTGAAAAGAAAATTACTATTAAAGGTATGTGAGCCGTTATAAACATCTGCTACCTTATTGGTGTTCACTTCTGTTCCATCAGTTTTCCAAAGTTCCAGAGTATTGGTAGCAGTATTACTTACAAATACATACAGCCACCCGTCTATCACACTTGCTTTCTGAATAGTGCTACTGCTAAAAGTCTTCACAACCGTAATAGTATTACCATCTGTAGCACATAAACTTGAATTCAACACATTCTTAAAATAAGCTTTGCCTTTAAAAGAAGTCAACATCACATAAGATTCTGTTTCACTTATTTGATATCCATTTGTCACTTTCTTTGTATTAACGGCAGTACCAGTTGTAAACCAGATATTTTTAAAATGAAAATCTTCAAAAGTTGTATCCTGAGCTAAAAAAAACAAAGTATCACCCTTTATGAGATAATTTTCAAAATCATTGAAACTTTGGTTGATATTAGAACTTTCATCAGAAGAAGCAATGTCTTTTAAGAGTTTCTGTGAATACGATTGCAATGAAGTCATTAACAAGAAGAAAAGTATAAGTCGATTATACATGAGTATTTTTTTTTAGTTACAGTTTTTAGAATAATATTCATATTACCTATGCAATTTACGTCAAAATACTAACCTAAAATTCTTAATTGAGAAATTCTTTTTAAGTTTGAAGAAAGAAGAATTGAAATAGTATGGAATAAACAAACGAATATCGTAATTTCCCGCGCTTTAATCTTAACTACCTAAGCACCACTATATGAAATTGTTTACTATTCCCAATCTCATGACCCTCGGCAATCTGCTTTGCGGGTGTTTTGGGATTCTATTTGTTTTTCAGGGCGAACTCACCTATGCAGCTTATCTTATCTTTATAGCGGGTATTCTCGATTTTCTTGATGGCTTTGTGGCCCGTTTGCTCAAACAACATTCTGCTATTGGTAAAGAGCTCGATTCCCTGGCTGACATGGTTACTTTTGGTGCATTACCTGCTTTTATTGTTGCCCGGCTTATAAGCGATACCATGCATAAAGATTCTATACTAGCCGATTTTGTATCTTCCTCTATAGTATCGCAGATTTCATTTCACCCATTGTCATACATAGCGTTTATCCTGGCGCTTTTTTCTGCTTTGCGTTTAGCTAAATTCAATGTAGATACCCGTCAGTCAGATTCGTTCATTGGAGTACCTACGCCTGCCAACGCATTTGTGGTAGCTTCATTCCCTCTGATTCTGGAATTTAATTCTGATTATGATTTCATTGTTCATAATACCCTGTTTCTGATAGCCTATACTCTTGTGATGAGCTATCTATTAGTATCTGAAATTCCCCTATTTGCCCTGAAGTTTAAAAATTTTTCATGGGTTGATAACAAAATCAAGTACATATTTATAATTCTTTCTGTAATTTTGCTCGTGGTTTTGCAATTCCTGGCCATTCCACTGGTTATATTTCTATATATAGCTTTGTCACTTATCAATAATAAATCAGCCCCTGTTCCCAAAGGGGAGTAAATTCTTAAACAAAATCCCCCTTATCGGGAATGGGGGTTGATACTTATGAAATTCCTCGCTTCGATTGACGTAATGCCTATCAAAGAAATCCTTGACCCTCAGGGAAAAGCCGTATTATTAGGTTTAAAAAACCTTGACATCCAGGGTTTCAGCGATTGTCGCATTGGTAAACATATTAATATGGAAATAGAGGCAGCCGACAAAGCTACTGCAGAGAGCATTGTAGAAGACGCCTGCAAAAAACTATTGGCCAACCTGATTATGGAAGAATATAGTTTTGAGCTGACAGCCATTTAAATCAAACTATTATCAATACATTTTATGCAGAATCCATTTGAGGAAAATACAGTGCCCATGAGGCCAACTTTTCTGAACATCTTGTGTATCCTCACTTTTTTATGGAGTGCCTGGAAATTTTATGATGCTATTCCACGAGTATTTAATCCTGAAAAAGTAGTTGCCACACAAGAGCAGGCAAATGAAATGGTAATGGAGATGATGTCGAAGTATTTTTCAGAAAAAGATCTTGAAAAAATAGAAGAAAATCAGAAGGAGACTGCGAAGATTTTTGAAGTGAAAACACTTGTTGCCTCTGGTATAGCTGCTATTCTTTCAAGTGCGTTATTGATTCTGGGTGCTATCTGGATGTGGGGCTTACGTAAAAAAGGGTTTTATGTATACATAGCAGGTAATGCTGTCGGAGTGCTTGCGCCTATTATTCTTGCGGGTGGCATGATTGGCTGGACAATAGGAATAGCCGCCCTGGTTAATGCCGTTATTTTTACCGCTCTTTATGCAACGAATCTGAAATATTTATCCTGATACTTGTTAAGTATTTGTTAATGCTTAACGAAACCAACTCAGATTTGAGTTGGTTTTTTAATTTTATAGATACTTAGCTATTTTGCCTTTACAAACCTTTTCTATGAAAAAGCTATTATTGCTACTTCTACTTTATAGCTCTATTAGTTATGGACAGATAGATTTCACCCGTATCTACCACCCCATTATCAATGAGGCTGAACTGGCTATTGTTGATACCAATTATCATGAAGCTCTGGCATTTTATAATGAAGCCTTTGCCAATGTAGAAAAACCTTTTGCCAAAGATTATTACAATGCTGCCATATGTGCCACTTTGGTTGGCAAAATGCCTGTTGCATTTGATTTTTTAGAGAAAATAGTTGCTAAAGGTTATGTGGTTGAGAACTTTAAAAAGGACTTTTTTTTTAAGAATGTTGCCGATACTTGTAAGCAATGGGCAAACTTTGAAAAACAGGCCAAGCTTATAAAGCCTCAGATAAATACTGAATTAAGGGACTCATTACAAAAGACATATAAGTTAATGACAACCCCACAGCGCACTCCCCTTACGGCTGAGCTACGAAACTACATTAAAGAAAATACCAAGGATGAGAAGTGGACATCAAATGATAGTCTTAGTATACCTTTTAGTTTTCGAAAAAAAGTACCTGAACATTTAAAACAACAAATTGATAGTCTTCAAAGGCTTAATGACATGAAAGGTGCTGGTATTATCAGAGATAAGTTTTTAACTGTCCTGAAAATATTAGAAATACATGGGTTTCTTGACGAAAATATATTGGGTCTCAATCAGATTTTCGTAACCAGTTCACAAGGCCCTCCTTTCCGTAATAATTATACTTCTTCCTATCTATATGAAAATACCTTGATAGGTGATATAATCATGTTCAGTTCTTTTCAGCAGCGTGTTGAAAAAATTGATACTTCACCCATAATCAAGCAAGCTATCAGAGAAGGGAAAGCGCACCCGGCTATTATAAGGTCATTGACAGGGTATTCTACAGAGGAGCCATGTACAATGGGCCGAGTATTGGTTATTCAAGTGCGGTTAGAGGATAATGTAAGCTGCCCGAATAATAATTGGGAAGATAAGAAAGAAAGATATTTCTGGAAAAAAGAAAAGTCTGACACGCTAAGCGAAATAGAAATTAATGAAAGACGACAAAATCTGGGTCTGGAAAAACTGGATGATGCTTATCGGAAAGCTTTTTTTAAATCCCGCTCTACGCCATTCCTCATTTATGGCGGTAGCTATCAGTCCGAATTAGCCTATATACCTAGTTGTGAAATGATTGATAAAATGATTAAGGGTGCAGTAGTGCTTCGTTCAAATAGTACTATTCCATGAAAATACCGGTTTATTAAAGCCTTATCAAAAGATTATTTGGCACAAAATTCTTGTTCTTCCAACATTCCATTAAATTTGTGCACATTTTTTATCATTCGTCTTCTTAAATCG
>CALRLN020000488.1:0-4282 GCA_943368675.1 Chitinophaga pinensis | reverse complement strand
TGAATGTGATAGACTATCTCTTAAAACCGGTTTCATTTGAGCGCTTTTTGAAAGCCTGTAATCGTGCACATGAATTGTATCAGTTAAAGACCATACCTCAGCAGACCCCTGTTGCTGTAGAAGAACATTTCTTTGTTAATGCCGAGTATTCTTTAGTTAAAATCCGGTATAATGATATTCTTTATATAGAGGGGTTAAAGGATTATATAAAGATCTATCTGTCCACACAAAGCCGCCCTGTTATTACCCGTATGACTATGAAAGGCATAGAAGAAAAACTATCCGCACTCCCTTTTATGCGTGTTCATAAATCTTTCATCGTATCCCTCAATAAGATTGAATCTATCAGAAATCTCAAGATAAGTATCTTAACACACCAGATACCTGTTAGTGAGCAGTTCTCAGAAGAACTAATGCGCAGGATTGGAGGTAAATGAACGTCGCAAAAATCAGGTGTTTTGTCGAAAGTATTTTATTAAAGGTACATATATGTTTAATATTGTGCATCTCTTTTGAGAAAAGCAACGTCTTTATTATATAAACTCAATCGGGTTTTTCCTTGCATATGGTGTGAAAAGAGAAATGGATGCAAGCTTTGCCTTGAAACAAAGTTCTCTTTTGAAGAATTGAAATCCAGTGAATTGTGGAGGTGATGTGTTTGTAATTAAAAACAAACACGGTGATGATGAAAGGTGTGCAGGGAATAATGGAAATGGAGTAAATATCTACTCATAAATAATAGGTTAGTACGTAAAACTCGCGAGCTTTGCTTGCGAGTTTTTTTTATCTCAAATTTGTATCAAAATTAGTTAATAGAAATTAATCAAAATGAATCATCGGCAAATTTTCTTACAAAATATTGCGCAGACATCTGACTTCCCGTTGGCGCTCGAAATCGAAAAAGCAGAAGGTATTTATTTGTATGGAAAAAATGGTGAAAAATACATTGATTTGATTTCAGGCATTGGTGTAAGCAATGTTGGGCATCGGCACCCCAATGTAGTAAATGCCATAAAAGCTCAGGTTGATCAATACCTGCACCTGATGGTTTATGGTGAATACGTTCAGCAACCGCAAGTTGCCTTAGCGTCCGCACTGGTAAAGACACTCGGGAGTTTTATTAATACATCAGGATTGGTACTGGATAATGTCTATTTTACCAATTCAGGTGCAGAAGCCGTTGAGGGAGCTATGAAACTGGCCAAGCGATTTACCGGAAGAACAGAAATTATTTCATGCTACAGTTCTTACCATGGTTCTACCCAGGGAGCATTATCTTTGGGTGATGAACATTTTAAACGGAATTTCAGACCTTTATTACCTTCAATTACAAAAATTCATCGAAACGAATTAAGTAATCTTGAAAAAATTACCTCCCACACAGCAGCTGTTTTTATTGAGCCAATAGGAGGGGAGTCCGGGGTTCGTCCTGCCGACCCTGTTTATATGAATCAGTTAAGAAAACGCTGTGATGAGCAAGGAACCTTATTGGTTTTTGATGAGGTGCAATCTGGCTTTGGAAGAACGGGTACTTTCTGGGCTTTTGAGCAATATGGTGTTATACCTGACATCCTGCTGTGTGCCAAAGGAATGGGAGGTGGAATGCCCATTGGTGCTTTTATTGCACCTCATGCAATTATGTCGGTTTTCAAAGATAACCCTATTCTTGGTCATATAACCACCTTTGGTGGTCACCCGGTTAGCTGTGCTGCATCTTTAGCAACGCTGAATACTATTTTTGCAGATAATCTGACGGAAGAGGTTGAAAAAAAAGCCAAACTTTTCAGGAAATTATTAGTACACCCAAAAATTAAAGAAATACGAAATAAAGGCTTAATGATGGCCGTAGAATTTGATAGTTTTGAGGTGCTTAAACCAATAATAGATAAAGCTATACTGAAAGGAGTTATCACCGACTGGTTTTTATATTGCGATAACTCCATGCGAATAGCGCCGCCATTGATTATTACAGAAGAAGAGATCAAGCAAGCATGTGAGCTTCTTCTGGCAAGTATAGATTAAAAGTGTCAGACATTATCGTAAAATAGTTCGTTCTGATAATCAAGATAAGGTTTAAGAATAAGACAGCCTTTGATGACTTCTTTAGCAAAGTTTTCTTCCATTACTTCCGTGTCAGGATATTTATGGTAGAAGAATAATTGCTTATATTTTAATAATTCGATGTCGGGGTGGTCTGCAGAATAACCCTTAGGTACATTCTTCACTTTTTCACCTGATATATTATCATAATAGGCACGAAACTTCGGTTCATTAATAATACTCTTCAGATGCTCCGGATTATAGTCTATTTCCTGCCTGAAAGTAGCCAGATGGTCAGAGGTCGGTTCCCACATGCCACCACCTAGTGAAGACTGATTACCAAGTTGTATCTGAAGAAAAAAATCTATTCTTCCTGACGACCTTCCTCCAGGTCCGAAAGCTGCCGAAAAGAATTTTTTATACGGCGATTTATCTTTTGAGAAACGTATATCTCTGTTTATTCTGAAAATGCAGTCTTTCACTTTTGTATTTACGAGATCTTCCTGAACTTCCGCCAAACCACTCAATATTTCCTTACAAAGTTTTTCGAAAGAGGCTTTTGCTATTTCATAATCATGCCGATGTGCCTGAAACCATTCTCTGTTATTGTTTTCTTCCAAATTTTTTAAAAATTGAAGTGTATGTTGAGTAGGCATTATTAATTTGTCTATTTTTGCCTCAAATTAAATTAATATTATTGAAAAATTATTAAAATTATATGACAAGAATTCTGACAGGTATTCAAGCAACGGGCCGTCCACACTTAGGTAATATTTTAGGCGCCATTTTACCTGCAATCAAACTTTCTCAAAAGCCGGATAATGAATCTTTTTTGTTTATTGCAGACTTACATTCATTGACAGCAGTGAAGAACCCACAAACTCTTGCTGAAAATACCCGCGCTGTAGCATCTGCATGGCTTGCTTGTGGCTTTGATGCTGATAAAAATTTCTTTTACCGCCAGTCGCGTCTGGCTTCTTATCATACTGAGCTTTTGTGGTATCTCTTATGCCAGACACCATTTCCTATGCTTGCCAATGCGCATTCTTTCAAAGATAAATCTGATAGGCTTTCAGATGTAAACGCAGGACTTTTTACTTACCCTGTTTTGCAGGCGGCTGATATTGTGTTGTATCATGCCAATTATGTTCCGGTAGGAAAAGACCAGAAGCAGCACCTGGAAATGTCAAAAGATATTGCAGCGGCATTTAACCGAACTTATGGAGATGTATTGACAATACCTGAACCTCTCATCGATGAAAGCGTAATGGTTATTCCGGGTACTGATGGTTCGAAGATGAGTAAATCATACAATAATTATATTGACATTTTTTTGCCGGAGAAACAATTATTAAAGACCATAAAGTCTATCATCTCAGATAGTACGCCTTTGGAAGAACCCAAAAATCCTGACACAGATGTTACTTTTAAGCTTTTCTCATTAATTGGAAATGAATCAGAGGTAGAGAATATGCGTCAGAATTATCTTAACGGTGGCTACGGGTATGGTCATGCCAAACAGGCGCTTTATGAGCTCATTCTGAAAAGATTCGAAAAAGAAAGAGAGCTCTACAATTATTACATCGAAAACAATGAAGCGCTTGAGAAAAAACTGAAAGAAGGAGAGGAGAAGGCCGGAGAGATTGCCAGAAAAACTATTCAGGACGTCAGAAATGCTTTAGGATTTAATTGATATGATAGAAAATATCAGATACGCCGAATATGAATGGTTTCTCTGGCTGAATAGCTTTCATTCGCCTTTATGGGATACTATCATGTATTGGGTTACTTATCGGTTTACCTGGATTCCCCTCTACCTGTTTATAGTTTATTATATTTTTAAAGTAATCAGGCAAAATGCCTGGTACAAGCTGGCTTTTATTATTATTTCTGTCGGCTTATCTGACCGGATTACCTCAGGTTTTATGAAACCTTATTTTCATCGCTTAAGACCCTGTCATGATCCTGCTATTGAAAATCTGGTGCATATTGTGAGTGGCTGCGGTGGACAGTATGGCTTTGCGTCTAGTCATTCCGCCAATAGTTTTGCCTTGGCAGTAGCTTTTGCTTTGATTGCTGAGAAGCAGAACAGATGGAAATATTTTCTTTTTTTATGGGCAATTTTAGTCTCTTACAGTCGTATATATGTAGGAGTGCATTATCCTACTGACTTGCTTGCAGGTGCCGTAGTCGGTGTTTTAGTGACGCTCATTATTTATCTTATCGTCAGCATATTCAAACA
>CALRLN020000487.1:0-4287 GCA_943368675.1 Chitinophaga pinensis | reverse complement strand
TGTGGATATAGGCTGTCTTGGCATTTGCGTCTGCCTTTGCCATTATCACATTTCCAATTTCCTCTTTCATATTATCATGGTCATGGCCACCCATTAGCAGTTTTACTTCCGGTAGCATGCCAGCCAGCCTTATATCATCTACTTTATTGATATGCGTAAGCCCTACGACAAAATCACATTGTGGCTTTAACTCTTCATAAGCTTTTTTAGCAGATTCAAAGAAATCATCGTACCATACATAATCTTTGGGGTTAGAAGGTAATACAATCCCGAACATACCCATTTTTATGTCTTCGCCTTTGGCATTTTTAAAAGTAAAAATCTGTGTTTTCGGAAAAGGCACTTTTGTTCCATTTACTACCTTACCAAAAGGCACAAGGTTTCCGTTTATTTTTTCTGATGCATTGGTATTCAACCAGTTAAACTTCGATTCATTGATTCTTTCCTGCAAGTCTTTTTCATCCAGATCAAATTCATGATTTCCGAAGCATACCCAGTCCACCCCTACTGCATTCATCACATCAACCATTTGTCTACCTTTAATACCTTTGCCTTCATATCTTAAAGTACCGGTTACGGATGGACTAAGAAAATCGCCGGAAAGCACTGTAATTGTATTCGGATTTTCTTTTAATAATTCCTGACGAACAGTAGCCACCCGTGCCATGCCACCTATTTTTCCGTTGTCTAATGGTGATATTTCATAAACATCGTTGAGGTGAAGAAAAGTAACAGACACTTCATCCTGACTGGTTTTGCTAACTTTAGATGTACGACAAGCACCCATTAGCAAGGTGACAGATAGGAAAAGGATAAGTTTTTTCATGGGAGTGATACGGTTATATAGTTATATATAGGTTATAAATCAATAGAATAAAAAACGCTTACAAGCACGAAGCGTTATAAGCGTTCTACAAGCAAATGTATGGAAAAAGCCTTATTTACACCAATGCTTCTTTTAAATGCTTTGGGGTTACCCAATCCGGCTTGGTAGTACGGATATTGGCTTTTAAATCATTCAATATTGTATAAAGCCCGAAATACGTACGGTTTACATACAAACCATGTTGTGAACCACGGGCTGAATTGCCGTTTTTGAGTTCAGGCATTTTAGAGATATAATCTAAGAACTGATAGATTTCATCGACATAACCTGAAGTACCAAAATCGAAGGTATGAGAGTCGAATGGACGACCCAATAAACGAATCATCTGTTTGAATATATCTGTGAACAAAATCTGTTCTTTTGGAGAATCCTCTTTCAAAAGAAAATCGAGTTCCCAGAAAATTTTCTGAATCTTCTGTTCATCATCCAAGGTATCCGGATTCATTAAAGCGAAATAATTCTGATAATAATCATCAGGTATTACCTTAATACAACCAAAATCAATGACACCTAGTTTTCCATCTGCTGTCATCAGAAAATTACCCGGGTGAGGATCTGCATGCACCTTTCGGAGTGTATGCATCTGATAATCGTAAAAATCCCAAAGTGTCTGGCCTATCTGGTTACGGATTTCCTGCGAAGGGTTCGTTTCCAGAAACTCTTTCAGGTGTAGCCCTTCAATCCAATCCATCGTCAGGATTCTGTTTGAAGAGAACTCAGGATAGTATTCAGGAAAAAACAAGTCCGGAATATGTGCGCAGGCATTGGTGATTTCGATGGAGCGTTTCAACTCCAATTCATAATTTGACTCTTCCAGCAAACGCTCCTCTACTTCCTTGAAGTACCTGTCAATTTCGGCATCATTCAGATTAAGTAGTTGGACGGCCAGGGGACGAGCCATTTTTAAATCAGAACTGATACTTTCGGCTACGCCGGGATACTGAATCTTAACAGCCAGTTTCCTGCCGTTCTTATAAGCGAGATGAACCTGACCTATAGAAGCGGCGTTTTCAGCTTTCAGTTCGAATTTATCAAACATTTCAGCCGGTGATTTACCGAAATATTGCCTGAAAGTTTTAATAACCAAAGGCGAAGATAAAGGCGGAGCTGAATATTGTGACATCGCAAATTTATCTGTATAAGCTCTGGGCAGCAGGTTTTTATCCATGCTCATCATTTGTGCCACTTTCAAGGCGCTGCCTTTCAGGTTGCTCAAAGTCTCATACACATCAGTCGCATTGTCTTTGTGCAGTTCTTCTTTGCTTAATGATGGGTCTAATATCTTTTTACTATAATGTTTTATGTAGTTCCCTCCTACTTTCACCCCTGCTTTCACAAACTGCGTGGCTCTGGCTACTTTAGAAGTTGGTATTTTATCCTGTGAGTTCATATGTTGATGATGAATGGAGAATAGTGAATTAGTTAATCGTCTTGAACTTTGATTTACCTGATTGATGTGATTTAACTGATTTTTATGAGGAGATAACTTTCAATAAAATATAAATTTTCTGCGTAATCACTTTAATCAGCGGATGCCGCCCGGGCAAATCATAGTTCAGACTTTCCTGTTCTGAAATAAAAATTTGCCTAAGTCGAATAAAGAATCCAGAGGTGAGCGGCCTAATAAATCGAAAGCTGTATTTACCGATTTTTCAATCATGGTATCTGTTTTTTCAAAAGCCTTACTTGTGTCATTAATCCAGAAATCCAGTATAAACAAGGTCTTAGCCCAGAATAAATCGGGATAGCGTTGAGCTATCTGAGGAATCGGGCGTTTTTCTATTTCTTTAGTTTCGCCTGCTTCTGCTACCAGTTCGCTTATATAATCGTAAAACGCTATTTTAAAATCGACTAGTTGCGCATTACGTTTGGTGTAGATAGGTTTCTGAAAACCTTCGTATGATTTCAGAACGAAGCTTCTGTTTTGTTTCAATACTTCAATCCATGTATAATAAAAAGCCAGTACTTTTTCTCGCACCGAATAGCCCGAATAGATTTCCTCATTCTGCGCTGAAGTAATGGCATCCAGAAAAAAACCTTTCCATATCTCGCTTTCTATTTGTGGAAACGAGGTATATTCTTCATAAAAGGCAGCCTCCTTGATCTTGAGTTTCTTACAAAAAGCATAGATTGATACAGGTTGAGTGCCATTATCAAGAATATGCTCAACGTAGGCTTGTTTTATTTTATCTTTAATCATCGATTTTACATTAACGGTTTTTATTCTTAACTCTAGAAGAATCGCGACAATACAACTGAGGTAGTATTATAAACATTCAACAAAGCGCCGGGAATATTTGTTTCTTTTACCCCAAGCATTTCTGCATATTTTTCGCCCAATAAAAATCTCGATTGTGCCTGTAATAAATCGGCTGTCCATTCATTAGGACACGTATTCCGAATGGCCTGTATCAAAGAATCTGCCAAGGCCTGGCTTTCAGTAGATTCTCTGAATTGCCGGGTAGCAATCATTCGCTCCAGCCTAATAGCTTCAGGTTCGTTGGCAGGCAAAATTGCTTTATCAATTCCAAGCAGATAACTGATGGTATTCCAGGTATGAAGATAGGCTCTATCATAAGGGCTATCAATGCTATAGCCCAATTTTCGCATACCCCTTAAAACTACCAGAGAAAACGCCAGATTAGTCCCCAACATATCTTCCTGATTAATCGGATATCCCCACCCCATGTCCCATTTATTGCTATTCAAGGTAAAATATCTGATAGCTGCATGCATAATTCTTACCTTAAGACAGATAGCAAATATCCGGTGGTTTGTCCAGTTATCGTAATTCATCACCGCCTTCAGAAAATTCCCCGTTTCAATCAGGCGATTGTAAGTATCCTTGCGTATCCGCTCCGATAGATATAAAACTCTGGCGCCGTCGGCTCCAAGGTAACAATAAGGTAATGCATAAAGCCCCAGCACCAAGCCAATTGTAAGCTGGTTTTCTCTATAAAAATCTGTAGCACGAATTAGTTCTTTCTTATTAAAGAACTCAGGAAAAGAAGAATGGCAAGCCAGAAATTCCTTTATGATAGCAGGTTGGTTCTGAAAATCAAGATTTTTATAGTCAGCTAAAAACGGCATTAATGAGCGAAGAAAACCTAAACCCTCCTGGTTTACCAATTGCTGAATCAAAATATCTGCTTCTACATCTCCTTTTGTTCTGTAATCTGCTAATTGGTTTTTCATTATTGCAACACTTTTGTATTTATAAACGTCTTCTCTGAAAGAATAGTTTATGTATTGCATTAATGAATGTTTATCTTTATCAATTCTAAAATTGACTTGAAATTTAGGGTCTGAGCAGCTTTATTATTAATTTTACGAAGAATAATTATTACTGAATATTAAATTTCTTTCAGGCTTAACTTCTGCATGATATTTGCATTATAAAG
>CALRLN020000486.1:0-4294 GCA_943368675.1 Chitinophaga pinensis | reverse complement strand
AGCCCAGATTGGTAATCACCGGTTTAGTCCACGGAGAAGCTCCCCCTTTATCATGCACGCGATAACTCTGCATCATCCGGCCTTTGTAATCATAGTAGAAAACCGAGTGAAACACTTTACTGGGTGTTTCCTGATTACGGGCAAAGCTGCCTGACTGCAACCCTTTGGAATTGCTGTAATAGTTGGCAGAATTATAAGCCGTGCCTGCATTAAATGCCCATTCTCCGGCAATCCACTCATAGGTATCATAAAAGTTCCACATCTTTTCTGCCGTTGACCCATAACTTATAGGAAAACTGACGTTGGAATATCCGGTAACACCGAGCCAGGTTTCATAAGTGGTTGACATGCCATCAAAATTGGTTTGCAGGGTAGCACGGCTTGAAGCATTGTCCAGTTCCCCCGTGATGATAGTCCGGCCAAAGGCATCATATTTGGTAAACGACCATTTGCTTAGAGCCGTCTGGCTGGCATCCTGTGTTAAAACAGGTAGGTCATTCTTGTCATAAACAATATATTGCCAGCCTCCACCAGGTGTATGTTTCTCGATAAGCCTTCCTGCGGCATCATACGTATAACCAAATACCCAATTGTTCCAGTCCGTTGAATTTTTAGTAATGCTGACACCTAAAGCATAACCTTCGGGCTGAATAACCGCCCTTAGTCTTTGCCAGTCGTCATACACATAATAGGTAACCAATGTTTCTGCGCCCACAGGCTGCTCACGTTGAATGAGATTCCCCGATTTATCTTTTATTTCAACAGTGGTATTGCCCTGCTCATCAATCACCCGGGTTTTATACAGACTGTTAGCCGGAAAGGTGCCTGAGAGCGTGATATTTCCTGTAGCATCTGCATTGTAAAGGCGAATGCCAGTTCCGGCTATTTCATCAAAAGTCTGGATATTCTTGGTATTAGTCCGCCAGGCCTGTCCTGGGCCGTACTGTACTCTCAGTCGATTCAGTGGAGAGTTATCAAAGGCTGTAATTTCAACATAAGCATAGCTATCGCCATAAAAAGTAGTGGCAAGGCCGGAAGGATTAGCCTGATATTCCCCGGTTTGTACAGTTGTAGGGGCAGTCAGCGCCGTTTTGAACGGACGGCCAAAAGCATCATACGTTTTGCCTTCAAATACAATATCCTTTGCCGTAGGTGACTGGCGATACCCCACCGTTTGTAGAGGACGGCCCAGGCCGTCCATATATTGTACCGAAATCAGTGCTTTCGTGGCATCGCTGGCATCGCTTGTAGTTGCGCCGCTAACGCGGAAAGAGCTATGCACGACGGCATTTTTGTGATTGGTAATGCTTTGCCCCCAACTGCACAGCGGGAGCAAAAGCCATAAGATGATATTCTTTTTCATGAGATGTGTGGATTTAAAATGCAACTCCGTTAATAGTAATATTTGAAAAAGTTGTCTGGTTAGCGCCTCCCCATGTGGCAAAGCCTATGTAGAAATTGCTGCCGAAATCGAGCGTGGTAGGGCTGTTCCCGGTCAGGTTAAAGTAGTCATTCCAGGCATTATTAGCCTCGGGATTAGCGTTAGTGCTATAATATCCCTTGATTGAAGTGCCAGTCTTTACTACTTTTATCCAGGTCTGGTTCACGGCTGACGGCGCAAAACTATAAAGTCCGCCTGTGCCTCCGTTCACATCACGTTTCAGCTCGCCCACATTGGCATTGCCATCCTGAAGCAGGATATAATATTGGGCATCAGGATTCAGATTACTTCTTATCATAATACCTGATCTGTCACCATCATCAGCCGGAATTGAAGCAATTTTAGCAATGATGGTTACATTTCCGCTAAAGGCTTTATATATCCAGTGGAAGTTATCAGAGGTACCGCTGGCAGGGCCGTATCCAAGCAGAGTTAGATTTCCCGAAGCATTCTGCGTACATCCCGGCGAAGATGGCGACCCGACATCCATCGCGCTCCAGGTAGCAGGTAGTACAGGCACCGTTAAGGCATTAGAGGTCGAGCTTTCGCAGGTTCCGACTTTGCATTTGGCCGTATAAGTGCTTGATGTGGTAGTAGGAACTGAAGTGGTTGGTCCGGAAGCTCCGTTAGACCATTGAACCGTTCCGCCAGAGCAAGTTGTAGCTGAAAGCGTTACCGAACAAAGCGAAGTGCTTGATATGGATATGGTCGGGGCAGTAGGAGGTGTGCATTCAGAAACTGTCGCATAGAAATACCTGTAAATATCTGTCAGGTTGCCCAAATGATCTTTGACGGCACTCAACCGGTTGACACCATCATATTCAAAGGTGCTTTTTAGTCCGTTAGGAGCGGTAATCTGGCTGACTCCAGCACCTGATTTCATCACGCCCGAAGTTACCATGGCAGAAGGGAGATTACTTCTTAAACTGGTGCCAATACTTTCTACATTAGCAGCTACATAAGTATCTGCCACTGTTTCAAGGCTGCCAATCACGGCTTCTACATTGGCTACAGTGGCATTTTGTACAGAGGCAATCGGGTAAGAATGTTTATAGCCCCAAACATAGGTAGTTGGCGGCTGATTCAGCCTTTTAATCTCTATCGGATTCCCCTTGCTGCTATACTTTCTGCTTTCAAATAATTTGAATTCAGGAAGAATAAACTGCGCCGGATTGTGCGCAAGCGTAACCAGCGAGGCATTTTCATAGCGGTAAATTTCTACAGGATTTCCGTTAGCATCGCTCTTAACCATTACCCCATCAACTGCCTTGTTATCGATATTGCGGATAACTTTCAGGGGCATACCAATGATGTTTTTGGCTTTTAGCTGGTCAATGTTTGTACCGGAAATGTTATTGAAATCATTCGCATAATAGTTAATAGTTGACTCTATTTTATTCTTGCTGTTGGTGATTGAGGTACTTTTGAGAAGCACTTCCGGCGTATAGGTATAACTGACTGTATTACTTAATCCTACACCCCCTGAATATTCGGTAGTAGTAGCAGCCTGTAAATTATAATAATCAGTAAATACAGGGGTAAGAGATTTATTGAAATAATTATAACTAAACCCTGACGAAACAGCTTGCTGCTGACAATCCATGCTTCTTCCTGCTTTAAAACCGTTGTGTGTAGTAGAAGCAAGGGATAATAGGCTATATGTATTTGTCAATTCTTGGGCCAATGTATAGGTTGAGACCGTTTTCTCATAGGTCTGCTCTTTGGCCAGATTACCACTGCGCCAGCTTAAGTTAACAGTAGCAGCATGAGGTGGATTGATAACCGGATCGCCGGCGGCAACGCTGGCATTATATTCATATACTTTTTTGCCATTTGCTCCGGTATTCCCATAAGTCTCGGTCACTTTTCTGTACTCTATCTGATATCCATCCCAGTTATAGACGTTATTCTCTGAGATAAAATACCTTGTCCCACAGGCAGTACATGGGCCTGTTGGAAATGTTGCCGTGCTGGGTGTACTTGATTCAATGGATGTAACATAATAAGGGACGGCTAAAAGATTAGCCTGTTCATAGGTAATAATTCTTTCATTAGACTCTGAGGAGCCGGTATTATCTACAATGCGTGAAACACGGTTTCCACCTATTTGCAGGTAAACACCACTACCACCTGGTGGAGGCGTTTCAGGCGTTTGTGTTTGTAAGAAGAAAGGAGCTGCTGATATACTACTGTAGTTCACTACATTGGGTTCATAGAATATCTCGGTATACCCTTTTGTCGGATAATTTATCTTTTTGAGCATCCCTATTTTTGAATACGTATTATCCGCCCTTCTGTCGGCAGTTCCGAAGCTTGTTAAATTGGTGGAGGTTTTCAAGGAGTAATTAGCAACCGGAATTTTATTGGGATTGTTTCTTCCGTTGTAATAACCCCAGTGATCTACAGAGTTATTGGCAGGGCGAGGGGTGTTCGCTACCATAAGAGAGGGGATCGGAATATCTGCGCCGCTCATCCCGTAGTATTCAAAAGAAGTAGTCTGAATCGCCGCAAAAGGCGTTTTGTTTTCAATGAAAGAGACTGAATTCAGTTTCAGACGGTCATTTGTTCCTATATAGCCATAGCTGAAGCTAATCCGGTTAGTTTCCTGATTGGCTTCATCATAAGCCACTATGGCCGAAAGCCCTTTGGCTTTCACATTTGCATTGCTTACCAGGTCGTTGCGGTCAAAAAATTGGAAATCTACTGTCTTACCTTTCCAGACAATATTATCCAGCAGGTATTGCCCAACACCTGTTTCAGTATTAGTCTGACTCAAAGAAAATCCATTGTTTAACACACAGGGATTTCCTGATGTATATCCGGTAGAATAAGAAGCACCTGTCACGCTCGTTT
>CALRLN020000485.1:0-4308 GCA_943368675.1 Chitinophaga pinensis | reverse complement strand
ATTCTTACGGGCGAAGGCGGTAAGGCTTTTTGCAGCGGTGGAGACCAGTCAGTTCGCGGGCATGGAGGCTATGTCGGAGATGATCACATACCTCGTTTGAATGTACTTGATTTACAGAAGATGATTCGGTCTATCCCTAAAGTCGTTATTGCTTCGGTAGCGGGTTGGGCAATCGGAGGAGGGCATGTTCTGCACGTTGTATGCGATTTAACTATTGCAGCCGAAAACGCACGTTTCGGTCAGACAGGCCCTAAAGTTGGTAGTTTTGACGGTGGTTTTGGTGCATCTTACCTTGCGCGTGTTGTAGGACAGAAAAAAGCCCGTGAGATATGGTTTTTATGCGACCAGTACAATGCCCAGGAAGCACTTGAAATGGGGCTTGTAAACAAAGTTGTACCATTAGAACAATTGGAAGAAGTAACAGTTGAATGGTGTCGTAAAATACAGGAAAAATCGCCGTTAGCTATCAGAATGCTGAAATCATCATTCAATGCCGAGCTGGACGGACAGGCTGGTATTCAGGAACTGGCCGGAAACGCCACCCTGCTTTATTATTTATCAGATGAAGCAAAAGAGGGTTTCAAATCGTTTTTAGAAAAACGCAAACCTGATTTCAAAAAATTCCCGAAATTTCCTTAATATTACAAGCCCCTTGATTGGGGCTTTTTTGATATATTTTTCAACCACTTAAATTCTATCAGATATGAACTACTGGCTTGTAAAATCAGAACCTTTCAAATATTCCTGGGATCATTTCGTTAATCAAGGCGTAGGGATGTGGGACGGTGTGCGAAACTATGCAGCTCGCAATAATCTGGCTGCTATGAAACTAGGTGACCTTGTGCTCTTTTATCATTCAAATGAAGGCCTAGATGTTGTCGGAATTGCTAAAGTTGTAAAAGAATCTTATCCTGACCCCACTACTGACGACCCGCGCTGGGTAGTTGTCGATTTAGCACCTGTCGAAAAACTTCCGAAGGGCGTTACACTACAATCAATTAAAGCTGATGAACGGTTACAGGATATGGCCCTGATTCGTCAGTCACGACTTTCAGTACAACCCGTAAAAAAAGAGGAGTTCGACATTATTGTCGCTAAAAGTTATGAAGAATAATCTTAAATATGAAAATCAAAAAACCGCTGGCACACATATTATTTTAGCTGTTGTAAAATTGTGCCTGTTGGTATGCGTACCATTTCTTTTGATCCTGACTGAAACCCGGGCACAGAGTGTTAAGCGCATAGAAATACCAACTAATTCGGACGATAACAAATATCAGGTTATCACACTGGGTGATGAAGGTTTACTAGTATTGGCTAAAACCTCCAAGAAAACATTCAGCATTACAAAGTTTGATACTGAATTGCAGGTTGGGTGGTCTGTTAACGGAGATCTTGAAGAAAATCAGTCATTTGTGGATTTCTATCGGGATGGGCGGGATGTATACTTTCTTTTCAGCAAATTCAATAGTGACTTATACCAGATTATCAAGGTTTCAACAGGAATCGGGATTATGCAGAAATTCTTTTTCGAGAATATCTCCCGTTTTGAAATATCTGAATTTAAGGTGCATAATGATTTTGCTTATCTGGCCGGAATGGTAAAAGAAGAACCCGTATTGATGAGCGTAAATCTGCAAAAGTTACAACCTCGTATTTTAGCCGGAGGCCTGAAAGGAACAGCCAGTATTTCATCGTTGGATTTTGATGATGAAAACAACCTTCTGGTAGTTTCATACTCGGTTAAGAAAGGGCGCTCAAGCTATATGGTGGTAAAACGTATCAATCAGAACGGTAAAATAGTAGAGCAATTGACCGTTGAACCGGAAGACGACTATGGCCTTCTTACAGGGAAATTATTCTCGCTCAATGATGGCACCCAATTAATGATCGGAAATTTCGGATACAAGGGTTATCAGTCGAACGGTGTTCCTATGTCTCAGGGATTATACATCAGCAAGGTAGATGAGGAAAATCCTGAATATCTGAAAATGCATAGTTTTACTGAGTTCAAAAACTTCTTCAAGTTTATGTCTCAGAAACAACAGGACAGAATTGAAAAACAGATTTCAAAAAAACGTGATAAAGGCGGAGACCTCAGATTGAACTACCGTGTGCTGGTACATGATATTATTCAAAAAGACAACCAGTATATTTTAGTGGCCGAGGTATTTTATCCGGAATTCAGAAACAACAACAATTATTACGGGTCTGGTATGTATGGCAGCCCGTTCTGGAGCCCGTATAGTTTCAATAATATGAGTTATTACCGGTATTATGGCATGAACTCATGGGCCTGGAACCCGTGGCTATGGGCAGGAGGCAGAGGTTTTAATAACAATCAGCAATTTGATGGTTTTAAATATACTCATGCCGTGGTTGCTGCTTTTGACGAGAAAGGCAATTTAATATGGGATAACAGTTTCAGTTTTGACAATGTTAAAAGTCAGGAACTAAAAGAGAAAGTCAAGATTAAACTTGATAATGATGATATTACCCTTGTTTACAGCAATAAAGGCAAATTAGCCAGCAAAATTGTAAGAGGCAATGAAGTAATTGAGGGTAATAAGGTAATAGAGGTTGGCTCAAATTACGAAGGTGACAAAGTAAGAGATACAGCTACTGACGACCTTGAATACTGGCACCAGAATTATTATCTGGCATGGGGTTATCAGAAAATTGCGAATAGGAATGGTGGTTCAAGAAAAGTATTTTATCTGAATAAAATCGCTTTCTGATAAATGCTTTTGTAAATGCCGAAAATTAAATGAAAATCTATTATTGATGAGACAGGCGTTCGTTATTATTTTTTTGATTAACTGCCTTAGTGGCTCTGCACAGGTTTTAAAAACAGTAGAATTTGAGATAAGTGGCAGGCCAACCTGGCAACAACTGATACCATTGGGCAAGGAGGGTATTATACTTTTTGCAAAAAAAGATATAACCAAGGCTGTTATTGTTAAATTTGATGCTGATTTAAAAAAGGTCTGGGAGTCTGAAATATTTCTTGATGTAGAGAAAAAACCTTCTTCTTATACCGTCGGCAAAGACCATATTACCTTTATGTTCAGCGAAACGCAGGGCATGTATTATCAGGTTTTCAGTATTGCATTAAAAGATGGAAAGTTTGATAATAATGGATTTGAACTAAGAGATTTTTTTCAGGATCAGGATTATGTTTTTTTCAAAAACCGTATTCTGATGGCAGGAGTTAATAAAAAAGGAGCTGCCTTTTATTCATATAACTTTGATGAAGATCTGGGAGAGTTCATAACAGCTGAATTGATTGGAAAAGCACAGGTGCAATACTTCAATTATGATGCTCAGAAAAATATTATTGAGAGTCTGTGGGCAATTAAAGAATCGGCATACGTCAACGAAAAGAAAAAGAAAGGAGAATTTATCAAAGATGCCTACGTAGTATACGCCAGATATGATACCACGGGTAAGCTCATTATTAAAAATACTGTACCCTCAAACGCAGGCAATTTCCCTTTAACGGCTACCCTGACAGAAATTACCCCGACCACAAAATTTATTTCAGGTACTTACCAATCTAATTCAGGTGCCAAAGGTATGTATGTCTCTAAAATAGAAGACGGAAAAACCACCAGTACGAAATTCTATGACTACCGCCAATTACTTAAAGGTTTACCTGCTATTGATGATGCCACTGCCAGGAAAATCATGGATAATTTTGTATTGTTACCCATAAAACCTGTCTTTGGTCATCATTCTCTTACGCTGGGTGGCACTTTCTTTCAGGCTAATTTTCAGACTGTTACTACAAGCACACCTTATTACAACGGATACGACCCCTACCCTAATTACGGGCGTTACAGCAGTTCAAATTATAATTATCCTCGCACTCAATCAAAACAGGTTTTTAAGGGATATAATTTTTTAAATGGTTTTGTTGCAAGCTTTGACCTTGACGGAAATCTGATAACGCAAAGCAGAGTAGATATGAATCAGATTTCTCCACAGGTAGAAGAAGCACTGGCGGTTTCAGAAGATAAATCAACAGCTGTTTGTATCAAAGGTGCACTGACTGTCAGCAATTTAGCCGATTTTGCCAGACCTGCCACTTATAAACTTTCTGAAGAACCCATTGACATAAAAAACATTCAGTTTGTGCCAAGTTATCATGGAGTGCGAAATTGGTATGAAAATTATTTCATTGCTGACGGAAGTCGTATTAAATTTGAGGCGATAAAAGATCTGGATGCCCCCAAAGAAAAACCCAACAAGCGTAAAAAAGGGCAACAATCGCTTCCTCAAACAAATATCAAGAAAATCATTTATTTG
>CALRLN020000484.1:0-4332 GCA_943368675.1 Chitinophaga pinensis | reverse complement strand
AGCAGAGTATGTTTTCTTGCTAGACCCCTGGTGGAATCCGGCAATTGAAGCACAAGCTGTTGACAGGGCTCATAGAATAGGTCAACAGAATACAGTTTTCACTTATAAATTCATCACCCGTAATTCGGTAGAAGAGAAAATTCTGGCTTTACAAAGGAATAAACGGAAGCTATTCGATAATTTGATTACGAATGAAGAGACCTTTGTGAAATCATTATCAAAAGATGATATAATTAAGTTGTTGGAGTAGAATAGTTTTTTGTAGAGGAGATTTTATTGTGTATTTTAGATGCTCAAATCCTCGGTAAAATATTTGTAGAATTAAAACCTTCTCAAAGAAGAAACAAAATACCTGAAAGTCTTTTCTTTGAGAAAATCGATGGGAAATCTTTCTATTATAAAGGCTATAAAGTGAAAGACGAAGACTGGATTACTAAAGACTGGAATCAAGAGATTGAATTATTAAATAATGAATTTTTTAATATAGGTCAGTTTCTTGCTGACGAAGGTGTAAAACCTTAACATTTGATCAACCTTACAACAAACCTAATGAAAATCGTTTACCTCGACGCCTATACCGTTAACGCCCTCGGAGATTTAGATTTATCAATGCTTTATACTTTAGGAGAGGTAACATTATATGACCGCACAACTAAAGAACAGATTATAGAACGTGCTAAAGATGCGGAAGTTATATTGACCAATAAATGTCAGCTGAACCGTGAGATTATCAGTCAGTTACCTAATCTGAAATATGTCGGGGTTACTGCTACAGGCTATAATATTATTGATATAGCTGCTGCCAAAGAGCATGGGGTAATAGTTACCAATGTACGTGGTTATAGTTCTGCTTCTGTTGCACAATTAACATTCTCATTAATACTAAGTTTTACCAATCGTGTAGCACAACACTCGGATAATATTGCTCAAACGTGGCCTTCATCTGCCGACTGGTGTTTTTATCTGGCTCCTGTGGTTGAATTAGAAGGTAAAACTTTAGGTATTATTGGCCTGGGAGATATTGGTAAAAAAGTAGCAAATATAGGCCTGGGCTTTGGCATGAAGATTCTCGCCAACAAAAGAGACCTGACCAGTGGTGGCATGGAAGGGATAGAATTGTGTGAGATAGATAAAGTATTGAAAGAGAGTGACTTTATAAGTCTACATTGCCCACTGACGGCGGATAATCAGGGCTTTATTAATAAAGACTCTTTAGGCCAGATGAAATCATCAGCTATGTTAATCAATACTTCTCGTGGAGGTTTAATTAATGAAGCTGATTTAAGTGAAGCATTAAACTCCGGTATTATAGCAGGGGCCGGTTTGGATGTACTTTCTTCTGAACCTCCTGCAAAGGATAATCCATTATTAACTGCAAAGAATTGTATCATTACGCCCCATATTGCCTGGGCCGGAGTTGAGGCACGCAAACTATTGCTGAAAGGCACTGTAGAGAATATCAGAGCTTATCAAAAAGGCGCTCCCACTAATGTAGTTTCGTAATATTTCTGCCAGAATTGCAACTTTTTCGGCTGTGGCTATGTATAACAAGTACTATCCGTATTATTAATTTTTTATGAAAAAACTTTACGCTACCATAGGAGCCATCCTATGCGTAATGAGTAACCTATCAGCACAAGACAACAAAACCTCAAACGAAGAAAAGTACAGCATCCATATTAAAAAATCTGCCGTTCCAATTAAGCTGGATGGTCTTTTAGATGAAGAAGTCTGGAAAAATGCCGATATTGCTAAAGATTTTTTTCTCGGTCGTCCTTATGATACGTCATTTGCTCAGTTACAGACAGAGGTTCGCATAGCCTTTGATGATAATTTCCTGTATGTGGGTGCTATTTGTTATCAACCCCGGAACACCTATACCATAGCTTCATTAAAAAGAGATTTTGAGCAAGGTACAAGCGATGTGTTTATAGTAAATTTAGATACATTTAAAGACCGCCTGAATGCCTTTCAGTTTGTTGTAAATCCTTATGGAGTGCAGCGAGAGGGTTTAATATATAATGGAGGGGAGGTCTCGAATTACTGGGACAATAAATGGTACTCACAGGTACGAAATTATGATGATTATTGGGCAGTCGAAATGGCAATCCCATTCAAAACGCTTCGCTACAAAGTAGCCGATGATCAGAATACCTGGCGGGTAAATTTTACAAGAAATGTATTGAAGAAAAATGAACGCTCAAGCTGGAGACCTGTCCCACGTAATTTTGCACCTGCTAATTTAGCGTTTACAGGTTTAATGATTTGGGATGAAAAACCTCCTAAACCCGGCGCCAATGTATCCATCATTCCTTATGTATCATTAGCTACTCAAAAAGATTTCCCGAGAAATGAAGAAGATTTAAGCCCTTTAGGCACCTCTTCTGATTATCCCAAAGGTATTGGTCTGGATGCCAAAGTAGCAGTTACTCCTTCATTGAATCTGGATTTAACATTTAATCCTGATTTCTCACAAGTCGAAGTAGATAAACAGGTAACCAATCTAAGCCGTTTTGAATTATTTTTCCCGGAAAGACGGCAATTTTTCTTAGAGAACAATGACCTCTTCGGTGCTTTCGGCTTCCCTGATTCCCGTCCTTTTTTCTCTCGCCGCATTGGCATCACCCGTAATCCTAACACAGGTTTAAATCAGCAAGTGCCAATTTTGGCAGGCGCCCGCTTGAGTGGCAAACTAAACGATAAATGGCGTATTGGCTTGATGAACATGCAAACCAGAAAAGTGAATTTCGGGAATAATAGCTATCTGCCTGCCGCCAACTATTCTGTAGTTACACTTCAAAGAAAAATATTCACCCGTTCAACCATAGGCGGTATTTTTACTAATAAAGAAAACCTGTTTGGCAATCTAAGTGAGCAACAGACACAGAATTATCGAAGATACAATCGAGTAGGAGGATTAGAATTTAACTATTATTCAAAAGACAGTCGCTTCGAAGTTGAAACGTACTATCACCAGTCTATCTCGCCTGATGGAAAAAAAGATGCCGGAAGTGCTGCTCATTTTATGGGCTACAATCACCCGAATATTGAGCTGAATTTTGGCGTGCAACGAATAGGAGAAAACTATCGGGCTGATATAGGCTTTGTGCCACGCACAGGTATATGGCAATTGTATAGACCTGCAACATTCATATTAAATCCAAAATCTGCATCTATTGCGAAGTATATCAATGCTTATGGATTCGGCACAGAGGGAAGTGATGTTTTTGATTTGAAAGGGAAACGATTAGATAGTGAATCAAATATTTTCATATTTGCCAACAGCCCGGCAGGTGATGAAGCCTATATTGCCTATAGCTGGAGTTTCACACACCTTTTCGCAACCTTCGACCCAACCAATGCCAGCGATAACCCCAACCCGGATACCTATAAAAATGTAATTGAACTACCTGTGGGAGATTATCGCTCCAGGTTCTTTAATATGGGTTATACCAGTAGCCAACGAAATAACCTGACAGGTACTTTCGATTTCAGCACCGGAAAATACTTTAACGGGAAAGCCCGTATATGGGAAAGCAGTATTGCCTATCGTTTTCAGCCTTATGGCATTTTTACACTCGACTGTAATTATACTAAAATTGATCTCCCTGCGCCTTACAATAGTGTACAATATTGGTTGCTAGGTCCTCGTGCAGAATTGTCAGTATCAAAAAGCCTGTTTTTCAGTACGTTCTTTCAGTATAATACGCAGACCAATAATATCAATATCAACTCCCGCCTACAATGGAGATTCCGTCCGGTAAGCGATATTTTTCTTGTTTATACGGATAACTATTTTGCCGAAAACATAACAAGCTATTACGTAAATGCCTGGGCTCCTAAGAATAGAGCCTTAATTTTAAAAATGACTTATTGGCTGAATATTTAGAATAAAAATACCTCAGCTTATATTATAAAGATGATTACTTTAAAATCCTGATTCTAATAGGGGTAAAGCGGTTGTTGTTTGTCTGTGTTAAAAATATTTATATATGCAACCTTTGAACATATATAAGCATCATTAACAAAAATGAACAATACTATGAAACGTAACGCCTTTGCTATTCTTATTCTGTTCTGCCTGCTTTTCGTTACTGAAGCCAATGCGCAACACCGTGGATACAGGTATCGATATGCTCCTCGCCCTTATGTACGGGTTGTTCCCCGTGTAATTGTCCCTCGAATCGTTGTACCACCTCCGGTAATCGGTTTTTCATGGGGTTATAGACCACGTGTATATGTAGTTCCTCCACCAATTATTATAGGCGGTGGAATGGGCTGGCGTCATTATCACCGTCAAGGATACGATTGTAATGACCGTTGCCATCGTTG
>CALRLN020000483.1:0-4345 GCA_943368675.1 Chitinophaga pinensis | reverse complement strand
TGACTTTATTTTTACAATTCCAAATTAATTTTTTACTTTATTTTACTCGCCCCCTAACTACCTCAAAACCACCTTTTTACTATGCTCCTGCTATGTAACGCTCAGTCTGTTCCTCATTTTTGGGACTGCAAAGGTACGGCCTTTTTCCGCCTTTGTCAAGCCCCGCTCCCAAAGTTTTTTAAACCTCTCCCCCTACTTTACTTATTACTAAGCCTTTACATTTCTCACTATCCCTAATGTTTATACACATTCTTGATTTTGTTATATAAATACACTCGCACCTATACACACCTAAGTATATTTACTTACAGGGACCATGCGCTATTTATCCCCAATCCAGGCCATAAAACCGGTGGTACAGTTTTTTATTATAATACATTATATATACAGGCGAACAGCTACAATCAAACATTTACACAATTAATACGCATAATGAAAAGAAATAAAAAAGGAATACTTGGGTTTTTCGATCGGTTTTCCAAAAAAGTAACCAAGGCTACCGGCAGCCCCTATGCCTTTATAAGTGCTTTCCTGGTTATTATTATATGGGCGGCATCCGGGCCGTTGTTCGGTTTTTCCGATACCTGGCAGTTGGTTATCAATACCGGCACCACTATTATCACCTTTCTGATGGTATTTATTATTCAGCAATCGCAGAATAAAGATACCATCGCCTTACAAATCAAACTGAATGAACTGATAGCATCCAGCGACAAAGCCAGCAACAGATTAATTGATATCGAAGATCTGACCGAAGAAGAACTAGACAAAGCCAAGGCCTTTTATAGAAAACTTGCAGAACTTGCAGAGAAAGAAGACGATGCCTTTATTTCTCATTCAATTGATGAGGCCACCGAAAAACATCAGGAGAAATCAAAAGTACAAAAACGGCCAAAGGCTCTAGGAATTAAAAAGGAATAGAAAAAACGTAGGGGTTCAAAATTTTGAACCCCTATAATAGTATAATTATCTTTACCCCCTCAGAGGGGCTGGGGTGAGGTGTCACCGCGCAATAGCCGAAGGAGATATATTATCATTAAACACGATACTCGTCGTAACTTTTACATTCCGTTTATCTGCGCTACTATAATAGGTCGATTCCGACGGATATTTAAGACCATACGGCGAGGTAGCATAATTAATATAATCTTCCGTAATCACTTCCCCGTTAGGCATAGTCAGTTTTCTCCTCACCATCAGGCCCGTTCCTTCATCAAAATACAGATTATATTTAATACCTTTTCCACTCAGTTCCACATGGTTTACCTTTTTCCCGTTCAATGTCTCCGAACCTACCAGAGTAGCCACGTAACCTTTCTTCTGAAAATCCCAGAAAGGCAGCACAATCTCTTTCAATTCTCTGCGCATGTTGTCCTGTTCTTTCTGGTTCAGGTCTTTCGTTTCATATTGAGTCGCTTTATCGCTGCTTCCTAGCGGCACTTTCAGCCAGCCTTCATTTCCTTTTATACCATATATAAAGGTTCTTTTCAGAATAGTCTTGGCTTTAGACATAGAGCCATCAGCAAATACAGCTTTAACCTCCATATCATAATCACTGGCGGCACCACTCTTATAGCTTTGCTTCATCGAATAAGTATCCACTTTATCCCATAGTGCTTTACCACCGGTAACTTCCATGTATTTATCAAGAACATCCTGTGCCGTCTGGGCAAATGCAAAACTCACCGATACCGCAAATGCTATAATACTGATTATTGATTTTTTCATGCGTTGTCTGATTTAATTATATTATTAACGTAATTTTCTCTATTCCATTTCATTAGACCCTATTTCTCTCTCAGGGTTTAATTTTTTTTGGCTGACCAAACCTGTATATCGTCTGATTCCCCTCACTATTGGGTTGGTCATTATAAACAATAACATCATTTAACCGTAAATCGTGCTGTGCTGAGGGATTCAGCAATTTCACCACCACCTTGTGTTTGCCTTTAGGTAACTGATAATTCCAGAACAACTCATGCCTGCGTGTCCTGAACTCCGTAGGCATCTCTACCTTTTCAACCAATGCACCATCAATATATACTTCTGTGTTCAGTACTATATCCTTGGCATCTTTATCTTTCTTTTCGGCAACGCCCTTTATTACTACCCCTGTGCCTTCAAAATCAAAACTGTATTCGTCTTTAATAGTTTTATAAACAAATATTTTATCTACCGGATACGTCTTTTCAAAACTTTGTTCCCATCTCACCACCTCCGGCTTTTGGGTCAGTATGCTCACTTTATCTCCCACTATCTTCCCGCCATTCCGTTCAATATTCTGCAAGGCATGTTTCATACCTATTTCATATACTTTATTTAATGATATAGTGGTATACTTAAAATCAATATCTTCGGCTTCTGCCAGCCCTATCTTCCAATAAGCAGGTATTTTTGAATACCCCAACATGGTGCCTAAAATACCACAGGCCGACGACGGATTACAATCGGCATCCTGCCCGCAACGGGTAGTTATCTCTATAGTTTTAGTAAAATCGCCCTTTCCATACAACAGCCCCAGCACTACATAGGCCGAGTTCAGCTTGGCATCTATATTAAAAGGTGTAAACACGCCATCCGGGCAACCCACATCTTCCGACCATCTTTCCTGCAAGGCAAACCATGTTTTCTTCCAATCGTTCGGGTATAGTTTATAATACCTAATCACATCGGCTATACATTTATAATACTCGCTTTGCTTCGGAATTGTTTTCAAAGCCTCATTAATAATATACTCAATATTATCAGAACCAAAGGCCATTGTATAACAGGCACCCAGAAAAATCCCGCCATACCAGCCATCGCCATAATTCATGATATGCCCGATACCATCCGAAATCTTAGAGGCAGTATTAGGCATACCTGGCGACATCAGTCCGGCAAAATCACATTCAATCTGGTAGTCGATACAGTCAGCATGAGGATTATGCAGCCAATGCCCCGACTGCGGCGGCATAATATTATGTAAGATATTGTAGCGCCCGGCCTGATTGGCGTGCCATAGCGCATAGCCCGCATTGGCATAAGCTTTGGCATGAGAGGCCACCGGGGCATCGAGCCCTTCTTTTTCAATAATATCTACAAATGTCAGATCCATATATAAATCATCATACAGACCCGGATTCTCAAGCATCGTTTTCTTCAGATAGCCATCATACCAGGGTATCGGCTGATATTCATTTATAATAGTACCATTATACCTGAACTCCATCGGCCCGCCAAAGGTCACACCAATGGTCTGCCCTGCCCAGCCCCCTTTTATTTTATCTTGTAATACTTCTTTCGGGAGCGTCAGGTATTTTTGCTGACCCTGTGCCAGAGCGGCCAGACATATTAATAAGGTAGTAAGATTTTTTTTCATTTTTATTGATAGGTTTTGAATAGATACTGTTTCAGGTAATTTCTCCGCTGCAATCAACGAATAAAAAGTCAATTGCACCGAAATGCTTAATAGATAATATGCACCAGCAGATTGGTTGCTTATTTAAGGTTAAAAGAATAAAATCATTGTCTTAAATGTGTCAGACTATTTCAACCCGAATATTTTTACTCTTTTAAGACGTTTATTGTTTGACCACTAATCAATATATGTTCTTTTATTCCCAGTACCAGCCATCAAATCCTGTTCTTAGAATCAATAATTATCGTTACCGGGCCGTCGTTGATGAGCGATACTTTCATGTCGGCGCCGAACTCTCCGGTTTCAATGGTTTTGCCAGAATCCTGGGTTAATTGGGCAATCATTTTTTCATACAATGGAATTGCTACCTCTGGCCTTGCCGCTTCTATAAATGAGGGGCGATTGCCCTTTTTTGTACTGGCATGTAGTGTAAACTGGCTGATCAGGAGGATGTTTCCATCTATTGCTGCTATATCCAGATTCATTTTGCCTTCAGCGTCTCCGAATACCCGTAAGCTTGTTATTTTCTTTGACAGCCATTCGACATCTTCCTGAGTATCGGTATGCGTAATACCTAATAATACCAAAAAACCCGTGCCGATTTGTCCTTTTACAATCGTATCAATTGTTACTGAGGCCTGGCTTACCCGTTGTATAACTGCAATCATAATTTTATAAATTGAGCAATAAATTGGCGATTAAAAGATAGGTACCAATACCAATGATGTCGTTGGCGGTAGTGATAAAGGGCCCTGAAGCTATGGCAGGGTTTACGCCTATTCTATCTAGCAGCAGGGGTGTGACAGTACCCATAAAAGAAGCCAGCACTACTACTGACAATAAAGAAAAACAAACCACCAGAAAAAGCCTCGGCTCACCAATGAGATAAATATAGGCCCCTGCCAGTGCGCCAATCACGAGACCGTTTACAATAGCCACAAGAAT
>CALRLN020000482.1:0-4350 GCA_943368675.1 Chitinophaga pinensis | reverse complement strand
ATTTCAAAAGTACCGAAATAACGGTAAATCAGAAAAATACCAATCAGAAAACCTATATCGCCCACCCGGTTAACAAGGAAAGCCTTTTTTGCCGCATTGGTAGCTGATTGTTTTTCGTTCCAGAATCCGATCAGTAAATAGGAACAAACGCCTACCAACTCCCAGAACATATATATCATTAACAGATTACCTGATATCACTATCCCTACCATAGCCAGAATAAACAGATTGATATAGGCAAAATAACGACCGAAACCAGGGTCACCAGCCATATACTTTATCGAGAAAACCTGTACCCATAATGCAATAAACTGCACCAGAAAATACATCAGAAAGGTAAGGTCATTGAATATAATGTCAATCGTGAAAGCAGTATCACCGATAAAAAACCAGTCGTAATGAATTACGTCGCCCATAATATCGCTCAGGCGTATACCCATCGAAAAAAGGACTCCTATAATATTGAGAGTTACCGAAAGAAAGCCAACAGATTGTTCGCTTAAGGTGTTCCGTTTGAATAATAAAAACGAAAACCCCATTAAGTATAACAATAGGTTAATAAGTATAACTTGTTCGGCAGACATTCAGATAAATAGGCTTTTTTGCAAATATCTCATGTAATGAGTTATAAAGCAAAGATGAGGCCCAAATTTGTCGTTATTTAGAAAAGAGTAAGCACTAAATTGCTGTAGAGTGTGTTACACAATTGACTGAAAACGATGCTGTTCAATAAGTGTTTTTTACCACACTTGTGCCTTCGACTCCGCTCAGGCACCGGGCCGTCGTCGTTTTATTAATATTTTATATCTGTTTTAGAGTACCCTGAAATTTATTGAATTTGTTTTTATATTTCGGGCCTTATATGCTGATTTTCGGAGCGTAGTCGAAGGCACTGGTCTGGGTAGTTCTAAGGAGCGTTTTTTTGAGAATCTTCATAAATAGATTAATTTAACGCTTTCTTTTTCATTTACATGTGTATTTCTTGTGCCTGATTAGATAAGAGGAGGTCACGCCAGATTATCAAAGCAACTTTCTAGAAAACAATACATTCATTTTAAGCAATATATACATCTGAAAATCTATCAAAAATTATGAGCACTCCACTACTGGGCCTACGAACGATATGTTACAAGGTAGGCGATATTAACCAGGCGAAAGCATGGTATAGTGAAACATTTGCTATCCAACCTTATTTTGATGAACCTTTTTATGTGGGGTTCAATGTAGGGGGTTATGAATTGGGTTTGGTGCCAGACGAAAAAAATGATGGAAAAACAGATGGCGTTGTTACCTACTGGGGGGTTGAAGATGTGGAGAAAATGATTAAACATTCGGTTGAAAGAGGTGCAACAATACATGAGGAACCAACAGGGGTAGGTGATGGTATTATAGTAGGGGCAGTAAAGGATTTATGGGGAAATGTAGTTGGGTTTATTTACAATCCTCATTTTTCTCTGGCCGGATAAAAATTCTTGAAAGTCCTGGTGATACCCATAAAAGTGGCAAACTGGGCAAAGTCATACAAGATTTTAATAATAATAGAATCGTAAGGGATTTTTATTACAAAGGTAAAGTACACTTTGCAAATAGTAAGTATGGCAAAACCCAAGGCGCCTGATAAAAACCATTGGTAACTTTGTTTATTAGTTTTGCGCAAAAGAGCTGAAGTGTATAATAAACCTAAGAAAACCATGTATAGCATGGAGGCAATAAAGTAATCTGAAGGTATTTCTGAAAAGGCAATCAATATGGGTGATATAATGAGCAATATATTGCCCATTACTTTAAAAACCTCTTTAGAAGAAGTTTCAAATATAGTTTCTTTCCTGACAGTAGCAATATAGAAAGAATAGCTTAACATGTAAAACACCAAAGCCAGAATATTGGCTGTAACGCTATTGAACTCTATGGTAATATCGCCTATAATTGCAAATACCAGTCCGATAATATAAGTATAATCTTTTAATCTATACTCACCTTTTCGTCTAAAAATATAAAAAAAAAGTAAGCAAAGGGGAGACAAAGCACCGAAAAAGCGCAAAGACTCCTGATGAAGTATAAATGCAGCCCCATCTACCAGACAAAAGAATATGTAAATAAGTATAAGTCTAAGGGGCATTTCAGAGCGATGATAATAAAGTAAAATTCAAGCAAAAATACCTGTTTTTTGCTAATTTTAAAAACTTCATTTTAAACTTCTGATGTAGACCTATTCAATTAACCGGATGTTTAGTTGTGCTCTCTAAACGACTTGTTGAAGTATTTCAAGTGAGCAGTGATAGAACTAAAGATCAATATTATGTGAATTAAGCAAATCGGCATTTCTCGCTTCTGGGACATAAATATTCTTATGAGTTTTGATAATACCTGCAAAAATTCCGTATTGAGCAAACTGATAGAGTATTTTATTAATGAGGTCGCCGTACTGGACTTTTATAACAAAACCAAAATAGATGTCTGTTACTGTCAATAAAACAAACGCCAGTACCCCTGCCAGAAACCATTGATAACTGCTTTTATTGGTTTTACGGAATAACGCATTGACATATAATAATGACAGAAATACCATGTAAATAATAGAAGAAAAGAAATAATCAGTAGGTATTTTTGAAAGAACGAAGAAAAACGGAGACATAATAATAAGCAGATGCACCATTATTGTTAGAAATTCTTTTATCGACCCACTGAAAACAGCTTCTTTGCGAACGGTAGCAATATAAAATGAAAAACTGAATACAAAGAAAATCATAGAAACTACTTTTGCGTTCAGGGTTCTGAACTCAAATATGAAATCTGCAATGGCAGCCATTAAGAGTGCCAGAGTATAAGTGTAATCTTTCAGTTTATACTCTCCTTTACGTCTTAATACGTAGAATGCAAGTAAACAAAGCACTGGTAAAGCGCCAAATGGAACCAACCATGTGTTGTGAAAAGAAAAGGCTAAGGCATCAATCAAACAGCAGAGTAAGTATATCAGTGTTAATCTAAGTGGCATTTTGACGATTATGGTAAAAATTCTGAACAAAATTATTATTTTTTTTATTATAATATAATAATACACGCCCTCAGGACTGATTGGTTCAGAAAAAAGTGTAGTACTAATCAATATCTTTGCAAGTATTTTTTAAGGTTCGAAACGCAAAAATCTTACTTTTGCAATACTAATTTTGTACATCTAAAAATTCAATCAAATGAAAAGAAATGCAACAGCCGTTTGGCAAGGAACAGGTAAAGAAGGTAATGGACACCTGACCACACAAAGTACGGTATTGAATCAGACACAATACTCTTTCAATTCACGTTTTGCAGAGGGAGTTGGTACTAATCCCGAAGAATTAATAGCGGCTGCACATGCGGGTTGTTTTACTATGAAATTGAGTTTTAATCTTTCGGAGGCAGGATTTACTCCGGAAAGCCTTGAAACCAAATGCGAGATAACTTTTGAAAATGGAAAAATCACACTTTCGCACCTGATCTTAACAGCAAAAGTGCCTGAGGTTTCAAAAGAAAAATTTGATGAATTAGTAGCAGATGCCGAAGCCAATTGCCCAATCTCTAAATTGTTGAATACCGAGATAACTGTTGATGCTACATTGGCGTAAACAAAAAAAATAACAAGGCCCGGTCAATATTTTTTTTGCCGGGCTTTGCTTTACTCTTCCAACGGCAGTTTCAATAAATAACCTGCCAGATCAGATAAATCTTTTTCTTTTAGTCCCATTGATGATGGTTCGGGCATCAGGCTGTTTTTGAGTTGTTTACGGCTGGCAATGTTTGCCTTTTTGATACTGGTTAACTGCCCTGCCACATCTTTAAGCGTAAGTGTTTCACCGTCACCCACTAAAAAGCCATAGTAAGTGTTTTTATCTTTGGTTGTAACAATTAAGGGTTCATAACCAAAAGCCATACTTGCTGACGGATTTACGATGGCATCTAGCAAGCCTGCTTTGTCAAACTTCTTTCCTATCTGTGTTAGTTCAGGGCCTATTTCAGCTCCTTCTTTATCGAATTTGTGGCAGTTTGCACAGTTTTTTCTGAATAGCTCATAGCCTTTTTTCATATCAGATGGCATTTCAAGCGCCAGATTAGCAGATAATTCTTTACCACCCGGACGTCGGAAATAGTCACTGGCCATCATTCGGATAGACTTGTCAGGGTTATTAAAGATGTGCTCCGCTACAACATTCCTTATTTCTTTGGGTATACGATTTTCACCTGCCATACTCAATAACATTTTGCCACCTATCATGTCATTGGCTAGTTTTTCGGCTGCTTTCTCTCTTACGGCCTGTGGCTGATTTTTATCAAGCATTTGTTTCTCTAAGGCAACCATTTGCTTTTGTTGGGCTG
>CALRLN020000481.1:0-4355 GCA_943368675.1 Chitinophaga pinensis | reverse complement strand
ATAAAGATTTATTTCTGAAAAGCACCTGAATACTTGCTTTGGTAGAATTAACGTTTGTATAATAGGGTTTTCATATAAAAAGTGTCAGAATTTTGATAATGTATCTTTTGAAACGCGGATTGAATCATATTTTAGATAGTTTTCAAACTTTTAATTTTACATTAGCGTTTGTTTTATAGCTACGTAATTTTCTATTACTGTCTTAAGTCTATTTTAAATATCTTTTCTTTATGTCGGGCAGATCTATTCTTAGTCGTTTGTTTTCCTATTTTATTCGCGGATTACTCTTTGTGGCTCCTCTTGGTTTTACGTTCTTTATATTACTAGGCGCTTTTGATTTTGTTGATAACCTTATCCGTATCAGGATTCCGACTGCCGACCCGAATCGTGACTTGTTTATTCCGGGCTTAGGTTCTATTATAGTTATTACAGGCACTATGTTCATAGGCTTTGTGTTTTCTGTGTTACTACCCCAGACTCTTCAGAATATCATTGAAAATGCTATCAGGCATCTGCCCTTGGTAAGGATTTTTTATTTTGCATTCAAAGACTTGATTTCGGCGTTTGTCGGTGATAAACGCAAATTTAATCAGGGAGCAATCGTGTTAATAAATAAAGAGGCACAAGTTTATAAAATCGGCTTTATTACACAAAATGATTTAAGTAATTTAGGCGTTAATGATTTAGTGGCAGTGTATCTGCCGCATAGCTATGCTTTTTCAGGAAATCTGGTGCTGGTACCCCGGGAAAATGTGCAGATGATTGACTTGCCAAGCGCTGAAATAATGAAACTGATTGTATCCGGTGGTGTTTCGGTTAATGACAATAAGTAGCTTTCGATTAGCAAACATATGTCTAATGCAAGTTTATAAGCAGAATTTATATTCAATCGTTTTTACCGGAATATATTCCGGCACATAAAACAAATCTCATGACTCTATTCAGACCTTGTTTATTATTATTATTTCTTATTCCGGCTTTCGCATGCTTTTCGCAGGATGTTCATCAGAGAGAAGCAAAATCTGTTGAGGAACTGATTTACAGAAAAGATCCATCAAAAGCCAGAAGTATGTTCTCGAAAGATAAGTACCTGGTACTAGAGAAGGTAAGAACAGGCAGACGAACCAAGTTTTACAAAGGAGACGTTTTCAGATTCAAAACCAAAGATGATACGGTTTATGAAGAAAGTCTGTATGATATTACTGATTCAACGTTTGTGATTACTGCACTGAACGAAGTGATGAACCGCTATGAATATGTTGAAATCAAGATCAGTGATGTAAAGCGTATCTATAAATACCCAAAAAAACCCATTCGGTTTGGCATTGCCAATTTCTCACCCTTTGCTTATATACTCATAGAGTGGGCAGCATGGAATGTAGACCCAATCACTAACCCTAAGCTGGCTCTGGCAGCAGGACTGACAGCTGCCTCACCTCTTTTTACTGTCTTGCAGAATGCATTGCGGAGTAAGAAACTAACTGAAAATTACCGGTTGAGGGTATTCCAGAGTTTTTGATTTTCTTACTTGTCAAATTCATTTATAAATCAAATCTTTGCTCCAATTCCTGATGGTATCTGTCATAGCTTCGAACTCAATCAGAAACCCATCATGCCCGTAAAGAGATTCAATCAACGCATATCTTGCTTCAGGAATATGTCTGGCAATAAAGGCTTGCTCCTCTGGCGGAAACAGTACATCAGACGAAATGCCGATGACCAGCGTTTTAGATTTGATAGTGCCCAGTACATCTTCTACCTTACCTCTACCTCTGCCGACATCGTGCGAATCAAACATTTTAGAGAGTGTCCAGTAAGAAAAAGCATTGAATCGTTTGCCCAGTTTCTCACCCTGATAATTCTGATAGGTATTAGCCCTGAAAAAGTCTATCTGGCCTTCATCACGCGATTGTGTGCGGTTATACGTAGCATAATTACGGTAGGATAATAAGGCAATTGAACGGGCTACTTTCATACCATTCATTCCGGCTTTCGGGCTTCGTTCTATCCAGGTGGGATCTGCTGCAATGGCCATTCTTTGTGATTCATTAAAGGCAATACCCCAGGGTGAATGGATAGCGTTGGTTGAAAACAGAATAAGATTTTCAATCAGGTCCGGCTGCATAATAGCCCATTCGATGGCTTGCTGCCCGCCAAGAGACCCACCTAAAAGCGTATTGATTTTATAGATACCTAAATGCTGTCGTAATAAATCTAAAGACCTGACCACATCACGTATGGTAATAAACGGAAAATCATGAAAATAAGGCTCTCCGGTAACCGGGTTTCTGGTCAGGGCATTGGTAGACCCATAATGAGAACCGATAATATTGGCACAAACTATAAAATGTTCAGTAGGATTATACAATCGCTTTTCACCTATCAGGCCATTCCACCAATCTGTCGGGTTAGCATTGCCTGTAAAAGCATGGCAAACCCATATCACATTGTCCATTGCAGCGTTTAGTTTTCCAAAAGTTGTATAAGCAAGCTTGAATTCAGGCAGCCACTGGCCTGACTCTAACTTAAACGGTTCGTCGTAGCTAAATATCTGTTCGTTTTCCATTGTCTATAAGTACTTACAATATCCTACGCCTAATTACTGATATACAGAAAATTAGACGACACAAAACGTATACCCCTCGGTAATACGGTAAACAAAACCAATTTTAAAACGATTTGTCTATGATTGGTTTATAAGTCCGAATGGTTTTGACCCTTTCGGTAGGTTTTGGCACCTTATCGCAAGCAGCGGGACAGGTTGCCCGAGATTCATAGAGCCTATTCTCTCCTCTCGTCTGTATAAATCAATCCATTAGTTACGGAAAGTACCTTTTTGAATTGATGGTGCAAATATCGAAATGAATTTGCAGAAAACAATATTTTGAATTGCTTTTTTATGATGACACCTTTATGAGTACTTCTGAAAGTACTCGTTTACATCCTTCACATCATCGGGCAGATACTTCCTTTCAACCAGTATGCCTGCCAGATGTAGTTCTTCCATCAGGTCTATGGTACCAGCCTGCCCGGCGCTATCGTTGTCGAACCAAATTCTGATTTTAAACTTTTTAAAATACTTAATCCATTCTTTTTTAAAGGTTTTGGCACTTCCGAGACTTACAGCAGACATGCCATGTTTTACCAGAGTCATACAATCAAAGGCGCCCTCGGTCATGTAAACCTCTGCATTGCCACGCAGATTTTTCAGTGAATCAATATTAAAAATGGTACGGGGAATACCCGTCAGAAACTGATACTTGCTGGTGCCTTCAGGCGGTTCATCTATGGTTCTCCCTTGCAGATAAGTTATGCGTCCGTTATGATAATAAGGAATAATAATCGGATGCTTAAAAAATACCAGATTGCCACGCTCATTCATAATTCCACTGGCTATCAGGTCATCAGGATTGTATTTTTCTTTCAGATAATCGTTAGCAAGGCCGTAATTTTTAATCACGAATAGCTTGAAATAGCGTATTGTCCAGTCATCAATTCCTCTGCCACGAAGATAGTCAGCAGCCTTGCGTGCTGAATCTGTAGCTGGCTGATTGAGACAGAAATGCTGAAAATCTTCATAGATATCGCTGAATTTCGGAAGAGAAACAAACGTTTTTTCTTCTACAGGTTTTCGGGTATAAATGCTTCTGACATCTATTTTGCGGTTTTTAATTGCTCCGTATCCTTCATAACCCGAAATGTATCTCTGTGCCAGCTCATCGAGAGCTGTTTTAAAATCTATCTGGCATACATCAGCATACATATTAATAACATCACCCCGCTTACCACAACCAAAGCAATAAAACTCATTTTGTGGTGGTGGATAAAACACAAGTGACGGTGTATCTTCTACATGAAAAGGGCATAGCATCCGACGGGTTTGTATTACATCAAATCCTAAATCTCTAGCCACCTGTCGGATATCAATCTCTTTAACCCTTTGCAGTATATCGTTCATCTTGTTCCGCTGCTTTCTATTTCCTGTGAATCACCGTAGGTGCCGATTGCGCACCTGCATACAATACTATATCTGCTATGGTTACCCTTGCCGGAGTATTGACTGCGTAGAGAATAGCGTCAGCAATATCTTCCGGCTGCAATGGTTCAAAGCCTTCGTATACTTTGGCTGCACGCTTTTCATCACCTTTAAATCTCACCAACGAAAACTCTGTTTCAACCGCACCGGGTGCAATATTGGTAACCTTTATACCGTGTTGGGTTAAATCCAGTCTCATTCCTTCGCTAAGCGCTTCAACAGCGGCTTTTGAAGCGCAATAAACAGCGCCGTTAGCGTAGGTGTATTTCCCGGCAACTGAACTCAGGTTTACTATATGGCCTTTCTCCTGAGCAATCAT
>CALRLN020000480.1:0-4361 GCA_943368675.1 Chitinophaga pinensis | reverse complement strand
GTCTTCTACCTTAAAGAGGCGGTCATATAATCTGACCTCGGCTTTAACAGCCTGTGCGATTGATACCCAGTGGATGGTGCCTTTTACGGAAATACCGGAAGTATCTTGTCCACTCCTGGAGTTCTCGATATAAGAACAATGTATTTCCGTTACTTCTCCGTTCTCATCTTTTATTACCTCATCACAACGGATAATGTAGGCACTTTTTAAGCGTACCATCTGGCCGGGAGCCAGGCGGAAGTATTTTTTAGGAGGATTTTCCAGAAAGTCATCTTTTTCTATTAAAATTTCTCTGCTGAATGGCAGAATGCGTGTGCCGCTTTCAGGGTCTTCCGGGTTATTTTCGGTTGTGAGTTCTTCTGTTTTGCCTTCGGGATAATTCGTAATAACTACTTTCAGAGGGTCAAGCACTGCCATTACTCTTGGGGCCGTTTTATTCAATTGCTCTCTGATGCAAAACTCGAGTAAACCAACACTTATCAGGTTATCGCGCTTGGCTACACCGATTCTATCACAAAAATCACGGATGGACTCTGGCGTGTATCCCCGGCGGCGTAAGCCTGAGATAGTTGGCATGCGGGGGTCGTCCCAGCCTGTTACGTGGCCGTCATTTACCAGTTGCAGAAGCTTACGCTTGCTCATTACTGTATACGTAAGGTTCAAACGGGCAAACTCATATTGTTTAGACGGAAAAATCTCCAGATTTTCGATACACCAATCGTATAACTCACGGTGAGGTACAAATTCGAGGGTACAGATAGAATGGGTAATGCCTTCGATAGAATCTGATTGTCCATGAGCAAAATCGTACATGGGGTAAATGCACCATTTATCTCCGGTACGGTGATGTTTAGCAAATTTTATGCGGTAAATAATAGGGTCACGCATCAGCATATTGGTTGATGCCATGTCTATTTTTGCTCTTAATACATGTGAACCTTCTGCAAATGCACCATTTTTCATCTGCTCAAATAAGTCCATGTTTTCTTCTACACTCCGGTTGCGGTAGGGGCTGTTGATGCCCGGCTCTACAGGTGTGCCTTTCATGGCAGCCATTTCTTCAGAGGTGCTGTCATCAACATAAGCTAAGCCCTTATTGATGAGTTTTTTGGCAAATTCATAGAGTTGCTCAAAATAATCGGATGCATAGAACTCATTAGCCCAATTGAAACCCAACCATTGAACATCATTTTTGATTGATTCTACATACTCGGTATCTTCAGTAACCGGATTTGTATCATCAAAGCGCAGGTTTGTCTGTCCACCGTATTTCCGGGCTACACCAAAATTTAAACAGATAGATTTTGCATGCCCGATATGGAGATACCCATTAGGTTCAGGAGGGAAACGAGTGAGTACCCGTCCGTCGTATTTTCCTGATTCGAGGTCATTTTCAATAATTTGCTCGATAAAGTTTAAAGATTTTTCTGTCGCTTCTGCCATATTCAATGGTGGTATTGTTGCTATGTCTGCGAATTTAATGTTTTTTTATTGTAAAGAATTTTTGTTTAACGCCTAAAAGTGTATTTTATTCATTAAATATTAAAAAAAATTAGAATACTTATATTTTAGTTAATTCTTTTATGATTAATTGATTAAGTAATTATTATTTAATCAGTAAAAGGTTAAGGGGTATCAGGGGTCAGGAAAAATATAAATGTGACTTATTATTATAGTTCTAGCGGGCAATATATACAAGTGGAACTGGGGCGTGCCGTTTATGTTTGACCATTTGATTATGCTATCATACTTTTGTAATATTATGACTTATGCAGGATATTGTGGCAGGATTGTAAGGTAAAATAAGTATTTTTGCAAAATATCTGATTATCCGCAAAACAAATCCGCGAATGAATTTTATAACTGCTATCAACCGTTTGCTCGCCAATAAATATTTAGCCTTTGCTGTTACTCTATTTATTTTAATTGCGTGTAGCTGGCCGGGTAAAGAAATGCCTCCTGTATTTGGCTTTCATGATAAAATCGCACATTTTCTGGCTTTTGGTGTATGGGCTTTTTGCTGGCAGGCAGCCTTTGGCAGATACAGGCAAACACTTATTGCAGGTATTCTTTATGGTATCTTTATCGAAATAGTGCAGGGGTATATATTGCCGGAATCTTTTCACCGGAGTTTTGACTGGTATGATGCCCTTGCTGATAGTATCGGTGTGCTGATGGGCCTTGGTGCCTGGAAAACAAAGCACCTGCTTCATTTATAACTCCCCTCTTTCAATCGGTTTTGTCTTTTGGGGTGTTAATTCCTCATTCGGGTACTGTAGTGTATTTAATGGCAGTTATCTGGCAGCTGGAATGCTTTTTTTGTAATTATTAGAGATTGAACCCCTTAAAAACTTTAATATTATGAAAAATTTCATCAGCAGCATAGTGCTATTAATGCTATTTATAGCAGCAGTGCCATGTCAGGCGCAGCAGCTTACAACAAAGCGTTTTAATCAGAATTTTGCACTTCAGGATAATACATCTTCTTCAAGCCAGGTGTTTCATGTTTTTACTAATTACGGGCAAATGAGTTATTTTCTGAAGCCTGCTATTATAAGTGAGGCTAATGCGGCTCCTGCCATCAGTAATAAAGACTTTGTGAATCAGTTTGTGGTGGCAATTACAGGCTCGAAATCGGAAAAAACGAAACCTAATATCACCACTGTACAAGCCAAAAATAACAGCCTTTATGTTTATTACGAAGAAGTGAGATCGGCAGATGCTGATAAGGCGTCGGTAATGGCTATTCAGAAAGATGATTTTAAAGAAATTGTTTTTGTAGACAGAGCCTCGGGCGTTCAGAAACGGATTTACTATAGTGATGTGCCGCCGACTGTGGCTAAAATTGTGTTGTCCTACCTGGATATGCCTGCATCAGAAGCCTATAAACATGAGTACCAGATTTCGATTGACGAAATGGGAGAGGTGGTTGTGGTAAAAGATGTAAACGGTGAAATTACCAACAGAATTGATTTTAGTGTTCCTGAAAAGGCCTTTAGTAATTTGAAAGCCAGTACGATTAATCTGGATAATGGCGGAGAGAAAATAGACAGGAGCTTAGCACAGGGTAAGGAATACAGAGAAATTTTATTGCTGGATGATTCTAACAGGGTGATTTATTCGCTGACCTGGGATAATACCAAACAGGTAAGTGAATCGACTCAGAAATTTGTACAGGCTATTGAAAGCCTTGTGCCTGAAAGAGCTATCAGCTTTAAGAATAGCAGCGAAACACAAGTGGCCAAGAATTAGTCGCTATGCGATATCCGCTATTCCATAGCGGCGTAGAATTTATATAAGTCTTATATTTAACAGCCAGGCGATTGGCTGTTTATTAAATTATACAACCATGGAAACTGAAAAAATAGTAAGAGAAGTAAATTATATCATTATTCATAATCTGGATGCGCAGGAGGTATATACCGATGCAGCCGCTAATGCAGATAATGATGAATTGCGCAATGCCATGCTGGATGAAGCAGAGAGAAGAGGCAGCTATGCCAGAGAATTGCAGAGAGAAATAAAGGATATGGGTGAAGACGTAGCCGATGATACCAGCCTGGAAGCAGGATGGCGAAGAATATGGTCTGAGCTCAAAGGAATATTTACCACAAAGGATGATGTAGCCATTGTAGAAGAATGTAAAAAGGCCGATGACGAAACAATTATTGCCTATGATACTATATTGCAGATAGGCGACGGTTTTTTGCCCTCAGGTACTTATAATATTATCAGTAAACAACGTGAGGAAATAGGCCTGACGTATCAGGCCCTTTTGAAATTCCACGAAGCTAATGTAGGGCATTAATCAGGGTTTGAAGACAGTTTTTGCTGTCTGTACTTTTTCAATTTCTGCTCTGTTCATGAGTTCGGCACGTGAGCCTCCTTCTGCAAACATGCGGGCCTGATCATCATAGTGTTTGCTCATGACATTGCCCGATTGCCCGGTTGGCAGTACGCTTCTGCCATGCTCAGGATTGAAAAAGTCCACAATACGGCGCAGGGCAGGCCCGTAGCTTACTTCGTAAATACCTGTGGAGTCAATCGGGAAATCCATGTTATTGATTGTTTCTCTACCGCCGGGTACGGCCAGCGGGCCGACATTAAAGAAGTTTCTGAGGGCAGGAACGGCATCTAAAGGGTGCTTGTGCGTTACACTATGCACCTTTTGCCATTGCCAGAGGGTTATATCATTGCCCAGTTGTTTTTCAAGCGCTGCTGCTGCATCGTTCAATGAGCGGGTCAGTACCTGCCGGCGTGTTTCCCTTTCTTTTGTGGTGATGTCGTCCCACCAGGGCGAGTCTTCTTTTTTTATCAGGGCAATCATATTTCTTTTGAAATTGACATTATTTTCAAAAGAT
>CALRLN020000479.1:0-4377 GCA_943368675.1 Chitinophaga pinensis | reverse complement strand
AGCACCTGGAAACAGTGGCTCCCATAATAATATGGCACCATATGTTGCCATTAATTACATTATCTGCGTTTACGGTGTTTACCCACCCAGACCTTGATTTTAAAGAGAAAATTTTTTAACTAAAAATATTTTTTAACTGACTTTAAATAACATATAAAATGGATGAATACATTGGAATGATTAAAATTTTTGCTGGTAACTATGCTCCTAAAGGGTATTATTTTTGTGCAGGGCAAACATTGTCAATTGCGCAAAATCAAGCACTATTTGCAATTCTTGGCATTACCTACGGTGGAGACGGTATACAGAACTTTAAATTACCTGATTTGAGAGGACGCTCGGTAGTAGGCGTTGGTGCTGGTCCCGGCCTTACACAACGTGTACTTGGGGAAGTAGGTGGTACGGAGAATGTAACACTTACTGTTGGCCAAATCCCTCCTCATACACATACTTACAACGCATTATCCGGAAACAGAGAAGCACCAAGCCCTGAAGGAAATTTTCTGGGTACTGCTGCTGGCAATTTTTATTCTCAGCAAGATCCCGGAGACAAATTATTACCTATGAATGCAGGTGCTATTTCCCTGGCAGGAGGGAATCAGCCCCACAATAATATGCAGCCATTTTTATCTATCAACTATATTATTTGCTATCAGGGCGTCTTCCCTCCAAAGCCGTAGAGTTGTTGCTTGCTCAGTAAATTTGCAAATTCTAAATGGTAAATCGATCCAAAGATTATCAGAAAGTCTTACAGAAGTAAAAGCAATGAAAGGGGTAATATCCAGATTGCTGATATTATTCTGTTGGAAAGTATAAGTTTAGATTTGTGAAATGAGTCTTTACTAAGAGAAAGGAATCTCAGAAGCTATATAAATAGCAGTTAAAAGGGAGGCGACATCGCTCTCCCTTTTTAATTTATCAGGATTCTCCAGGCTTTCTTTTATTTTTTCCATATTAACAATAGGGCTATCTAAAACAGGCTCATCAGCTATTAGCTGAGTCAGGAAAATCACATTTTTATACTTATAATAGGGTACAACGGCGCTACTTTTATCTTTTCTATACCTCACTTTATCAGGTAATATATCCCCTAGCGCATTTCGGATAAATTGCCTTTTGTTTTCTTCAGGACGAAACAGCGTTGAAGGTAATCTCATCATGAATTCCAACAACCGAATATCAGCCATCGGGTAGCGACACTCTGTATTGAATCTTAAGGCATGCAATGTTTCGGTTTCAAAGCGTAGAGAGGTATAAGGCCGGGTAATTTTAGAGATAAGATAATCTTTATAAGATTTTATCTTGATTGTGTTTTCAGCTACCAATACATCCTTTCTATACGGTTCCCTAAGATAATCAGCATCTTTAGTTTTGTTTTTGGTTTGTTTGTCTATTCTATGCCCAACGATGCGGTAATAGAGATATTTTGCAATTAATTTATAACTGGTTTTATTAAAACGCATTAATTCCTGAAACAGAATTTTCAAGTCAGCTTTGTACAAATTATCAAACAGCCACCATTCACCACCATCTGTAATACACTCATCTCCTGCAAACCCACTTAATTTAACCCGGCAATTATTTTTATTCATGGTTTCATAAATAGATTTTTGCCAGGTAAAATTCACTTTACTCAGGCCACCATGCACTTTTACACCATAGTCAAGCTCTTCCTTATAAGAATCAAAAGGGTGATTATTCAGTTTAAAAACTTTGTCCCTGTTTAGTTTTAATTTGTTTAATACCAGTTCCTGAAATGGCTCTTCATCATGAAAATTCTGATGATACCCCCGGCCTGCTTCAGATTGAACCAGAGAGTAGGAGTGTAAGTTACTGAAGAACTGCTTATCAGTATCGAGGATTTCCTTACACATACAAGCAATGGCAGAGGAGTCGAGCCCACCGCTTAATTCTAAACCTACACTAAAAGTTTCAATACCACGCATTCTACATTTCACAGCAAACTGAAACAATTCATAAAATTCATCATAATACTCTTGCTTTGTTTTTTGAGAAGTTGCAAAAACCGGGTTTAATTCCCAATACTTTATTTCTTTGCCAGTGTGCTTATTGAAGAATAAATAATGTGCGGGTTTTACCCTGAATATATCAGTATAACAGGTATTTTGAATACCCGCAGAAGTAAGAATAAAATCACCATAAAGGGCGCTTGCTATATAGGCTTTGGAGAATCCGGTATTTATGGATTTAAGATGTAGAAAAGCATTTAAATCACTTCCAAAAAACAAAGCCCCACTTTGATAGGTATAAAAAAGTGGTTTTACACCAATATGATCTTTAGCCATAAAAATCGTCTTCTCTTTTGTGTCCCATACAACAAAAGAAAAATCGCCTAGCAGGTGATTCACACAATCCTCCTGATAATAAGTATATGCCGCCAGAATATATTCATGGTCTGAAGCGGTCGCTGAGAGCTTGGCAGGGATTTTAGAAGCCAATTTCTCACGATTATCTATTCTGCAGGATGCTGCAAGCACATAACGTTCGTTCTGGCAAATACTGGTTGTATATTTAGATTCAGGTGTATTGAATAAGAATTTATTACATATAAACACTTCATTTGTTTGATATATACCCATGGCATCTGCCTTAAAAAAGCTTGTGGACTTTTGCATCTGCGCTGCTACTTCTGAAATATCAACAATGGAATTGAATGAAATACAGCCGAAAAGTTGAGACATTTATGTTTTTGAAAGAAGGTTATAAATAAGGAATCAGCAAAGGATTTTAATTCCTCTATCAAAAATACACAAATTATATAAAGATTTATAAATACGGTATATAAAAATCCAAGGGTATCAGCCCTTAGATTAAGTAGACTTTCGGGGATATAATGGCCTGATAAATGAGATTAACTATCTGTGCTATGATTTAGCAGCAGAATAGGGCTTCATATGATGTATATCTGATCTTCCTATATCATATTTCCATCAATCTTTTCAGATTGTCGCCATAGGTTGAACCCGTCTCTACCTTGGTTCCTTTGCTGTCACGCATTACCACCAGATACTTACCATTGAAATACTTCTGCAATTCTTTTATCAATAAAGAATTGATAATGGACGACCGGCTTACCCTTATGAAATTATCAGGTAGTTTTTCTTCTAAACTGGAAATTGTATAATTGGTCAGATATTGTTTACCATCAATAGTATTAAGAAACACATATTTGTCTTCCGCCTCAAAATAGCTGATGTCGGTCAACGGAATAAACAATATTCTTTCACCGGATTTTACCGAAATAGAGTGAGCAGTAGTCTGTTTTTGCAAAGGCGCACGTTGTGCATCTTCCTTGGCTTTAAACTGTTCGAGCAATCGCAATAGATTAGCATTCAGTGAATTATCCTCTTTGTTGTCTTCTAATTTCTTCAGCTTCTCTATCGTTTTTTCTAATCTCTCTGATTCAATAGGTTTCAGGAGATAATCAACCGAGTTCTCTTCAAAGGCCCTGATGGCGTACTGGTCGTAAGCAGTAGAGAAAATAACCTTCGGCATATAGCTGAGGCTTGCCAGCATTTCAAAGCCCGTCATAAGGGGCATTTCTATATCTAAAAATATCAGGTCGGGTTTTAATGCTTCAATTTTTTCCAGGCCCTCCTGCCCGTTATGCGCTTCGTCGATGATGTTGATAACAGAACTGTAGTTCGACAGTAATCTCTTTAATCGGCTGATAGCCAGAGGTTCATCATCAATTAATATAGTCTTAAACATAATTCTTAATTTTAATGGTACTGAACTCTTATATACTTGCTTTGTCTAAGGTCTCAAAGGGTACTTTGATAATAATGGATTTATAGTCGATATTCTCGATTTGCAGGCTGGCATCATTGCCGTAAATCAGTTGCAATTTATCACTTATACTTCTGAGGCCGTATCCTCCGCTCAAATCTTCTTTAAATGCCGGTCCATTATCATGTATCTGAAATGCTATCAGATCCTGATCTTTTGTAATTCTGACATCTATTATACCATGCTCGGTAATTTTAGAAATGCCGTGTTTAATGGCATTCTCAACAATGGGTTGTAGCAGAAACCTCGGTATTTTGATGTTTTCAAGGCCAGATTCAATATGGATTGAGTATTTAAGCCTGTCACCAAAGCGCATTTGCTCAATTGACAGATAGGATTTTACAATGTCTAATTCTTCGGCAATACTATGAAAACTCTGGTCTGACCTTCCGGTAGTGGCTCTGAATAATTTCGACAATTGTATGGTCATTTCTTCGGCCTTATCCGGATTATCATGAATCAGGCCTGTAATACTATTTAATGAATTATATAAAAAATGTGGATTTATGCGGGCCTCCAGTGCGTTTAGTTGTGCTTTGGTTTTTAGTTTTTCGAGATTTAATAATT
>CALRLN020000478.1:0-4395 GCA_943368675.1 Chitinophaga pinensis | reverse complement strand
GAAACGATGAGCCCCACCCCAAGCGTAGCAAGGAATAATAATGTAAATAACTTGTTTAGTCGCCAGCCGTCCATAGGTTTTTATGGTTTTGAGTAAGGAACCTGTTTAAACTTATTCGCGGTTCGCCGCTCATTTGGATTAGAAAATGGTATATTTTGGCTACGACTGCTTCATTTATTTTCACCGTATCTCTGCTAAGATTCAAATAAATGAATTGTTTCGCTCAGAATCTATCCATTTTCTTTAATAAATAAAAAGTTTAAACATGTTCAAGAAAAATATTGAGTGTCCTGACAAAATAAATCATCAATTTAATGAATTTGTGATTTTTGCCTATATTTTTTTTAACCAGTAGCGCATTTGCCTGATTTACTCTTGCTGGGGTGGTGTTTTGAGGTACCAGCGTTTTTATTTGTACCTTCTATCATTGCACTGCGTATAATGCCTGAATACTCATCTTTTATTATGCTTCTCAAAATTATTGAGGGAAAGATTTAACCAACAGACCGCTTTATCAGTAGACAATCTCAGATATAATTAAAATTTTATTGGGTAGCTATCAAACCATTTCCACAAAATGAGAGTCATCAATTTAATACAAGGTTAAAAGCCTGTTATCCGTTATATTTATTTACTAATAGACGACTGTATTTGATTCACAGCAACTTTTATGAAGACACCGATTTATTTTCTTACCATTTTATTATTCTTTTTTTTCCGACAGGGTATTGCCCAGCCAACAGGTTTTGTAGATGAGCAGATTTCCTCTAACTGGACTATCCCGGTTGGTCTGACCTTCGATAAACAGGGAAGAATGTATGTATGGGAGAAAGCAGGTAAGGTTTTTATGGTCGACAATGGCGTGAAGAACCCTGTGCCTGTAATTGATATTAGTGAGGAAGTACTGGACTTTAATGATCATGGGCTGAATGGGGTGGCATTAGACCCTGATTTTCTGAACAATGGCTATATATATCTGCTCTATGCGGTTAAGCGGCATTATGCTTTATATGCTGGTACACCTGCTTATGATTCTACCAATGCTGATGGCTTTAAGACGACTATCGGGCGTATTACACGCTATACACTTACTAAAAATTCAGGTTTTAAGACTGCTGACAAAAGCAGCAGGAAGGTATTGCTGGGTGAAAGTATTTCGACCGGGATCCCGATTCTGGTGGATAATCATGGGGTGGGCTCATTGGTTTTCGGGACAGACGGCACCCTGTTGGTAACTACAGGAGATGCGGCGCTTGCCAGCGAGCCACCTGGTGATGACACAAAGAACCCCTGGTTTCTGGAAGCGATAGCCACAGGCATTATTACGGCCGAGCAGAATGTTAATGCGTACCGGAGCCAGTTGTTGAGCTCACTGAATGGTAAAATGTTAAGAATAGACCCGGCCACTGGTGATGGGCTGCCATCGAATCATTTCTATGATCCGGCTAATCCACGTTCGGCCCGTTCACGTACCTGGGCCTATGGTTTGCGTAACCCGTTCCGGTTTGATATTCAACCCGGTACAGGTAGTACTAATCCTGCTGTGGGTAATCCGGGAACTATCTTTGTTGGCGATGTGGGTTGGAGTCATCGGGAAGAAATCAATATAATCACGAAAGGAGGACAGAATTTCGGCTGGCCTACCTATGAGGGCATCAGCTATACCAATGAAGCTTATAGCAATCCGGCTTATAAACCTGCTAATCCGATACTACCCATTGTGGAGTGGAGAGGGCCTCTGGCGCAAGGTCTTGTAAATGGCGAAGTGTATGGCGTTGGGTCGGCTCAGTTTAAAGGGAATCCGTTTACAGGAAATGCTTCTATCGGAGGGATTTTTTATACCATGAGTAAGTTTCCTGAATCTTACAGAAATCTGTATTTTCAGGGGGATTATGAGGGATGGGTGAAGGCATTCAGGATGGATGAGAAAAATAATCCGGTAGAAGTAATAGATTTTACAGACAGGGTTAATCCTACGTGTTTTGCGCTTAATCCTGCAGATGGCAGTATTTATTATATCAGTTATCTGTACCCTGATGTTCATGAGGTACGAAGAATTGCTTTCGACCCGAATGCTAATCTGCGCCCAGTGGTTGTAGCAGAAGCATCGCCTGTATTTGGGACGAGTCCTTTAACAGTGAATTTCACAGCCAGTAATTCAAAAGACCCTGAGAATGGCGCCTTAAGTTTTTTCTGGGATTTTGGTGATGGGAAAAGCTCAACACTAGCGAATCCGACACATATATATGTAGCTGAATCGACCGAGCCGCAAATATTTACGGCAAACCTGAAGGTGACTGACAACGTTGGGAAATCAGATACGAGGCAATTTAAAATATATCTGAATAATACGCCACCGAAGATTGTCAGTACCAGTATAGATAAAGTCTATTCATTCGATAATTCTAAAGATTTTACGGTGAGCCTGTCGGCAGATGTAACTGATAAAGAGCAGACAGATTTGTCGTATCAATGGCTTGTGGTATTACATCATGACGAACATACCCATTTTGTAAGCAGTTTCAGGAAACGGGAAGGAACGATAGTTTTAGGACAAGTACCCTGCGATAGCCAGACATACTTTTATCGGGTGAGCCTGATAGTAACTGACCCGCTGGGTTTAAGTGCCACTTACGAAAGGAATATTAGGCCGCTTTGTGAAGGAGATTCAATTCCTGATCCCGACCCAATTATATTGAGTGTATATCCGAACCCGACAAAGAATACCATTAATCTTCTGGCAAGCGATGATATGGATAATCATCTGTTTAAACTCAGACTATACAGAAACTCAGGGCAGGTAATCAGCCAAAGGGAGGGGTATTGGAAAAACCTGAAAGAGCAGATAAGTAATGACCTTGCAGGGCAGAGTGTGGGTATTTATCTGCTTAGTGTGAGTTATGGAAATAAAAATGAGGTATTCAGGATTTATAAGGAGTGAGGCCAGACAAAATCAAAAAGAGGCCGGATAAGCATTATTGCTGTCCGGCCTCTTTTGTTTACAAATGTACTACCTGTCCGGTTCTTACCGATTCATCGCAGGCAAAGGCTATTTTGAGACTATTAACGGCATCCTGCACGTGGTCCGTCAGGTCAATATCTTCCTGAATGGCCTTTAAAAAATAGAGTTGCTCTCTATTGCAAAGCTCCTGATGGTCTGGTTCGTCCGTCAGGTTAATCCAGGTATCTTCTTTGGTAAACTGGTTATTGGCATCAATATCTGCATGGTGAAAACGCAGAGATTCGGTTTTAGTATGAGAATCGACATTATCCGATTTTCCGCTTCCGCCTGCTTCTTTGGCTACAATCGATACGCAACCCTTAGGGCCGATAACATCTTTTACAAAAAAGGCGGTTTCGCTTATCATCGGGCCCCAGCCTGCTTCGTACCAGCCAACTGAGCCATCTTCAAACCTGATTTGCAACTGACCATAATTGTAATTGTTTTCGGCAATATCGTTGGTTAGTCTGGCGCCGATGGCCGTTACCTGCAAAGGTTTTGAGCGGGTCATCTGGCACATTACATCAATATAATGTACGCCACAATCTACAATGGGGCTCAGGCTTTTCATGAGGTTGCGGTGTACATCCCACATATTGCCGTGGCTTTGCTGATTCAGGTTCATCCGCATCACTAATGGCTTGCCCAAAGTATGAGAAAGTTCGACGAATTTCTCCCATGACGGATGATGGCGTAAAATATAGCCCACCACCACTTTTTTACCTGTTTCTTTAGCAACAGCCGCTACTCTTTCGGCGCCTGCTACGGTATCGGCCAATGGTTTTTCTATAAATACATGGGCGCCACTTTCAAGGGCTTTGATAGCAAATGCTTCATGAGTATCGGGGTATGTCGAAATACAAACGGCATCAGGTTTTGTGGCCGCCAGGGCTTCATCATAATCAGAAAATAATTCATAGCCACCGCCCAGGCGTTCGTTTAATACTTCTTTGCTTTTTCCGGTTGAAACGATACCACAGATTTCAAAGCCATCATTGGTATGATATGCCATGGCATGAGAAGCTCCCATATTGCCGCAGCCAACTACTAATACACGAATCGGACTCATAAGTTTTGTTATACTATTTTAGTAATGTTGAAAATAGGTGAGCGATAATGTAATCTCCGCATTTGAAAATTGATGCAATTTAGCAAATTATTCAATTCTATTCAGAGAGAAATTCTTGATAGCGTTATGATTTTAAATCTAACTAATGCCTACCTCCTACATTTTATTGAGATAATTTGATACGAGATATTTTACTAAAGTCAATAAGATATTGTTTCTTTATTTTGACCCCATTTAACTAGCTTTCACGAAATAAGTGTTCTTCAATTCCTTAAAGAATTATTTTTGGCTCGCAACAACATTTTCCGTAATTTCCCCTCAGAAT
>CALRLN020000477.1:0-4411 GCA_943368675.1 Chitinophaga pinensis | reverse complement strand
ATTTGTTACCAATGTTGCTGGACTAATTCGGGATGCCATACATCATTCATCGGTTTTCCTGTGTTGAATTGTAATCAACGTTATGGATTAGAAACTACCGCCGCTGGATTAACTCTTATTGTCGAAGAGAATCCGGAACCTGGGCAAGCTTGTCTATTTACTCAACAAACTTGTGAACATTTACCTATTTGTAATTCTCAATTAAAGCCGGAAGAAATTAGGATAATTAATAATAATCCTAATCATGTAATGAAAAGTAAAATAGCTATTGAACAAAGAGCTTATTCATTTGCTAATTATGGATTAGAGTCTGGATTAAACGAGTTTCTTAACCAATCTATAATTGGGAAACCATTAACAGATAAAAATGGAAAAGTTTTAATTAACCAACTTTCAGAAAATGATTTTAATGATTTTTTATATGGTCGTGGACATTCATATTATGAAGAACTTAAGGAAAACATTGAGAAGATTAATGAGAATACTATTACCAGTGGTTTGGGCATTAAGGACACCATAACAAATGAGTTTTTACGATTGCCTAGTATGTGGAACATTACAAGGCAATTATTTTTATTAAGGTATTTAACAATGATTCCAAACTTATATAATAGGTTGGCATTTGTTGAATCTAAGATTTGGACGGAAGAAGACAAAGCATCATATCTAAAAAGTGCTGGAATTAACGATTCCACTTTTTCAAAATTTATACACCCAATAGGATTAAGTATTTTAAGTAAGAACTTTGGAACTCAAGATTACCGTTTGTTAGGGGTTCCACTTCCAGGCGAGGAAGTTCAAAGTAACTTTTTTAATGGTGACATTTTAGGGCAGCCCCCAATGGTAAAACTAGAAGAGTTGTCAGAAAGTAAATTTTCGGTAAAAATTGAAAAATCTGGAACTCATTCTATTGAAAAAAAACTTCCAATTTTGGTCTTATGGGGGGATGGTAGTTCAAGTCATGGATATACAAAAGAGGGTGAGAGTATTGAATTTGATCATAATTACTCGGTTTCAGGCGAATATAGAATTATAGTTATAACTTGGAATTCTAGTGGATTAAGATCCGTATTTTTTAAAAATATTACAAGACAGCAGAAGGGAAATTTTATTCTTCCAGTTCCTAGTTCTATAACCTTCCAAAATTTTAAAACTTACACAAGTATCTTCACATTTGCAAATTATATTGCTTATGATATATATGGGCAAAATAATCAAAATAAAGAGTTCAAAATAGGCAGTTCAAAAGCTGTATATCTGGGAAATGCTGGAGATAAATTGATTGATTCCCTTTTAGTAGCTGAAAATCATTCTTTTGAAAGTTTTAACAAAATTATAATAAGGCCATATCATTTATATGATTCTGAAGGGTATATTAGGATGGAAATACCTACCTTGATGTTATCCGTTTTTAATAACTCGAACATGAATCACGACAACGTTGAACTTAAAATTAATCCCTCAAATTTGAAGTTTTATGACGCTAATAACAAACTATTAGACTCTAAAAACCTAATTGTCGGCAATACAACTGGTGGCGTTAATGTTTATATCTATTATGGAGACACTAAAGTAGATAAGATTGAAATTCCTATTCCTGATGACCTCCTAAAGCAATTAGCTACGAAACCAAATACTTTACTCAATAAGGAAATTCAAGGAATCTACACTGAAAATACCTTAAACGACTTTTTTAAAGTAGAACCCCTATTATCTAATGAGCCTACTGTTCAAAATATTCCTTATGTAAAGATTTATCCTAATCCATTTGAAGAAAGAATTATCTTCAATCGTACCAATAAATCCTTAGAACAATCACACTTAAGGATTTATAACTCTTCCGGTCGGTTAGCAAAAGAGATTACAATACCTTCTTCTCAAGACTACTATGAATTTGATTTTAGTGAATTAGAGGGTGGTTCATACATTTGGGTTTATGAGGAGAAAAACAAGAAAACCATTAATGGAAAAATCGTAAAACAATAATTGAGATTATTGATGGATTTGAAAGCAAAACATCAATATAATCTTTTAGAACCGTAATTAACTCTTTAGAAATATCTATAGAAACCAGTTTATAGGGTCTCTTACCTTTAATAGCATTCAGGTTTTTTTCGATATTTCTCTTTTCTAATAAAATAACCTCTTATATATTTTTTATAAAAAATGTTTTATGCAAGTTATCTGCCTCGAAGAAGATGCTTTCTATGCGTTGATTGATCAAGTAGTCGCAAGATTAAAAAAGGGGCACAATGAAGAAAAAGGGAAGTGGGTTTCAGATGAAGAAGCCATGCAACTCTTGAATATCAGATCAAAGACCACTTTGCAAAAATTGCGTGATGAAGGGAAAATAAGGTTCTCACAACCACAAAAGAAAGTGATACTTTACGACCGAAATTCTATTGAAATTTATCTTGAAAGAAATGCCCGTGAAACATTTTAGCAATGGAAGAAATTACTCAAATAGATCCTGACTACCTAAAGGGATTCAACGATGGCTATATCATAGCCCAGTATGAACCTGAATTAGCTGAAAAGCTCTCAAAAATTGAAGCAGTAAGTCCAAGAATTGTCGGTATGCAACAAGGTCGTGAACAGTTCATCAAAGAACAGCTAAAAACTAAGTTACCCAATTGGCTAAAAGACAATCCGACACCTGACAGGGCTAATGCAATCTCCAAAGATCAGAATAAACAGCCAAGTAAAGAATAGTATTTTAATCTTTATCTTTAGAAACGTCTTTGTTGTTTTTGGCAAAGTCCCGTATCTTATCCCGTGATGTTTGTTCTTTAGAAGGAGGTTGCTGGAATTTAAGTTGATAATTCAGATAGCCCCCATTAGGAATCTGATTTTTATCCGGTGTTGGTGTTTTTTCCGTTTCATTCTTTTTCTCTGCCAGTTCCGCCTTATACTGCTGCAATTCTTTCTTTTTCTGTAAGAAAGGAAGCTGATAATCCTGAGGTTTTCCGGTTTTATCCGTACTGATTCCATCCCTTATATCCTTTCTGTTTTCAGCAAATAAATCAGCTTTTTCTTGCAAGGGGGCTTTGGGTGCAGAGGCTGTTTTATCCTCTGGTAGCTCTTTAGCGTCCTGATTTCGCTCTTCATAAGGACTGTTATTCTCATATTTTTCAGGATTAACCTTAGCATCCAATACCTGCATCACCTGTTGTCTTACTTCAGGGACTTCCTGTACTTCATTCATCATTCTGTCCAATGTTCCATAAGTTTTATTAGTAAACAGATTGACCTGGCCTTCCTGAAATTTTTGCAGATTTTCCAAGTTTTTCAGAACAGCTACTCTGTTATTATAATCAGAACTCCAGGGGCTATGTCCCTTTAAATCTATATGTGCTTGAGCCAAATCCTGATTTGTCTGTTCCAGGGCATGCTGATAGTGCCTTAATTGCTGAATATCATGAGCCATCTCATCATTGAATTGTTCATATCCTTCGGGGAATGAAGGTTGGTCTTTGTCTTTATCAGGCATAAAAATCTTGACTTTAAATGATTATGCTAATATAGTAAAATTGTTACTCGGAGCCAAAAATGAATGACACAGAATTGATATTTCTCCCTTGTCTGAATACCGGAGCATTTGAAGGAAGCCGGGAAGAAGAAATGGAAAATCTTCTGGCCGAAGAAGAACGGATCATCAGAAATAAGGTGTATCCTGAACTTGAACGGCCCACCTTACAATTAATTCAAAAAAGGCTTGGGTACATTCCGAGACCTTATTTAACTTTCCCTGTTGAACCCGATTTGAGACATGATTATCACCGCTATATCAGTGGAAATATTGATTTGGATGATTTATACTATAAAACAGATGAATTGTTGAAGGTGATGCGTAACTGGGATTTACATTCGGATTATCAATTGCTTGCTAACCCTGCGGTATATGAATACTTCCAAAAGAATTATCTGCCCTATATGCAGAAAGCCTATGAAAGAATCAGCTTGCATCTGGGGTATAAGCCGGATTACACACATTCACTTGCCGCTCAAATCTGGCTCGGTCAGATACTAAGCAAAGACCATATCGTTTTACCAGACACCCTAACACCCTATGATTATAGGGCTTTGAGTAGTTTGAGATACAAAGAGATATTGATGACCGAAGGTGAAGAAGCCGCCAATAATTCACCTCTCTTAGCCATGCAGTCAATCAGCGAATAAATTATTAAGCCGGAAAATAAATTTTCAGACCCCTAAATAAAAAAAATGTAAAAGATTTTTATATTTGGAAGACAATTTTTGTGTGATTAAACCTATCTCTTTTGCGTTGTAATAGACAAGACTTAATCTGACAGAAGGGTGCTAAAATTAACTGTCAGATAGCATATTAATATCGTTCCAATTAAACTCTGAATTAGATGACTGAAGTCCCCGTTCAGTCATTTTTTTATTA
>CALRLN020000476.1:0-4417 GCA_943368675.1 Chitinophaga pinensis | reverse complement strand
GATTCATTTTACTGATTCTTGTTTTAAGTGAATAAAAATTAAAATTTGTTACTAAACTAAAAGTTCTGTTGCCAGAAAAATGGAGCAATAAATATTGATAAGCCTTTCTGTCAACGCCACTACCAAGTAGTTCGGCATCTGTCAGAAATTCAAGATTCTGGTTGATTGTTTTCTTGAGTAACCACGCAAACGGATTGAACCACCCGACGATTCTGACCAGCTCCGCTATAAAAATATCTATGCTGTGTTTTTGCCTGATATGGATAAACTCATGTGCAAGAATCTTCTCAATCCCCGGATGATTAACAGTCTTTTCTGAAACAAACACAGCGTTTCCGAATGAAAAAGGTAAGATGTCTTTCTGAGTAATATATATCTTTCTGCCATTCATTTCTTTCAATTGCGCCTGCTTTTTGAGGTGCCTGAAAGACAGATACTGAATAAGCAGATTCCCCATTAAAATCAGCGCCACTATTCCGTAAACTGAAAGAAAGATACTCATCAACTGAGGCTGATTGTTGGCAAACCCCGGCAATGGCCGGATGTATTGGCTCAAATCAGTTGCATTTGTCTGTGAGCTGAGCAGAGAGCCTGCCCATTCAAAACGAATAAGTGAGATAAAAACTGACACAAAAATGCCACACAGGAGAAAGAACCTGGCCTGAACAAAAAAAGTAAGGCTTTTTAATAATATCGTATAAAAAAGCCATATAGCCATGATGGCAACATTGAATTTGAGCAATAGGAGGATGAATTGTATCATTTTTTTCCCGATTCAATCATTGAAATAATTTCCTGTAATTCTGATGGACTCAACTTTTTGTTTTCCACAAAAAAATTGACCATCTGCTGGTAACTATTATCAAAATAGTCTTCTACAAATTGGCTGAGAAAGGAGTTTTTATAGGTCGCTTCTGTTATGAGTGGTGTATATAAGCTCACATTCCCAATCTTACGGCTTTTCAGAAAGCCTTTCTTTTCGAGGTTCTTAATGGTTGATGCCAGCGTGGTATAAGGCATTTCATCTTCGCCTATCTGTTCTAGTATCGCCCTGATATGGCTTTCGCCTAATTGCCATATTCCTTTCATGGCTTGTTCTTCTTGTAAGGTCAGTTTTTGCATGCTTCTACGAAATGTTTTTCAAAACTACGAATATTTCGTAGATTACACAAGTGTTTCGTAGAAAATATTTTCTGATGTATTACAAACTGTATTTTCGGTTGCTTATTTAACTTTTATTCGCTGTTGACAATGTTTTTTGTTTCTGTTAGTATAGTTTAATGTTTTTTAATAAATTGCTTCGCTGAAATTGTCTGACAGACAATCGAAAGCCTTTGTACCCTAAGTATTTGCCGATAAATAAATAACTACTTACCTTAGAAATGTTTCAAAAGAATCAGAAGAAAGTACTGACTGCCTGGACTATGTACGACTGGGCCAATTCGGTACACAATCTCGTTATCATCACTGTTGTTTTTCCGATGTATTTCCTGGCAACAACCACGGTTAAAGACGCAGACGGAAAAGTTGTTAACGACATCGTAAATTTCTTTGGCTTTCATGTAAAGAACTCCGTTTTATACTCCTATGCCATTTCTGCGGCTACAATATTACTGGTGATATTGAACCCAATCCTGACGCCATTGGCGGATTCAAGCGGGCGACGTAAGTTGTTCATGAAACTTTTCTGCTATCTGGGTGCTGCCAGTTGTGCCTATTTCTTTTTCTTTACCAAAGATAATGTTTCGTGGGTAGTAGTAGCATTTGGCCTCTCAATCATGGGTTGGGGCGGAAGTATCGTATTTTACAATTCGTTTCTACCAGAAATTGCCACCGAAGACCGCTTCGATAACCTGAGTGCCAGAGGCTTTATGATGGGCTATGTAGGCAGCGTGATTTTACTGGTTTTTAATCTCATTATGATCATGAAGCCCGAGTTTGTCGGCCTTACCCAGGCAGATAGCGACTCAGGGTTTACCGCACGGGTTTCGTTCCTTACGGTTGGCTTATGGTGGGCATTATTTGCGCAGATACCTTTTTATTATCTGCCTAAAGACCAGGTAAAACCATTAGAGGGCAACTGGCTAAGCAGCAGTTTGCATGAACTGGGCAAGGTACTCAAAGAAGTAAAGAAAAATAAACTCCTTACCAGGTTTCTAGCTGCGTTCTTTTTCTATGATATGGGCGTAATGACCGTTATTTATGTTGCCACTATTTTTGCCGATAAAGAACTCCATATCGAGAAAACCGGCCTTATTGTTACGCTTCTATTGATACAGTTAATTGCCATACCGGGTTCTTTTCTGGCTTCGTGGCTATCGGGTAAATTTGGTAATACAAAGGCTTTACTGATAGAGATATTTGTGTGGGCGCTTATGCCATTGGCTGCTTATTTTACTACTACACCAATGGAGTTTTATATCATTGCTTCTATTGTAGGTCTCGTAATGGGTGGTATCCAATCACTTTCGCGTTCTACTTATGCCAAGCTGATTCCGGAAAATACCGAAGACACTGCCTCGTATTTCGGGTTTTATGATATTGTCGAAAAAATAGCCATTGCACTCGGTACACTCTTGTTTGGTTTTGTAGAGCAGATAACAGGCAATATGCGCAACTCTGTATTGGTTATTCTTGTGTTCTTTATCGTTGGATTCCTGTTGCTGATGCGGATACCTTCGAGGAAGATTTACAAGTAATGGAATGTTTAGTATGACACCTTTCAGTCATACTGTCGATTAACCATCCAGTAAATAACTAAAGTATGTGGCAGAAATTTCCCTCTTTTTGATTATTTTTGCCAAAATGTTCGGTAAAATTGAGAAATTCATAATATTAAGACAAAACCAGAATAAAATTCGGCAATATCTTTGACGCTTCTCATATTCCGGAATAACATCAACAAATAATCAATCAAGGGTGTTTATTGCATCTCCTGTGCTTAATAGTATTTTTATTACTGATAGCCGGAAAAAGGTAAAAACACAGTATTAATCCGGAGCATATCTTTTTTTGGCGGAGTATTTTATTTTTGTAAGAAATTAAAATAATGTGTAGGTATTTTTACTTGTAATGTTTCCCTGAACACCAATATTTCCTACATAGAAGACCTTTTATGAGAGTCCTTTTTGATCATCAATCATTTTCAGGTGCAAGATTTGGCGGGGTGCCCAGGTATTTTTATGACCTGATGCATAACCTGAAATACCAACAGGGAGTAGACGTAAAATTATCGTTGCTTTTTTCGAACAATGAATATCTGAAAAATGCGGATGTGAAAAGAGTGGTCCCGTTCTCCTATTTCTTTGGACACGGCCTCACCAACGCATTATTCTCTCATGTCAATCGGGCAAATAGCGCCTTTCAGATTACCAGACATAATTACGATGTTTTTCATCCGACATATTTTAACGATTATTTCATGACTTTTCTGGGTAAAAAACCATTCGTGATTACCCACCATGATACAATTCCTGAAAAATTTGCCACTGAGTATGCCGAGTTGGATGGCTTTGATAAAGCCTATAAGCAAAGGGTGTTGGATAAAGCTTCAAAAATCATTGCTGTTTCTGAAAACACTAAAAACGACCTGCTTGAAATTTTTCATATTGCGCCCGAAAAGATAGATGTGATTCATCACTCAACCCATTTTGCTGTTTACAAACCGGACGAAGACTTTGATATTGCAATGCCTGAAAGGTACCTGTTATATGTCGGTAACCGGGACAATTATAAAAATTTTGATGTGTTTCTCAGAGCCATCACGCCAATTCTGCAAAAACAGCCTGATTTATATCTGGTATGTGCAGGAAGCCATAAATTTACAGACACTGAGCAGAAACTGTTTCATGAACTTGGGGTAAGCAAGCAGGTATTGCATCAGGAAGTGCAGAACGATGCTGTATTGTATCGGGTTTACCAAAAGGCAATTGCCTTTATTTATCCCTCCTTATATGAAGGTTTCGGTATCCCGATTCTGGAAGCATTTGCCTGTGGTTGTCCGGTTGTGCTAAGCGATCGTTCGTGTTTTCCGGAAGTAGGCCAGAACGCAGCACTGTATTTTAATCCGGATAATCAGGAACATATAGCACATGAGGTTGAAACAGTGATTGAGAATGCAGAGTTAAGGCTGAATCTGGTAAAGAAGGGCTACCAGCGCCTCAAGGATTTTTCTCCGGCAAATACAGCCAGAAAAACCCTTGATGTGTACAAAAGTGTAACAGGGAAATAAGTGTTACGAGGTTCCCGCTTCGTGTGTTTTTATGTTGCAGGGCAATATACCCAATGACTCAGTATCAATACAACTACTACGTTTTGTAGGCGTTTTATTATTAATCGAATTTTCAAAAGAAAAATTATGCGAGTAATTATTTGCGATATATATGTTAAATTGGTGGGGCATAATTTAGGACACATT
>CALRLN020000475.1:0-4422 GCA_943368675.1 Chitinophaga pinensis | reverse complement strand
TGAAGCTTTAACCGGTAGAATTGCAATTGTAAGAACCCGCGAGGATATGATTATTGAAAATATTTCAGTTAATCTTGATGATATAATGAAAGGTAAGTCGTCTGATATTCCGTTAAAGCGTGAGGATCTGATCACCATTCCGTCCATATTTGATTTAACAGAACCTGCTTATGTTCGTATTCAGGGAGCCATAAATAACCCTGAAGGTGAAGCAGGGATTGAGTTACCTTTTGTAAGGAACCTGACAATTGAAGATGTATTGATAAAAGTAGGTGGCTTGTCAGAATCAGCATCATTATCAAGAGTGGAGGTTGTCCGTAGAAAAAGAAATGTTGATCCTACTTCTGCAAACGCACAGATTTCAGATACTTATGAGTTTAATGTCCGTCCTGATTTAAGTGTAGAAAAAGAAGGTAGTAATTTTGTCTTACTACCGTTTGACGAAATTTTCATCAGAAAATCTCCTAATTATGTGAAACAGGCATTCGTTGAGGTGGAAGGAGAAGTTATTTTCCCAGATAAATATGGTATTAAAAGCAAAGATGAAAAAGTTTCGGACATCGTTAAACGTGCCGGAGGACTTACTCCTTACTCATACCTTGAAGGAGCTACTTTAATCAGAGAGATTCAACTAAGCGAAATTGAAATCGAACAACGCCGAAGAGCAATTACAGAAATTGCTAATAGTGTAAAAGGGAATCAGACAATTGAAGTTGAAGATGTGGATGCAACTAAAAAATCTTCTATCGGCATAGATTTAAGAAGAATACTTGAGAATCCGGGCTCAACGGAAGATATGATTCTACAGGATGGTGATATTATCCGCATTCCAAAGCGTCTTGAAACCGTTCGTGTACAGGGAGAAGTACTGTATCCAACAACGGTTAAGTATTTTGACAGAAATAATTTCATGAATTATGTTTCTAAAGCAGGTGGTTTCACGAAAAGATCATTAAAGAGCAAATCTTATGTGCTATATGCCAATGGCTCTGTTGATAGAACCAGAAGATTCCTTTTTATCAATATTTATCCTAAAGTAGCGCCTGGTTCAGAAATTATTATTCCTCAGAAAACAACAACAGCCGTACAGCAATTGGCTCAGGCCCAGAACCTATTTGCTACCATTGCAGGAACTATGACAACTCTTATAGGTATTGTCACTCTCCTCCAACTCACAAAATAATAAGCTGTTACACAACAAATTTTAAAAAAGAAAATGGCTGAAACACAGATCATACAAGAAGAGCAAATCAGTACTAAGGATTTATTTCAGAAAATAGCAAACATATTTAAACTGATAGGTAGTGAATGGAAACTGCTGCTTATTAGTATAGCAGTGGGTACTTTGGTGAGTATTTTACTGGATATAAAAAACTTCAAAGAGTCACAATTTTACGGAGAGATACAATTTAATCTTGAATCAGCCACTCCTAATCAGGGCGGTATGGGTGGTTTTGCCGGAATTGCCAATGCTTTTGGCGTTAACGGTATGGGAGGTGGAGCACAAACAAATGATCTATTCAGTGGTGGAAACTTCAATCTGGTGATTTCATCAAAAACTTTGTACGAAAGAGCCTTGATGAAAGAAGTAATGGTAGGCAACAGGAAGACGCTGTTTATCAACTATTATAAAGATAGTAGTGATATTAAACGCAAGGAATGGGGAGGTGATCTTTTCCATGAGCCTCTTACAGCAGCTATAAATTTCAGATTTACGCCTAAAAGCCCTGAGCAATTTACAAAAAATGAGAACGAATTGGTGGCTACCATTTATGAAAAGCTACAGAAGCAGACAGAATTAAAGCCTTTGGATAAAAACAGTTCAATCATGATTTTATCGGCAGTCACCAATAATGAGATGCTGACCAAAATCTGGATAGAAACCCTGCTTAAAACCCTTGAAGAGTTTTATGTGGAGGTGCGAACAAAAAAAACCCAGGAGATTTATGATATTCAGGTAAAAAGATTGAATGAATTGCAGGGCAAACTCAATTCAACAGACCGCCAACTGGCCATTACTACTTTCCAGAGTATTAATGCCGTTGACCCGACTGCGCCCATGAGGCAACAACAACTGAACAGAAATAACACTTTTATTTCTAATCAATATTATACGCAGATGGCAACAGTCGAAAACCTGCGTATGCTGCTGATACACCAGACCCCACTGTTTACCTTACTTCAACCGGTTCGTTTACCGTTGTTACGCAAGGATTATACGGTTGGTGGCAGTACAAAAATAGGGGCTTTTTTAGGCTTTTTCATATGCCTGATATTTATTATTGTCCGTAAAACTTATCAGGAACTGATGAGTTAAGTATAGAAAATATTATTGTTTGAATGAATAAGCATCGTGCATGAAAAAATCGGAGAACGAAATAGTAATTAAAGCAGGTAAATCAGCACTACATTATTGGAGAGAAGTCTGGCGACAAAAAGAATTATTCTGGATATTAGGCAAGCGTGACGTAATGGTCCGCTATAAACAGACTGTCTTAGGCGTAGCCTGGGCAGTTTTTCGGCCATTATTGACAGCTGTTGTAATGACCTTTGCTTTTGGAAAAATTGCCAATATGGAGATAGAAGCCACTATCCCATATATGCTCGTTGTACTACCCGGTGTTATTATCTGGCTGTTTTTTTCACAATGCTTATCGCAAATCAGTAATAGCATTGTAGGTAATAGTAATCTTGTTTCCAAAGTATATTTTCCTCGTATTATCATACCGTTCAGCTCATTGCTGGTTGGGCTTCTTGATGCACTCATAGCCTTTTTCATATTTTTTGTCTTTTGCTTCTATTACCATTTTGTACCTAACTGGCATATTGTCTTTGCACCTTTATTTATGCTGCTGGCCTTTCTGGGTGCTTTTGGCTTTGGTCTGATTGCCTCAGTACTTAATGTAAAATACCGCGATATTGCCCAGATTATACCCTTTGTTGTACAATTCGGTTTTTTTATCTCTCCGGTTGGTTATACGAGCGAACTTCGAAAAGATGCCTGGTGGTATCCTTACTATAATCTTAATCCGGTGGTAGGTACTATTGATGGCCTGCGCTGGTCTTTATTAGGCGACTACGCCCCATTTAACTGGCAAAGTTTAATACCAACACTTGTATTTGTAACTATTTCAGTCATCTTTGCAATCTGGTTTTTCCGTAAGAATGAAAATTCCTTTGTTGACTATATCTAAAATGTACCCTGAGTGGCGTTTCGCATGAAAGCAATAACTATAAAGAATATTTCTAAAAAGTATATACTTAGTCATAAAAAGAAAAAGTATCAGAATTTAAAAGAAACCCTGACAGGTTTTGTACAGGAGTTTTTTACAAGTAAAGAAGAACAAGAAACAAGAGAGGTTTTCTGGGCACTGAAAGGCGTGAGTTTTGACATAGAGCAAGGAGACAGAGTAGGAATTGTGGGTTCGAATGGTGCAGGAAAATCTACCCTGCTAAAAATATTGAGCAGAATTACCGAACCTACACACGGAGAGGTAAAGGTAAGAGGCCGTATGGCCAGTTTACTTGAAGTTGGAACAGGCTTTCATCCTGAATTAACCGGGCGAGAGAATATATTTCTCAATGGTGCTATTTTAGGAATGCGCCAGGATGAAATCAGAAAGCAATTTGATGAAATAGTTGATTTTGCCGGTATAGAGAAGTTTCTAGACACTCCTGTAAAACGTTATTCATCAGGTATGTATGTGCGTTTAGGGTTTGCCATTGCCGCACACCTTGAACCTGAGATTCTGATTGTAGATGAGGTTTTAGCCGTTGGCGATTCTGAATTTCAGAAAAAGTGCCTCGGTAAAATGAAAGACGTATCCAATGGTGGCAGGACAGTCCTTTTCGTAAGCCACAATGCCACAGCTATTCAGGGGCTCTGTAATAAAGCAGCATTTCTGCAAAAAGGTAACCTCGTAAAATATGGAGAGGTAGGTGAAGTTTTACATGACTACATGACGAGTATTTCGAAGTTTCAGCTAAGCCAGAACTGGGATGAACCTGACAATGCTCCGGGCAATGATTATGTGAGAGTGAAACATATCGAAGTGCTACCAGACTTTGTAAACGGAAGCAAGAATATTGATGTACGTACACCATTAAAAGTGAGTATTGAATTCTGGAATATGCTCGAAAAAACAGACCTCAATTTAAGCGTATTCTTATATAACATGACAGGTGAATGCGTGTTTAATGTTGGCAGTCAATCCAAAACTTTCTCTAAAGGATTAATTAAAGGATTGCTGGAAATTCCGGGCAATTTTCTGAATGATGGGTCATACTATATTTCGGTAATGATAGTTAAAGACACTTCAGACCCTGTTTTCTTTATGGAAGATGCCATTAGCTTTGATGTGGCTGACTACAGAGAAGGAACAAGCTGGTATGGCAAATGGCCGGGAGCAATCCGCCCTGTTC
>CALRLN020000474.1:0-4427 GCA_943368675.1 Chitinophaga pinensis | reverse complement strand
AAGGCCTGTAAATCAATAAGAATTACAGGCCTTATGATATGATTAATCTAAGCCACCCTTGCGCGTGGGAGACCTTTTTGCAGGCCAGGTTCCTTGTTCACCTTTATCATTGAAAGGTAAAATGCTTTTTTCTGTCGAAGTTCTGGCAGGGTCTTCGCTTGCCTGATATGCTAAAATAGCAGCAAGAATGGCGTTATTCCGTACATCATCAAAAACTATTTTATCATAAGTGTCACGGTTTGTATGCCATGTATAAGTGCCATAAGACCAGTTTAATGAGCTTAGTGAAAAGCCGGGAGCTCCTGCTGCCACAAAAGAAGCAAAGTCAGAGCCACCACCTCCGGGAGCACCCGGAAAACGTGTTTCTAAGCCTTTTTTATATTCTGCCGGCACTTTAGACAGCCATCTGCCAATATAATCATAAGCGTGTAAATAACCCTGTCCGGTAATATTCACTACTCTGCCTGTACCATTATCCTGATTGAACAGCGCCTGAAGATTTGACACAATTTCAGGATGGTCTTCTACGAATGCCCTAGAACCGTTCAACCCCTGTTCTTCACTACCCCAGTGGCCCACCAGAATTGTCCGTTTAGGGTTAGGGTAGAATTTCTTTAATAAGCGCATGGCTTCCATCATTACGATAGTTCCGGTGCCATTATCAGTTGCACCTGTGCCACCATCCCATGAGTCAAAGTGGGCCGAGAGCATTACATATTCGTTTGGTTTTTCAGTGCCTTTAATTTCTGCAATCGTATTGAAAGTCGGCACCACACCCAATTCTTTCGAATCAGCACGAACGCTAATTTTGGGTTTGATACCTGATTCTGTTAGTCTATACAAAAGGCCATAATCTTCTAATGAAATGTCTACAGTTGGGATAGTTTTGGTATTGGCACCGAAAATTTTGTTGGCACCGAATCCTCTCGACCAATAGCTCATTACAATGCCAACAGCTCCGGCTTTTTCTAAGGCTAATGGCAATGCTTTAGCATTACCGGAATACCCTGTTTTACTGATGCGTTTTGACCAGGCTTCGGTTTTGGCTGTCCGATCAGCTTTCATTTTTTCTACTGATTCCTTGGTGCCAAATTCATCCCAGTTATAATCCGGGCGTCCGGTTGGCTGATTCATCGAAATCATCACAAATTTACCTTTTACATTAGGTAGCCATTTCTGGAAGGCTACAGAGTCTGCAAGATCCGGAATAATAATAGTTTCAGCCGTAACGGTTTGCCCCTTGGTACTTGGGCTCCAGGCCAGTTGAGTGCCCTCAAGAGACTTTACATGAGGGAAAACCATATCAATATGAGATATACCTCTTTCCCAACCGCGCCATTCGCCCCATTTTTCATTTTTAGCCGTGATTCCCCACTCTTTATATTTCACAATAGCCCAATCATGCGCTTCTTTCATTTGCGGTGAACCCACTAATCTTGGGCCGATGCCATCCATTAATTCATGGGCAATTTTTTCGAGTTGAGAGTTTTCAGTAGCTTCCTTGATAATACTGGCAATAACAGGGTCTTTTGAGGTTTCTTTTGTTTGTGCAAAACTAAAGCTACCAGATAGCATCAGACCAACAATGAGAGAACGGGTAGTTTTTTTCATGTAGGAGTTTGTTTGTGATGTTAATTAAGATACCTAAATTAGTTAATTCTCGGTTTATTTTGGTTAATTTTATTTAAAAGTATAAGATGGACCTCTGTTTCTGAGGAAAAAGAGACGATTAGTGAGAAAATAATGATAAACGGCTGAATCAATTACCTCATTGGTTTGTAGGTGTCAAAACTCTTATGGAACTTTGTAATTGTAAATGATACCCGAAATATCATTTTAGTCTCTTCATTTTTCAAGCATTGTATCAAATGAATTTACAAGAAAATGTCCGGGAAGGACTTCGGTCTATCAAAGGAAATATGCTCCGCACGGTGCTTACTGCATTGATTATTGCCATCGGCATTACCTCGTTGGTAGGTATTCTGACGGCCATTGATGGTATGCAAAGCTCGGTTGATAATAGTTTTGCGGGTCTGGGAGCAAATTCATTTGATATAAAAGGCCCAAGGCTATGGAGACGGAGAAGTGGGGGAGTAGATGAAAAAGATTTTCCACCTATAGATTATCGTCAGGCAAAATTATATAAAACGCTGTTTCAGGGCAAAACACCTGCTACTATCAGTATTTATACAAATGTTGCCGGTGCTGCGCAGTTGAAATATAAATCTATCAAAACTAACCCCAACACCCTAATACGTGGGATTGATGAAGATTTTCTGACAATTAAAGGTTACAAGTTGCAGGCAGGTAGAGACATCAATAAAAATGATATTGATTTTACCAATAATGTAGTGATACTGGGAAATGAATTATCTGCATTATTATTCCCCAAAGAAAATCCGATTGATAAAGACATCACACTGTTGGGTCTGAGATTTAAGGTAATTGGCGTTCTGGAGAAAAAAGGAAGTATCAATGGCGGTGGAGATGACCGTGTAGCACTGGTGCCTTTAGAAACAGGCAGACAGATAGCCGGTAACAGAACTCTTACTTTTGATATAACCACGTCTGTACCTAATGTATCTGATATGGATTATATTTTAGGAGAAGCTGAGGCGGTTATGCGACGAGTAAGAAAAGACCCCGCCAGTAAACCAAAATCTTTTGAAATGGAGCGCTCTGATGCTTTGGCGAAAGATTTTGAAGAAGTAACAGGTTACTTAAGAGCTGGTGGCTTTGGTATCGGCATTATTACCTTACTCGGTGCGGCTATAGCCTTAATGAATATCATGATGGTGTCCGTAACGGAGCGAACTAGAGAGATAGGCATCAGAAAGGCTATTGGTGCGACACCATTTAAAATACGGTTGCAATTTCTGATGGAGGCAATTGTTATCTGTATTCTTGGAGGAATAGGAGGGATTATATTGGGTATTTCCGTCGGGAATGTTATTGCCAAGTTGATTAGTGAAAAGAGTAGCTTTATCATTCCATGGGGATGGATGATGATGGGTATTATAGTCTGCGTAGTTGTCGGCATTATTTCAGGTATTTACCCTGCCTACAAAGCATCTAAATTAGATCCTATTGAATCACTGCGATACGAATAAGCAAATCTAACTTATAGAATAATAATGGGAATAGAAGCTGATTCTATTCCCATTATTATTTTTGCAAGTTTCTGCTTTTTATCAGTAATTATCTTTGGTCTTTCACCTGGTTAATACTTATTTTTCTTAAATTTACTTTGGTTATTCGTTGGAACAATATCTTAACCTATAAATCTACTACATCATAAAATGGCAAGAATCCAGATTATCACCATAGTTATCAATTTCTTTTTTATTCTGTATATAGCTTATTTAATTGTAAAAGGGAAGCTCAGAGAAGAATATGCTATTGTATGGCTGGTCTGTACAATCTTTTTAGCAATCTTTTCGATATGGAGAAATGGACTTGAGGTAATTTCGAGGTTATTTGGTGTATATGAAGCGCCAAATCTGGTCTTTACTGCATTTATCTTTGTGATTCTGATTTATTTACTGCACCTTTCAATAGTTAACTCAAAATTACAGAAGAATCTAACCAGGCTGGCGCAGGAAATAGCCTTACTAAAAGAAGAAAATGAAAAGAAAGCAAAGCGGGAATCTGAAAAATCTTGTGATTAAATAAGAGCTATTAGTTTATAAATCAAAATGCCCTGATAAGCTGATTATCAGGGCATTTTGATTTTCTACTGTTAAATTATTTCTGCGGTTGGGCAGGAGTAGTATTAGCTGGTGTCTGAGCTGGTGTAGCGGCTGGCGCTTGTGCCGGGGCAGTTGTTGGTCTTGTCTGAGATTTTTCAACATTCAGACCATTGTCCTGAACACCGTTTCCGGTTTTATCAATGAAAATACCTGATACCAAAGCTCCTACAATTATAAATGCAAAGAAACCCCAGGTAAGTTGCTCTAATAAATCACCTGTACGTTGCACACCAAACATCTGTGAACCGGCACCACTAAATTCGCTTGATATGCCACCACCTTTTGGATTTTGAATTAATACGATTAAAACTAATAAAATGGCAACAATAACCATCAAAACTAAGATTGTAGTGTACATTTTTTCAATTAAAATTAAATAGACCAATAATTTATTTCGAAATAAAACCTGCGTGTCAGAGGCTTTTCTTTTCTAATTCTACGATTTTGCCTGCAAAGTAAGTACTTTTTTCGGGATTTTTTACAATAAGTTTATGATAAACTTCTATAGCTTGTTCAAATCTTCCCTGGCGGGACAGAATTTTAGCGTAGCTCTCTGTCAAAAGCGGCCCAGTCATTGTAGTACTACGCTCGCTCAGGTCTTCTACTTCTTCAGCAATAATGTTAGACCGGATAGGTTGAATGCGGGGTTCTTTCTTAATAAACTGTTCAATAAGGGCT
>CALRLN020000473.1:0-4434 GCA_943368675.1 Chitinophaga pinensis | reverse complement strand
AAGCGGCTGATTATTTAGATGTGTCCAGACCTTTTTTTGAAAACAGCAATGATTCTTATAGTGAGTGTGAGGCGAATTTTTTAACGGCGAAAGTATTCTACCAGACCAGAAATTATGATAAAAGTATTGAATTTGCACAAAAATCCCTCAGCACTTCTTCCAACTCTTTGCCATTACGAATCATAATAAATGCCAACGAACTTTTGTATTTATGCTATAAAGCCAAAAACCAGCCTGATAAAGCATTAATCTTCTTTGAAAAATACATAGAGGGCAAAGACAGGAGTTTTAATCAGAAAAATGCGCTTGAAATGTCTTTTCTCAGAAAAAAAATTGAAGATGCAGAGCTGAATGCAAGGATTCAAAGAGAAGAGATTGAAATACAGGAGGCTAAAAAAATGAGAAATTATCTCATATCAGGCATTAGTTTATTAATAATTATGCTGGGTATTCTATGGTATTATTACCAAATGCTGAATAAGAAAAATACAATTGTAGAAAAACAGAAAAATGAAATAAATGCCTTGAATCTGGGCCTGGAAGAGAAAGTAAAAGAACGCACTATTGCTTTACAACAAGCCTACGATGAAATAAAGGAGGCCATGCAAAAAGGACAGACGCTTGAACGAAAACGGATGGCTGCTGACCTGCATGATAATCTGGGGAGCTTGCTGACTGCTATTAACATATCTTTAGACAATATAAATCCTGAGAATTTAACGGAGCGGGAAAAGAAAATTTATGCCGGAATAGTAGACATGACCGAAAATGCCTACACAGAAATAAGGTTATTATCGCATAATCTATTACCTGAAGAATTGGAGAAAGAGGGGTTAAAAACGGCATTGGAGAGATTGATAAAAAAATTGAATAATGGTCAGAAAATTAATTTTTCATTGGTAGTTAATCAGTTGAACCGGCAGAGCCGTAGCATAGAACTGAATATGTATGCCATTTGCCTGGAATTAATTCAGAATATCATTAAGCACTCTCAGGCAACAGAGGCAAGCATATCTGTTTTTGAAAAAAGTAATGTATTGTGGCTGGAAATAAGTGATAATGGAAAAGGCATCAAAAGGAATGTAGAAAAAGGAATGGGATTAAAGAATATCAAAAGCCGCCTGGAAGATTTAGGTGGTGAGTTTTTTATGGATAATGATGAAAAAGGCGCCAGATTTATTGTATCTGTCCCTTTGGCTTTTGTGTATAAAGAATAGCTACTGAATGAGTTTGTGCTGAAGAGCATACCGGATAATACCTGCAATATTTTTAATGTCTAATTTGCGGAAGATATTTTTACGATGACTCTCCACTGTATTGATGCTAATAAACAGCTTATCAGCAATTTGCTGGCTGGAGAATTCTCTCGCAATCAGAATCAGAATTTCGAGCTCACGCTCGGTAAGTGCCTGATAATGAAATTCGTTAAAGCCTCCGGAATCTTCGTCTGCCAGCGCTGCCAGCACTTCTTCATTAAAATATTTCCTGCCTGCGGCCACAGCAAGAATGGCTTTTTCTAATTCTGCTTTTTTTGATTTTTTCAATATATAGCCGGATGCCCCTGCCTGAATGGCCTTTTTAATAGTAGTTGTATCGTCTAGCATCGTCAACATCAGAATCCTGACGTCCGGAAAGGACTGCCTTACCTGCAAAGCTGTACTTATGCCATCCAACACTGGCATTTGCATGTCACAAACCAATACATCTACTTCATAAATATCCAGTTTTTTCAGTACTTCTTCACCATTAACAGCTGTACTTACTACTTCAATTTCATGGCTTGTATTGATTGATGCTGCCAGGCTATCGAGCAGAATCTCATGGTCGTCGGCAAGAAGTACTTTAACTGGCATCGTATAGTTTGTATGGTTAATCAAATATAAAAATATTAAACAGTTATAATAGATTTCTTTGGCATAATGTTTGGACAAGCTATAATTATAATCTTGCCAAACGACATGAAGACTACTAATATTAAACTCCTTTTCTTTAGCCTGTTAATTCTACTTTCATCTACGCTTAAAGCACAGGAAGCAAAACCAGGCCCTTATATTTTCAGCAATGAAACCATTGGGCTCTATTTCTTTGATAATATGGCACGTGTGAACATTGGTGGAAAATATGGTTTTATTGACCGTCAGGGGTTTTTACAAATTCCTTGCCAATACGATATGGCACAGAATTTTCAGGAAGGGCTTGCCATTGTAAGGCAAAAAGACAAGTATGCTTTTATACGTAAAGACGGCAGCTTGCTTTCTTCATTGGTCTTTGATACCTGCGAACCGTTTTCAGAAGGCTTTGCCCTTGTCAGTATTCATGGTAAATACGGATTTATAAATAAAGAGGGCAAAGTTGTTGTTAACCCTCAATATGATTTCGGTATGGGATTTAGCGACGGAAAAGCATTAATAATCAAAAACGGAAAGAATGGATACATCAACACCACTGGTGACGTTGTAATTGATTTTAAATATGAGTTTTCTTTGCCATTTTCTGAAAACTACGCTGTAGTAATGAATAACGGCAAGTTTGGCTATATTGATCAGAATGGGAACGAGGTGATTCCGTGTAAATATGATATTGCCAGTTCTTATCATGAGGGTTTAGCGACTGTCAGAGTAGGAGACCTTACCGGAGTAATAGACCAGAAAAATAATATGGTCATTCAGCCTGCCTATCAGAATGTCGGTGTTTTTGAGAATGGTGTGGCCGTGATGATGAAAGGCGATAAATATGGTATTATAGACCGTAACGGTAAAGAGATTATATCAGCTAAATATGATTTATTAGATGATTTCAAAGACAATATCGCTGCTTTCAAAATCAATGGCAAATATGGCTTTATCAATACTAACGGAATAGAATTTATTCCTCCGATTTTCGATAAAGCCTCTGCATTTGATCAGGGAATGGCTGCTGTAAGACAAAAAGATACTTTATATTATATTGATACTGAAGGCAGAGTCATTTATTCAAGCAAAAATTCAAATCCGGCAGAATTAGCTGATAACAGTAATCAACCAGCATCAGGGTTTATTGAAGGCAAAGAAAAAATAAATTTTAAACTTGATAATACAACCGGTGGTAAGGTACAAGTGCTATTTAACAAAGATTTCAAGTTTAATAAAGGTAATGTGCTGACCGGCATTTCGGATTAGTATAAAGAAAAAGAAAGTACTGCATAGTATTATAGTAATAGACCACGGAACCGCTCTTTGGTTTCTTGCTTTCTAGCATTGCTGTACAATTATTTATTGCTTAATAACTTTTACCAGGCGCAGGGTTTCAACACCACCTGTATGTAAACTAAGGCTATTATCAGCATTTATAGTATAGGTATCAACTTTTTTCAGTGCTTCTACAAAGGTTGTTTCACCTTCTCCCTCACACATCATTTTGGTCATAGCCATGGCCTTATTGAAATTAATCTTATTATCATATACTATCAGAAGACCACTGAAATTATTGCAACTGGTGTTACCGACAAATTTATTATCATTAATATCGAAAGTAATGATAGGTTTTTTGTTTGGATACATACCTGCTATAGAAACCCTTGCTCCGGGAATATCGGCCAATTCCCAGCTACCATTAAGTTTCGAAGGCGCTTTAATCGTATCCGTAGTTTTCTGACCCGAATTTGTCGTTTGAGTACCAACACAACCAAGCATGCTGCATGATAAAATGCCTAAGGCAAATAGTATATTTTTCATAGCTCTATTGTTTACTGATTATTGTTAATTGTTAGATTTTACTATATTTTTCTATTAGACTTTTTAAATTGGCAATATGTTTAAAATTGGCTGGAAATTTTTCAGCTCTTTCAGAAACGCGTCATGATTAAAAGGGTAAAAATTTATTACAACTGCTAATCTGAAAACAGTGGCCCTTATTGCCAGTTGCATCACTAAATCTTTAGAATAATCAGGATACCACAAACTTTCTATTGGCTCCTGATGCCAGGCTATAGAATCGGTAATGATTAAAATCTCGGCATATACACCCGGCCTGAACTCTGGGCTGAAGTCAATGATAACTGGAGTAGAGCCATTGAACAATATATTGCCTGCTAAATCTGAGTGTATTAATTGCGATGCCTGGTTAATAGGTTTATACGCCTTTTTTATATTCTCAATTATCCGGATTGAACGAATATCGGCATTATTCGGTAAGTCTATTTCCTGCCAGGCTACCTGATTGGCTCTTTGCCAGGGAGAATACCAGTCACTCCATTGTTCAGGTTGTTCAATTGATAGTGTCAATTGATGAAGAGCCTGGCAGGCTTTAATTTTTTCATCAATTTTACCCCTGCGAAATTCTCCTTCTATAAATGGCGTAGCTCCGTATCCCTTTTCAACAAAATTGCCATTTTTTGAACGAATAGGTTTAGAAATTGCAATATCCAGACTTGAAATTGATTCTAAAACAGAACCC
>CALRLN020000472.1:0-4437 GCA_943368675.1 Chitinophaga pinensis | reverse complement strand
TTAATTTTAAAATTGACAAGAAGCCATTTCTCAAAGTTAAGCTTGTTATAACTGAATGATTTTTTTCCTAAGCGATATTTGATAATTGATGTACGCAGATTATTATGCAAATCAATCACGTAATCATAGTTTTCTGTCTGCAGGTTTTTAATAAAGGCATCAAGTGGCTTTTCCAGCAAAAAAAACTTATCAATGTAAGGGTTATTTTCTACTAGTACCTTGAATTGCTTTTTTGTAGCGAAATGAACCTCTGCATCCGGATATTGCTGCTTCAGGCATCTGATAACAGGAGTTGTCAATACAATATCGCCGATAGACGAAAAACGCAAGATTAAAAACTTAGTTTTCATTCTCTATAATTTACATCTATATACTGACCATTTATTTTCTGATACTTCCAGCGCTTATGCGACCACATCCACGGTGTTGGGTCTTGTCTGATATCTCTTTCCAGCTTTTTTGCATGCTCTTCAAGTATTCTCCCTTTAGGCAGGTCTTTTGGAGTAGTACTTATCATATCGAATACTGCTCTGTACTGGCCTCTGGAGACTCGCTTGATGCAAACATACACAACAGGCACGTTGAAACGGTGAGCAAATACCTCAGTTCCTGCAAAGAAAGATGTTTCCTGATTCAGGAAGGTAGTCCAATAGGCTTTATCAGGAGGAGCAGACTGGTCGTTTGCTAAAATTAACAGATACGGCCGGGTATCTTTTGTATTAATTTTCCGGTATGCCTCATTCATCGGAATCATTTCTACACCATACTTGGCTCGAAAATCAAGAAACATCTGATTAAAATAAGGATTATGCTGCACCCGATAAATGGTTTTTATCTGAAATGGCAGCATGAAAGGCAAAACCTGATTCACCCATTCATGGTTTCCGTAATGGCCTGTTGAAACAATACAACTCTGGCCATTTCTGTACAATTCCTCTACTACCTCCGGATTTTCTATGCTCACTCTTTTTAGCAAAGCTTCTTTTGAGATCGTCAGACATTTGAGCATTTCGAGAAAAAAATCGACAATATAATGAAAAAATGCTTTTTCTATCTTTATCAATTCTGCATCGGTTTTCTCAGGAAAACTGTTTTTCAGATTGGCTCTTACTACTGATTTTCGGTATCCTACCACATAATAGGCAATTACATAAATAAAATCTGATAGCAAATAGAGAATCGGAAAAGGTAATATTGAAATTAAGTATAAAAATGGTAAAGCTATATAATAACCAACTGCCTGCATTAGTTCTGATTGTAATTTGACAAAAAATTCCTGTACTCCTCTACCGTATCAAGGTCAATTTTTCCTTCAGGGAAATCAACGGTAACCGCCATATCTTTATTGGCTAATATAATTTTCTTTGCTCCATTATCTCCGGTTAAGCCTAATAAATCATTAAAAAGTTTCCTTTTAAATAATACTGGAATACCCATTTTCCCACCATAGCTGCACGCTACAATATCCGGCGTATCATTGATTTTCTCTGATACTTCTTCTGCCTTATTAACCATTTTATGAATCAGTTCAACCGAAACAAAAGGCATATCTGCCGTTAAGAATATAATACTCTCCAAATCTTTAAAAGTCATATAAGCTCCTGCCAACCCCATTTTTATAGAACTTGACATACCTTTTTCCCAATGAGGATTATCGATAACGGTTATTGGCATCCGTTCTAACTCTTTCCGGACCATATCGCGGTTAGCACCCAACACTACCACAACCGGAAAACAGGCAGTATCCATTGCCATTTCTGCGGTGCGCTTAATTAACGACTTACCGTCAATATGCAGTAATTGTTTGGGAACACCCATTCGCAAAGACGCACCCGCTGCCAGAATTACTATGCCTACATTCATTTATTTAAGATACGTTTCAACTAGTTGAAAGCTATTGAAAGTATAAGATTAATTAAAAGAAAAACCAGAAATCATTTTAAACCCTTACATATCTATTAGTGAGCTTCAAGCCAGTTGTTGCCCACGCCCATACCTGTTTCCATTTTAACCGGTAAAGGGATAGCAGTACACATCAATTCATCCACTTTTTGTTTCAGATAGTCTATTTCACTCTTATGCGCATCAAAAACCAATTCATCATGCACCTGCAGAATCATTTTTGATTGCAGTTTTTCTTTTTTCAGAAAATCATAAATATTAATCATGGCCACTTTTATCATATCAGCAGCAGAACCCTGTATGGGGGCATTAATGGCGTTCCGTTCTGCAAAGCCACGGTCAACTAAATTCTGCGAATTAATATCTCTTAAATATCTTCTTCTACCAAGAATGGTTTCAACGTATTTGGTCTCTCTGGCTTTATTAATGGCAGAATCCATAAAGGTTTTTATTTTAGGAAACTCCAGCCAGTAGGCATCTATAATTTCTTTGGCTTCACTCCTAGGGATACTCAATCTTTGTGCAAGACCAAAAGCCGATATACCATAAATAATACCGAAATTCACCATTTTTGCTTTTCTTCTCATATCTGATGTAACCTGGTCAAGGGATACTTTAAAAACTTTTGAAGCGGTAGTGTCGTGAATGTCAATCCCCTGATTGAAGGCATTGAGCATGCTATCGTCCTCGCTGAAGGCTGCCATAATACGCAATTCTATCTGAGAATAATCGGCTGATAAGATAATATGGTTATCATCACGCGGAATAAAGGCCTTACGAATCTCACGACCACGAACCGTTCGGATTGGGATATTCTGCAAGTTGGGATTAGTAGAACTTAAACGACCGGTAGCTGCTACGGCTTGATTGTACGAGGTATGGATTCTACCTGTTTTCTTTGAAATCAGTGCCGGTAAAGCATCTACATAAGTACTTTTTAGCTTTACCAGTTCTCTGAAATCCAGAATCTTTCTTACAATTTCGTGTTCACCCTCCAGCTTTGATAAAACATCTTCACCTGTAGCATATTGTCCTGTTTTTGTCTTCTTGGCATTTTTATCGAGTCGTAATTTTTCAAATAGAATCTCGCCCAATTGTTTTGGAGATGCCACATTGAATTCTCCACCTGCAAGAATAAAAATATTACGTTGTATTTCCTGTATATCAGTATCCAACACCTTCGACATTTCATGCAGGGTATCTACACTTACTTTTACGCCCGACATTTCCATGTCTGCCAACACGCATACCAAGGGCATTTCAACCTCCATCAATAATTTTTCCTGTTGATGGCTTGTGCTTAATCTTGGTTCTAATACATTTTTCAATTGCAAGGTAATATCTGCATCTTCTGCTGCATATTCTTTTACTTTCTCCACATTCACCTCACGCATAGTAAACTGATTTTTACCCTTTTTACCGATTAATGTATCTATCGAAACAGGATCGTAATTCAGGTAAACATTAGATAGGTAGTCCATGCCATGTCTCTGTTCAGGTTCGAGAATGTAATGGGCAAGCATGGTATCATACATTTTTCCTTTTACCTCAACCCCATAATTTTGCAGAATCATTATATCATATTTAATGTTCTGGCCTATTTTCATGATTTCCTCATTCTCAAACAGTGATTTGAATTCCTGCACAATCTGATGCGCCTCCTTTTGATCTTCCGGGAATGGGATGTAATAAGCCTCTGCTTTACGATAAGCAAACGACATTCCCACTATTTCAGCATCTACTGCATCAACTGAAGTTGTTTCAGTATCAAAACAAAACTCATCCTGCTGAGATAAATAATGTATCAGGTTTTTACGTAACTCCGGTGTATCTATCAGATGGTATTCATGCACCACCGAATCAATGGTGTCTTTTGACGAACCGGTATAGGCACTTGCTGCCTCTTCATCTAAATTCTCATGCACCACTACATTGGTTGAAGTATCTGCCTCAAACATTGAGATTTGCTGCCCTGATTTTGCACCTATTGCTGATTTTTTATCTCCACTAACCGCTGTCACTTTGGGATTAGATGCAGAAGTGTTAGATTGTCCAGGCTCTTCCGGTAATAATCTTTTACGTAAAGTTCTGAACTCCAGTTCGTCTAAAAGCTGAGACAATTCTTCTACATGCGGCGGCATGATTTTCAATTTATCGCCATCGAAATCAATCGGTACATTTAATTCTATCCTCGCCAGTTCTTTTGATAGTAATGCTATTTCCTTACTATTTCTGACAGATTCTCCTAGTTTACCAGTTAATTTATCACTATTGGCTATCAGATTTTCTACTGTATCATATTCAGCAATCAATTTTGCCGCTGTTTTTTCTCCTACACCCTGAATACCCGGTATATTATCGACAGCATCACCCATTAAGCCTAAAATATCTATTACCTGCTCTACACGCTTAATACCCCAACGGCTACATACCTCATTTACCCCCATCACTTCTACATCCTTACCGCCTATTGCGGGCTTATAAAGATAAATATGCTCCTCTACTAATTGCCCATAATCTTTGTCTGGTGTCATC
>CALRLN020000471.1:0-4441 GCA_943368675.1 Chitinophaga pinensis | reverse complement strand
CCGGCAATAGTCCGCTTGTTTTGATAGATAGCACTGGTAAAATAGCCGAAACCTTCTCCGGTAGCTCTATCATTCCGAATAGTTTTAATGAAAATGGTTTCTGGTTTAGTTCATACGATAATTCGTTTTATAACGACTCTGCCTTCTTCTTTCACTACTACGATTTTAAAACTCTAAAAAAAACTACGCATTCATTTAAAAAGCTTGGTAACTACTATAGTTCGATAAAGATTGAGAATGGATGCCTGATGATGAGGCAGGACCCTGAGGGGTATCAGAGTCTTAATATTTATAGTCTGGAAGGAAAATTACTTTCAAACATCAATACTAAAAACTTACACAAAGAAATTTTCGGTTTTCAGAAGTATAGTATAGAAGACATAAGCGTGGACAAAGACCTTAATATATGGCTGCTAATCCATAAAGATATAAGCTATACAGACGGTAATTTGCAATTATATAAAATAAAACCCGGTGAAAATTTAAGTAGTGATAATCTTGTTTTTGAAAAAACATCAAAGGAACTGGGCACCAATGGCTTATATCTATGGGGAAGAGCAAAATTCTTTGAAAACACGATTATTCTACAAAAAATCAATGATGCTTTTGAACCCCGGGAACTTGTGAAAATTGATTTTAAGGGCAATCTTCTGCCCTATAAAGTCCTGTTACCATTGGCTAATAATGACCCTAACACTAACTATGATTTTTTTAATTCCTTCAATACCAGTTACATCACATTAAAAACCGAGAACAACAGGTATCATTTTATTGATAAGAACGGGCGACTAAGCACGCTGGATTTTTCAGATAGAACTATTAATTCTATACTGATTGAAGGAACAAACGTCTATTATATTGATTATTTACTTAGACTTCATCAGATTGATATTCCTACACTTAAAGAAATTGAAGGCAGTAAAAAAATCCCTGAAATCAGATTTGAGGCAGGTATTAATTATATCCAGAGTCTGACTAATAATGATTATTGGGTAGGCTACAAAAACGCTTATAATAACTATAAGTCTTTTGTCAAATTCCATCAGAACAAGCCTCATTTTAAATATGCTAAAGAAGTAGCAAGAGTTTTTTATTTAGGCAATAACGACTTTGCATTGCAGGCTGCTGACGGAGAAAAGGTATTAATAGACGGTCAGAATAATATTACTATCCTCTCGGAAATGGATGGTGAAATTATGTTTGCTGATACGCTTAACAGGCACTTTTATACAAACATCCCGAATGGTGGCGTGCGTCGGTATAACTATGACCAGGTCAGAGATTCATCGTTTGTCTGGCAAAATGGCATATTAAAATCTGAACTGGTAGTAACCGATGATAAGAAAATTTACTATCAGGGCGGCCGCTTCAATTTTAATGGTACGGTAGACAAGACTTTTGAGGCTGTAGAAATCAAAGATTTTTTCTATGGCCCTACCATATACCGTTTAAGCAAACTATGGAACACCCTGTCATTAATAAATGGCTATTGCTCTGAAGGCTGTGGAGGGCAAATTTATCGATGGGACAAAGCCGGAACCAAGCCATTGCAAATAAGCAGCAATATCAACCAATACTTATACAAATATCTCTCCCTCACGGGGCGAGGCTCTTTGCTGATTGACGGTTTTGAAAAAATAAAATCTGATTTGTCAATAGATAGTAGCTTTATAGTAAAAGGCCGCTTCGATATTAAAAATAACTGGACAACAATTACTTCCAAACAATATAAACCTGTTGATGTTTTGCCCAATCATGATTTATTAGCAGTATTCAGGAATCAGATATGGCGCTTAAGTACTAAAAATAACCTTTGGGTTGAAATACGGAATTTAGCAAATACTATAACCATATCTGATAGTCTTATTAAGGCAGGAATTTTGTTAGATGTCTTCAGTTCTGACAACTCATCAGTCTTGCTTCAACTAAAGTCTTCTGCTGAAAAAGTGGCGCATCTTGAAGGGAGAAAACTTGTATTGGATGGCAACGAGGGATTGATAACCCTGGTTGCGCAATCTGTAAAAGGCGGGCAAACCTTTGAATTAGGTGTGAGGATACAGAATCCGATTCTTCAATTATCTACTATCATAGTTTCTCCGGAAGACACTACATTGCTTGTGGACTTTAAGCCATTTCCGTTTACTTATTCTTCAGACCCGGATTTACCGCTTTCTATTGCTGTAGAAGGGACAGGAGTCTATTTTAAAGACAATATAGTTTATCCGACCGGAAAGCCGGGAGTAGTCAGCATTAAAGTGAGTCATCAGGCTACATCAACACATTATGCTAATCAGAGAGAAGTAAGGTGGTATATCAATCGTTATGCACAAACTGTAAAAACTGAAAATTTTAATCTGGCGCCCTCAGATTTTCCTTTTAAGATTCCGATAAGGACATCAACCAATCTTCCGGTTAATTACTCAATACTTTACGGAATGAATGAGTTAATCATTGTCCGCCAGGATTCAGTATTTCTGAACCCTGATTTCAGAAATGTGCTCAGGGAAAAGGGTTGGTTTAGTTTAGGTCCCCCTATTAATTTTACGATTGCAGGGAGACAGGAGGGCAATAATAAGTTTTCCCCCATTGATTTTACTTTTGAAATTAATCTGAACTATTGGGAGGAAAATCTTTTTGCTCCTGAGATAAACGTATTCCCGAATCTATTTAAAGACTATCTATACATTTCCGGGCCTGATATTCAGGAATTATCTGATGTATACCTGCTTGATATGCTCGGAAGAAAAGTCGCAGATCTTAATCCCGATAAAAATAATTATGTATGGATAGGCTACACCTCATCAAGACAAGATAAAATGGCGGCTTATACCAATACCAGACATATAGAAGACGGCAATTATTTATTGGTTTTTACGCTGAATGGCAAACGGCACACTTACAGAGTAATGAAATAAAAGATTATTTTATTGTTGCACTCAATCAGCACATTGTTGAACGGATACTTTACTGAACTATTTTCAAAAACTCGGCAGTTCTTCTCCTTGAAATCGGAATATTCGTGTCATTTTGCATCAGAATCCTCGTCGATTTATGATTGTCATCAAAACCGGACATAAATTTCAGATTGATAACAAATGAGCGATTCGGTCTAAAGAAAAGAAAATCTTTCAAGCGCTTTTCAAGAATACCAATATTAGTAGAGCTCAGTATCTGCTTGCCATTTTCTAAATAAATAATGGTATAATTGCTGTCTGCTTTTAGCATAATGATAGCCATGGGGGAAATTCTTTCATAGCCACCGATACAGACAAGTTTGTTACTGTTCATGGGTTCAATTTTTATTTATTGGATTTAATACAGCTATTATTCCACACTTTTTAAACTTTGGAATTGTTTGTAATGATATCAATTACAGCCCCCAACCTCAGCCAGAAATACTGTACCGCTATCGGCCCTGAACCCAGGGTTTAATTCCATATTCTTTGCCTTATAGTTAACATTAGCGGTGCCTGTTATTTTATTCGTTGCACTTATTTTTCCATTGACACTTGAGGCTGTTTTTAATAATGTTCCTGATGAATAATCATCAGTCGGGCTTGCCAGGGTTTCCAAAGTTGCGTTTGAAAAAGTTGATACAGTAATATTGGCAGAAGCTACGCATCCTAAATTATTGGTAACAGTTACGGTGTAAGTGCCTGCTGTTGTGGCTGTAATTTTTTCGGTAGTAGCTCCACCAGGAGACCAGACCAAAGAGGTAGGTGTGATTAATGGTGAGCCTGAAGGTATCTGCCGTGTAGGGCTATTAACCAATGTGCCATTGTTACCATTGCTTGTTGCATCTAATATGGTACTACCCGAGGCTTCATCAAACTTATAATAAGCAACAAGCCCGGGGCTATTAACAGGTACAGATTTATATCTGTTATCCCGTACTTCAGTAGAGGTTCTTTCTACATTCCATATTCTTAATTCATCTATTGTGCCATTGAAATAATTGCATTTACAGAAAAATGGCTGTTGCCGGCCTATATTTATTTCTCCGGTATCCTGCAAAAAACTTACAGCGGCTGTTCCTGAGGCAACACCGTTGATATAAAAAGTGAGTATTCCGCCGCTTAGGGTAATGGCAACGTGAGTCCAGACGTTCTGAGGAACCGTTGCATTTGAATAATACCAGATGCCACTACTTTTCTGATAAAAGCCCATTTTATTATTATTCCCGATAAGATGGGCGTTGGCATTTAGTTGCCACAAAAAATCATAGTCACCTTTGTCGATAATTGTACTGTTCATGCCTGAATAATTTACCCACGCTTCTATTGTGGCTGTTGTGCCAAGATTGACACTGCTACTATGTGGAACTGTGACATACTTACTGCTGGCCTTTGTAAAAGACAAGGCTTTGTTGGTATTTAAGTTTGAACTCAATACCACAGATTGACCAGGGCAAAAACTGACCGGGCCTTCCGCAACCAGTTCA